>NZ_JBDZDS010000004.1:0-406172 GCF_040045035.1 Mesorhizobium sp. KR1-2 | reverse complement strand
ATAACGCCATGTCGATCACTCCATAGCCCCCGCTGAAAACACGCGGGGCAAGGTTCAAACATGGGTCACTTCTCGATGGAAATATTCGCTAATCCCGGGTCAGTTCCTGGCGGAAATCAACAGGCCGGTTAATGAATTGTTGAGTACCCACCACAATCATCGTGACGCCCTGACAATCGCACCGGAAAAATGCTCAAGCTCGATACCGATCTATTTTTGCTCCTGAACGCAGGCCCGACTCCCAACGCCGCCGTGGCGTGGCTGGCCCTTTTCGCCACCAAATTCATCGTTCTGCTGATTCCGCTCTATCTCGTCGGCCTGTGGGTGAGCGGTAGAGGTCGAAATCGGCTGACCGCGATTGCGCTTCTGCTCGCGCTGGCGATTGCAATTGTAATGAGTTCCGCAGTCGGCCTTGTGGTCTTCAGACCCCGGCCGTTCATGATCGGCCTGGGAAATGCATTGGTCGAGCATCGCCCCAACTCGTCCTTCCCCAGCAATCACGGGCTCGCCTTCGCCGTCTGTGCGGCCGTTCTGTTCATGCTGCGACGCAAAGGATCGGCGTGGACCGCGGCCGCGCTGGGCGTCCTGGTTGGCTGGTCGAGAATATATATCGGGGTCCACTACCCGCTCGACATGGTCGGCTCCATCATCGTCGCAGTATTGGCGGCCATGGCCTCCTTGTGGATCATGGCGCGTTATGGGGCGGTGCTGCTGATGACGGCGGAACGGGCGCAACGACTTCTCCTGGCGCGCTTCGCCAAGACATAGCCAGCCCCGCCAGAAATCGTATAAGCCAGCATTTTATGCTGTGATCTGACGCAATCAGGCCGCATCGCCCACGAAGCGGATGTATGATCTTGTCGTCGGGTAGAGGGGAGCGGGGTATCAGATGAAAGCTTGGAACCGGTTGGGCGTTGCCGTGGCCGTCGTGGCCGCCTTGTCGACGGGAGTGTGGCTGGCCGGCGCGGCACGGGCTGACAGGATGGTTGTCGTGCCTGCCGGCAACAGGTCAGCAGCACAGCCGCCGATCCCGACCACGTCCGCTCTGCGGGCGCGCGCCTTCAACACGACCTACGATGCCAAATACGCCCAGATCATCGCCTTGTTGAAGCGGGAAACCAAGCTGATGGCGCAGATCAAGAAGGCGGCCACGGCCTATGGCATCGACCCGATCCATATCGTCGGGGCGCTGGTCGGCGAGCACACCTACAACGTCAGCGCCGTCGGCACCATGCAGACCTACTACGTCAAGGCGCTGGCCTACGCCAATGCCGACTTCGCCTTCCGCTACAAGGGCGTGACGGTGCAGACATTCCTCGAGCGGCCGGAATTCAAGCGCTGCGCGTCCGAGCAAGGCAGTGCCAAACTGTGGAGTTGCCGCGACCAGGTCTGGGACGCCGCTTTTCGCGGCAAGAAAGTCGATGGCGTCGCCTACGAACCCGTGACCCTCCAGCGCGCCTTCTTCCAGCCCTTCTATGCCGGCCAGACCTTCGGCCTCGGCCAGATCAGTCCGCTGACGGCTCTCGGGGTGACCGACCTGGTCAACAAGGTGAGCGGCTATGACCGGCTCACGCCGGACCGGCCGCAGGCGATCTACCGCGACATCATGGATCCGGATCGCGCCATCATCTACATCGCCGCAATCGTGCGCGATGCCATCGACGCCTATGCCCAGCAGGGCTTCGACATTTCCCGCAATCCCGGCATCACGGCCACGCTCTACAATGTCGGCCAGCCACGGCGACGCGCGGCGGAATTGCGGTCGAGCGGCCGAAAGCTGCCGGTGGAGAACTATTACGGCTGGCTGGTCAACGAGAAGCTGGTTGAACTGCGGGCATTGCTTGGCGAAGGCACCTGACGGCCGCTCAATGCCGACCTCTATGGGCCAGTCTCCGGTTTTGCAGATAGGCGTAATGCCCTAGCATGGCTGTCCCTGAGGGAGGCGCAGAGGACAAAAGATTGTTTCAGCTACCCGCCGATTTGGACCACTACACCGCCCTGGCCGGTGAATATATGCGGCGGGGCGAGCAGTGGACGATCGCGATCGCCTTTGCCCTGGCATTCGTGAAGTCCCTCCCCTTTGTCCCCCTGTTGATCCCCGGAACCACGCTGTTGCTGGCGATCGGCTTCTCGATTGGGGCCAGCGGGATTGACGTCGTACCGGTGTGGATCGCGATCAGCGTGGGGGCGGCCCTGGGGGACTGGGTATCCTATTGGCTTGGCAAGCGCTTCGACCACGTCGTGCGTGACTCGCGGCTGGCCGCCAGATACCCGACTGTACTGCCGCGCGGGGAAGCCTTCTTCGAGCGCTGGGGCGCGCTCAGCATCGTGCTTTGCAGATTCTTTGGCCCGCTGCGGGCGACGGTGCCATTCGTGTCCGGCGTCTGCCGGCTGCCGCTGATGACGTTCCAGCTCGCCAACTGGCTTTCAGCCTTTCTCTGGTCAGCCGCGCTGCTCCTGCCTGGCATCTTTGCCGCGAGGCACCTGCTCGGGTCATGATCCCCACGCCCAGCCGCCACTGATCTGCCCCCAGGCTCAAGCCCTCTCATGGCACTTGGACGGATTTGCTGTGCGCCGTACTCGTCATCCCGGTCGCGTTCACTATCTACCGCCTCATCGGGCTGCCGCCGGGAACCGATACCGATTGCAGCGATAAGATATTGAGCACCAGTCTCCGCCCCAGAACGGAGACCTTTGTAAGAGCCGCAGATCCGAGCTTCAGCGAACACGCCGTTGCAGGAGGTGACCGCGATGTCTGGCACGCTCCTATTTCTCCAGATCGCCGGCTATGTCGGGCTCCTGTTGTGGGGCACCCACATGGTCACGACGGGCGTCCTGCGCGGCTACGGCACCGATCTGCGTCTATGGCTCGGCCGCAACATAAACTCACGTCCACGAGCCTTCCTCGTTGGGCTTGGCATCACTGCGCTGCTCCAAAGCAGCACGGCGACCGGCATGATGGCGACATCATTCGCCGCTAGCGGCATCATCGGCCTCGAGCCCGCCTTGGTGGCCATGCTCGGCGCAAATGTCGGCACCACCTTGATCGTCCAGATCCTGTCTTTCAACGTGACGGCGGTTGCGCCCGTCCTCATCCTCGCCGGCGTCGTGGCCTTTCGCGCCCGCCACTCCCAGCTCAAAAATCTCGCGCGCATCTCAATCGGCCTGGGGCTTATGCTGCTGGCATTGGGATTGCTGGTGCATACCTTGAGCGATCTCGAGGTAGGTCCAGTGTTCCGCGCGGTGATGGCAGGGCTCTCCGGCCAGCCTGTTCTCGCACTGCTGGTGGCTGCCCTGCTGACGTGGGCCTGCCATTCAAGTGTCGCCATCGTGCTCCTGATCGTTTCACTGGCAACGACAAACGTCGTTTCCACTGAAACCGCATTGGCATTGGTTCTCGGCGCCAACTTTGGCGGCACGATCCCGCCATTCGTCGAGGCCGGATCCCGGCAGGCGCGACGCCTTCCCTTCGGCAACATGCTGGTTCGCGCAACCGGCTGCGTGGTCACCCTCCCGTTCCTGCCGTGGATCGTGGCCGGCTTGTCACGGATCGAGGCGGACCCTGCCCGGCTGGTGGTGAACTTCCACACCGGTTTCAACGTCGCCTTGGCATTGCTCTTCATAATGCCGATCGGACAACTCGCAGCGTTGCTCATACGTTTGTTTCCCGATCCGCCGCCACAACCTGATCCAGGAGAACCGCAATATCTCGACGAGGCTGCGCTCGAAACCGCGAATGTCGCGCTGGCCAACGCATCTCGCGAGGCCTTGCGCATGGCCGACATGGCGACCGAAATGCTGAAGGCCATGCGCAAGGTTTTTCATCAAAACAGCCGCAAGGATGCCTCCAAGATCATCCGAATGGATCGGGCACTCGACAAGCTCTCCATGGCGCTGCGCGGGTATCTTGCCGACATCGATCGAGAGGCCTTGAACGATGAGGATGCCGAGCGCAGCCAGGAGATCCTGACTTTCGCTATCAACATCGAGCATGTCGGCGACATACTCGCCACCAACATGGTCGAGTTGGCGCTGAAGCAAATAAACCTGAGGCAATCTCTTTCGCCATTGGAACTCGTAGATATCGACGCCATGTACGCGGCCGTGATGGATGGGTTGCAGTTGGCCGTGACGGTGCTGCTGCGAAACGACCCGGTGGCTGCCCAGCAACTCGCTAGCCGCAAGGCAATGCTGCGGCGTCTCGAAAGCGAAGCGACCGACGCCCACTTTGCCCGTATGCGCCATAAGCCATCGGCCAGGGCCGAAGCAGGCGATACCTTTTTGCGCATATTGCGAGACCTCCGGCGAATTCACTCGCACATCGCTGCCCTCGCCTATCCGGTCCTCGAACACGCCGGACTTCTTCCGGAATAGGACCGCCGGCATCCCTCCTTGCGGGCCTTCATGCCCCGCCACCAGGAGATCAAATTGCAACCTGGCGGCCTATCTCAACGACGCTTTCGGTGGGCACACGCAAGAAGTCGGTAACATGTGCGCTGTTCCGCTCCATGAGCGCAAACAGACTCTTCTGAAAATTCGCCAGCCAATTGCCGCCGTCGCGGCTGATGACGGTCTCACGCCCGATATAGTAGGTGACATCGTCGAGACCGATGCCGCATTCCTTGATTTGAGCCTGTCGCAGAAGGGCAGGAATGTCCGGACGTTCCATGAAGCCGTATTGGGCAATTGCACGCCAAAAGTTTGGCGCAACCTCCTCCATCGACAGTCGAGCCTTGCTCTTGATCCGTGGAATCGACTGTATCTCGACCGTCAAGGCGAGCAGATGCTCATGCAGCGCTCTGTTACGCTCGACATGCCGGACCATGACCGGCGGCGTATCGCATGCGGTCTTGGTCAGGAACACCGCCGTTCCCGGCACTCGCGGCACGCCATTCGCCTTGACCTGCTCCATGAACTGCGCCACCGGCACAAGCTTTTCACGCAGTCTGCGGGAGACCTCCGCGGCGCCTTTGTGCCATGTGAACATCAACCCATAAACGCCTGCGGCAAGGAGGAGCGGGACATAGCCGCCCTCCAGAACCTTCACGACATTTGCCAGGAAGAATGCCGAGTCGACGACGAGGAAGAAGCCCGCAACCATTCCACTTACCACAAGGCTCCAGCCCCAAACCTCACGCATGGCAATGAACAACAGGGCCGACGTCATAAGCATCGTCAGCGACACGGCGATACCGTAGGCTGCGGCCAGGTTGTCCGACTTGCCGAACACAATCGTCAGGCCGACAGTCACGATCATCAGCATCCAGTTGACCACTCCCACATAAATCTGCCCGTAGCCCTCCGCCGAGGTCTGGACGATCCAGAGCCGTGGCAGCCAGCCGAGCAGGATCGCCTGGCGCGACATGGAAAAGGCGCCGGTGATGATCGACTGGCTCGCAATGATCGTCGCCAGCGTGGCAAGAAGAACGAGAGGGATCAGAAGGGGTTCTGGGCAAAGTCGGTAGAATATGTTGTCCTGTGTTGGCGCGCCCTCGAGAACGATGGCGGTCTGCCCAGCATAATTCAGCAGCAGGCTGGGAAAGACGATCACCGACCAAGCCAATCGGATCGGCCGGGCGCCGAAATGCCCCATGTCGGCGTAGAGCGCCTCCGCCCCCGTCACGCACAGGAACACGCCGCCGAGAACCAGAAAGCTGCCCGGATCGCCTGAAAACAGATACCGCAGGGCATAGCGCGGATCTATGGCGACGAGAACCGAGGGATGTTGCAGCACGCCCCAGAGGCCAAGCAACCCGATCGTGAGAAACCACAAAGCCATGATCGGTCCGAACGCTCGTCCGATCAGGGCAGTGCCAAGCGGTTGGATGGCGAAAAGGACCACGAGGATTGCAACGGACGCCGGAACGACAAAGGATTTCGCCGCCGGTACCGCGATATTCAGCCCTTCAAGCGCGGAAAGCACCGAGATCGCCGGCGTGATGGCACCGTCGCCATAGATCAACGCCGCACCGAACAAGCCCAGGGCGACGATGGCCGGCCTCTGGTGCCGCTTGACGCCGAGCAGAGCCATCAGCGCAAGAATTCCGCCCTCGCCGTCATTATCGGCCCGCATGGCGAAGGAAACGTATTTGATCGATACGATGATGATCAGCGTCCAGAAGACGAGCGAAAGAACCCCGAGCGTCACGTCAGCCGCCGGTCGGCCGCCCGCCAGCGCAAGAACGGTTTTCAGCGTGTAAAGCGGGCTGGTCCCTATATCGCCAAACACGACGCCAAGCGCGGACAGGCCAAGCGCGGCCGACGCGGATGTGCCGACCGAGCGCCGAGCCTGTTGGCTTTCGTCAGGCGTGTTCATGACGGCGAGGCGTCGCTTCCTTCTGGGCAACCGCACCGAAAAACTTCCGCCGGCGACGATAGTTCCTCACCATGGCAAAAAGCCCGCCACCTCCGGGAGGTGACGGGCCTTGTTACCTGATCTCGCCGGAAGCGATGCCTACGGATCACTCCGTGTCGTCTTTGTCCGGGGTCCCGGCATGGTCGCGCCGGCCCAGCAGGATCTCGCGCTTGCCGACATGGTTGGGGGCGCCGACGATGCCTTCCTTTTCCATGCGCTCGACCAGAGAGGCGGCGCGGTTGTAGCCGATGCCGAGGCGGCGCTGGATGTAGGAGGTGGAACACTTCTTGTCGCGCAGCACCACCTTCACCGCCTCGTCATAGATCGTGTCCGCATCCTCGGCGGCAACTGCACCCTTGTCGAAGACAGGGGTTTGTTCTGCTTCCGCTTCTTCCTCGTCTTCGTCGGCCGTGACTGTCTCGAGATATTCGGGGCGGCCCTGCGCCTTCAGATGCGCCACGACATGCTCGACCTCGGCGTCGGACACGAAGGGGCCGTGCACGCGGGCGATGCGACCGCCGCCGGCCATGTGCAGCATGTCGCCCTGGCCGAGCAGCTGCTCGGCGCCTTGCTCGCCCAGAATGGTGCGGCTGTCGATCTTCGACGTCACCTGGAAGGAGATGCGGGTGGGGAAGTTCGCCTTGATCGTGCCGGTGATGACGTCGACAGACGGACGCTGCGTGGCCATGATGAGATGGATACCGGCCGCACGCGCCATCTGCGCCAGGCGCTGGATCGCGCCTTCGATCTCCTTGCCGGCGACCATCATCAGGTCAGCCATCTCGTCGACGATCACGACGATGTAGGGCATCGGCGCGAGGTCGATTTCCTGCTCGTCGAACAGCGGCGCGCCGGTGCCCTTTTCGAAGCCGGTCTGCACCTGCATGACGACGGTTTCGCCATTGTCGCGGGCGACCGCGGCGCGCTGGTTGTAGCCGTCGATGTTGCGCACGCCGAGCCGCGCCATCTTGCGATAGCGGTCCTCCATCTCGCGCACGGCCCATTTGAGCGCCGTCACGGCCTTTTTGGGATCAGTCACGACAGGCGTCAGCAGATGCGGGATGCCGTCATAGACGGAGAGCTCCAGCATCTTGGGATCGACCATGATCAGCCGGCATTCCTGCGGGGTCATGCGGTAGAGCAGCGACAGGATCATCGTGTTGATCGCCACCGACTTGCCAGAGCCGGTGGTGCCGGCGACAAGCAAGTGCGGCATCTTCGCAAGCTCGGCGATCACCGGCTCGCCGCCGATGGTCTTGCCGAGACAGAGCGCCAGCTTGCAGCCGGTTTCGCGGAAGTCCACGGATTCGATCAGCTCGCGGAAATAAACCGTCTCGCGCGTCTCGTTCGGCAGCTCGATGCCGATCACGTTGCGGCCGGGCACGACCGCGACGCGCGCCGAGATGGCCGACATGGAGCGGGCAATGTCGTCCGCCAGGCCGATAACGCGCGAGGACTTCACACCCGGGGCCGGCTCGAACTCATAGAGCGTGACGACCGGACCCGGACGGACGTGGATGATCTCGCCGCGCACGCCGAAGTCTTCGAGCACGCTTTCCAGCAGGTCGGCATTCTGCTCCAGCCGCTCCTGCGACATGTAAAAACCCTGTCCGGCAGGCGGCTCCTGCAGGAGCTCTTCGGAGGGAAACTCGTAACCGTTGTCGGCGCCGGTCCGCTCTGCGCTTCCGACCGGAGGCAGAGGCGTGCGCGCGACCGGAACCGGCATGGTGACTGCGACAGTTTTCGCCGGCTGAGGCGCGGCCTCAACTTCTGCCGCCGGGGCGGTGGCAACTTCCACTACGGAAGCAGTAACAGCTGCTTCTGGGGGAGCAGTGACGATTTCCTCCGCCGGAGCCGGGGCGATTTCCATCTCCTGCACGGCATCGCTCGCGCGGGCTTCCGAGGTGGCCTCGACATCTATCGGGCCAGTTGGCGAAACAACGGTGACTTCCGGCACGGCGGGCGCGGCGCGATGGCACTCGATGATGCGGAACAGCGAGGTGATCTCTGCCATCGCAGCCGGGCGAATAATCTGCGGCTTCACGGCAACGGATACTGCGGCGACGGGCGCCGGCGTTGCCGTGACTGCATCTGGATTGGCGGGCGGAACGAGAGAAACCCCTTCGATGGCCGCAGGTGACGCAAACTCGAAGAAGGCATGGTCCGACAGATAGGACCAACCCGTGGATTCGCGATTGTCCGTATCGGCCGACGTGTCGACATGTTGGGAGGCGGGCTCGTCTGTAGGCGCGAGCGGCGCTGCAACGGTTGCAATCGTCGGCGGGGTCACGGACGACAGCACCTGTGCCTTCTCGACGACCCGTTCCAGCGAGGGAGCCTTGACAGTCGTCACCGTCGACGCGCCAGGCCTGACGGCACCGTCGCCAACCGGTGTTCGAACAGCTTCCATGGCGGAATGCCGACCGTGCATTGATGCCGACGGCGCAGAAGGTCTGGCAGACGGTGCCGGTGCTGCCGGCGCAGCCGCTATCACGGCCGGCTGCCGGGCCGTCCCACCCGTCCTGACTTGGCTTTGCTCGGCGCTGCCTTCACCGTCCTGTGGCGCGCGGCGGCTCATGATCTCACGCTCGGGCGTGCGCGTGAAGCGGACGTTAGGCGCCAGGAAGAAATGGTCCTGCATCGTGGAGTGGGTGAAATAGTCGTTGGCTCCGGCCACCTTTTGGAGGGTGGATGATGCCTCTCGCGTTTCGACCCGGGGTTCCCGGCGGGGCGCAACTGGCGGTTGCCCGCCGCGGGAGGCGTCGTTGCGCGGATCCTCGAAGCGCCCTTCCTGGCCCTGATTGTGCGAAGCTAGGTTCGATAAATTGGTTCTGGAAGCACGCATGGATTCTGCACTCAAGACTCAGCCGATGGGGACGTCTGCTGAGCAATAGGAACCGATGGTTAACAGTTCCTTCCTTCCCTCCCCCGACTGACATGGTTGTCGTTCCTGGCAGCCACCCTATGTCGGGAAGCGGCGCTCGCAACTCCGCAATCACACTGGCCTAAGCAGAACCGCCAAAGTCATCGGAACACCAAATGAAGCGCCTCGTGGGACAAACTGGCGTCGAAAAGCATTAGCAGTACCGGGAGCTGTCATCGGCTTCCGTCAAAACGATGTTGGGAGAGAACCATGAGAACGGTCATTGGACTTGCCGCGCTGCTGTGGTGCGCCACGGCGGCCTTCGCAGCCCCACCGGTCAGGACCGCCGACCATGCCGGCGAACAGATTTTCACCGATGTCAAGGGTATGACGCTCTACACATTCGATAAGGACAAACCCGGAAAGTCGAACTGCAACTCGGAATGCGCGGCCAACTGGCCGCCCTTGATGGCGGCGGCAGACGCCAAGCCGGAAGGCAACTGGACCGTCGTCACGCGCGAGGACGGCAAGAAGATGTGGGCCCATGACGGCAGGCCGGTCTATCGCTTCTCTGGCGACAAGAAGCCCGGCGACACCAAGGGTAACGGCTTTGGTGGCGCCTGGCACCTGGTCAAGGTTCACTGACCAGGCGCCTCAAGGCCAGAGCCGGCAGCCTCAGTCCTGCGCGGCCCCCGCTGCCCCGGTAACAGCCGAGGCGGAACGGCCTCGCAGGGCTTCGCCCGCCCTGATGACCAGGCTTTCCAGGCCGTTGGGCAAGAACAGGATGGCGCAGATGAGGATCGCGCCATAGAGCAGCGGCCGCCACTGGTCCGCACCGATGCCGCGCAGGATAACCTCGTCGATGATGGTCAGCGCGATGACGCCAAGAATGGGACCGTACCAACGACTGGTGCCGCCGACGATGGTCCAGATGAGCACATAGACCATCGTATCGACGTTGAACTGGTTCGGGTTGACCGTGCTGAGATAGTGCGCATAGAGCGCCCCGGCGACGCCGGCAAAGAACGAGGCAACGACGAAGGCCAGCATCCGATGGCCGAACGTGTCGATGCCAACCGATTCCGACAGCTTGTCCTGCCAGTGGATGGCGTGGAAGGTGAGGCCGATGCGCGATCTCTCGATGCGGTAGAGTACCCACAGAGACACCAGCACCACCACCAGGACGAGGTAGTAATAGTTCTCAGGCTGGTAGAAATCGATGCGCAGGAAGCCGAGATCGATCTCGGGAAAGCCGGGAATGCGCTGGATCCCCTTGGGTCCCCCGAAAGGATCGGTGAAGCGCTTCCAGATCAGGCGGATCACTTCGCCGGCGGCGAACGAGCCTATGAGGAAGTAGAAGCCCTTCATGCGAAACAGCGGGAAGCTGAGCACGGTGGCGATCAACCCTGCCGTGACCGCGCCAGCGAGCATGGCCAGCGGCACCGGGAAGCCGAACAGCTTGCTGTAGAGCGCACTGCCATAGGCGCCGACGCCCATCATCACCACATGGGCGAGCGACCACTCGCCGGTGAGCGTCAGCAGGCGATAGCTGACAACCAGCAACACGTTGATGGTGAGGAAGACCAGCAACTCCTGCTGGGAAAAGCTGACGAGATGCGGCACCGCAAGCAGCACCACCGCCAGAGCGAGGATGCCGGCCCAGCCGGCTCCGCTGATCGTGTTTCGTTCAGGCACGTTCGCGCACTCCAAACAGGCCTTGCGGCTTGACGACGAGGACGGCCAGCATCAGCAGCAGGCCGACGATGTTTGCGATGACGCCGTCGAAGAAGGTCGTCACGAAGGTATGGACGAAGGCGTAGATGATCGCGGCTAGCACGGCCCCCTCCAGGCTGCCGATGCCGCCCACGATGATGATGATGAACGCAGTCACGATCACCGTGTGCCCCATATAGGGCGTCGGCGCGACCAGCGGCGCGGTCAGCGCACCGGCGACACCGGCAAGGCCTGCCCCGATGAACATCGCATAGCGCGCGGTCTGGTTGATCGAGATGCCTTGCAGGGAGGCTGCTTCGCGGTCCTGCGCGCAGGCGCGCAACGCCCAGCCGAACTTGCTCTTGCGCAGGAACAACCACAGCGCCAGCAGCAGCCCCACCGTCGCCAGAATGACGTAGAGGCGCTCATAAGTCAGGAAGGCGCCGCCGACGGTGATGCGCCCTTGCGACACCGGCGGAACATTCTGGTTGCGCAGGCCGAAGCCCAGCACGGCCACCGTCTGCAGCATCAGGAGGAATCCGATGGACGCGATGAGGCCGCCGAGCGGATTGGTTCGTAACGGCCGGAACAGCGCCAGTTCCATCAGCATGCCGAGACAGCCGACGAAGACGAGGCCTATCGCCACCGCCACCATGAAGGGCAGGCCAAGCCCTGCGTAGAAGAAAACCACCGCATAGGCGCCGGCCATATAGAGCTCGCCATGGGCAAAGTTGATTACCCCCATGACGCCGAAGATCAGCACCAGCCCCACGGC
This sequence comes from Mesorhizobium sp. KR1-2, assembly GCF_040045035.1. Classification (NCBI taxonomy): domain Bacteria; kingdom Pseudomonadati; phylum Pseudomonadota; class Alphaproteobacteria; order Hyphomicrobiales; family Phyllobacteriaceae; genus Mesorhizobium; species Mesorhizobium sp. KR1-2. Next base: position 394,466 of record NZ_JBDZDS010000004.1, on the reverse strand, counting down.
AATGAGGGCCATGTAGCTGGCGGCATAGGAGGCATTGAAGGCTGTTTGCAGAAGAAAGTCCGACATCGGCAGTTCCCGGTTGGTCGCGTCATGACACCTCGCCCCAGCGAGGAAGAGGCGGCCCGAAGGCCGCCTGGCCGCATCAGGTGCGCTGGCTCCACATCTGGCCGAGATCGGTCATGTGCTTGATCAGCAGGTCTCCATGCTTGTCCCACCAGTCGGGAATGGAGCGGAATTCGGCGATGGTGGCCTTGCCGTCGCGGATCACCACCACCGGCCAGTCGCCCACAAGGGCGTTGTCGAGGCCGAACAGGTCCTTGCCCCACCAGCGCGCCTCGCCGAAGGCATGCTTGCCCTTGCCGCCTTCCTTCATGGCCTTCAGCACATCGGCCGGCTCGACACTGCCGGCGCGCTGCGCGGCATCCGCCCAAAGGTCCATGATCGAGGAATATTCCCAAGACACCGCCGACCATTCCGTCGCGCCATAGCGCTTGACATATTCGGCGTAGAACTCGTTCGGCTTCCTGAAGTTGATGCGCGGATCGTTGAGCGCCTTGTCGTCGAAGTCCGGAAACTGGAAGATCACGCCTTCCATGAACTCCTTCGAGGTACGCTCGACGATGCGCTGGTAGAAATCCAGCGTGCAGGAAATGATCTGCCCCTTATAGCCCTGCTGGAACGCCTGTTCGCACAGCGGATGCACATAGTCGGCGTAGCAGGTGTCGAGGCACAGGATGTCCGGGTTCTTGGCCAGAAGCTGGGTCATCACCGGTGCGAAGTCGGTCGTGGCCGGGTCGAAGAACAACGGGTCGCCGAGCACCTCGATGCCGGCAGCCTCGAAGGCGGCCAGGTAGGTCGCTACCGAAGGCTTGCCGAGGGCGTCGTCCTGCGCGCAGATCACGGCGGTCTTCAGCTCAGGTCGATTGGCCGCCAGCCAGTCCACGCCGGTGACGTTGTAGATCGGATGCACCTCGCAAGGCGCAATCAGCGTCTCGGTGTTGGGCGTCAGGTCGCTCGGCAACAGCGTCGAGACCAGCATGCCCTGCCGCGCCGCGATCTCCTCGACGCCGGGCCAGGAATTGCCGCCCAGCATCATGATGAACTTGACGTCGCTTTCACGGATCAGCTGGGTGGCGCCGGCGCGCGCCTTGCCGGCATCGTCTTCGTCGTCATAGGAGGCGAATTCGATCCTGTGCGGCTTGCCGCCGATCTCGATCCCGCCCGCCTCGTTCATCCAGTCGGCCCAGATCTTGCAGCCGTCAAGGCCGGGCTTGCCCCAGGCCGCCACGGGGCCCGTCAGGGGCGCCAGGAAGCCGATCTTGACCACGTCGTCCCCCGCGAAGCTGACGCGCGGAAAGCCGACAACCGGCATGAGTGCAGCGCTTGCCGCGCCGCAAAGAAGGGTTCTTCTGTTAAGCGAAACTTTGGATGCAGAAGTCATCGAGGTTCCTCCGCTCGAGCTTTCATTATGCTGCCGGAGGGATACTGCTCCGCAGCCTGTTCCCGGTGTCGATACTTTTACTTGTAATGGAGAGGCACAGATCGACTGCTGCGCGCTCCTTTTGGTCATCTGAAGCCAGCCAGAAATGCCGGCAAAAAAACTTCCTATTATTTATTCCTCTGGCTACAGCGTCGCCGCTGCATCTACAGCATAATCTCCAACGGCGACTGAGTGCACTCCTTCCCTTGCCGCCAGCAATATCACCGCGCCGAGCAGCTTCCTCGGATCACCGAGGCCAGCCGGCCGTTCCCGTTTCCAGCGCTGCGCCCGCTCCTCCGCTTCGGCTGAGCCGACCAGGACGAGGCTTCCTAGTCCGCCGATTTCAGCTTGCACCGCCGCAAGCAATTCGCGTCCCTTGACCCGCCAGCGCTCCTCATAGGCCGGCCGATGCAGGCGCTCCATGCGCAAATGAAACAGCGACGACCGAGCAGTGCGCGGCGCCGTCATCGACGCGATCCAGCGCTCGCATCCCGCCCAAGCCTGGGCGGCTGAAGCACGGATCTGCCCCGTCATGGCCCCCTCGCCTGCCGCCTCCAGCGCAGCCGCGTGATTGCAGAGGCTGGTGGCGAGCCGCGGGTCGTCCTTGGCGAGCCCGGTGCGGGCCAGCCGCAGCGCCCTGGCAAAACCGTCGAACGCCTCGGCGGCGCGCCCGGCCGCAAGATCTGAAACCGCGGTCGAGGTCAGGCTTTCCCATTCGAGGTCGGCCTCGCTCCATCCCGCTGCAATGAGATCCCGGAAGCTCCACGTCTCAGGCGCCAAGATAGGCCCTCCGGACATGGTCATTGGTGCGCAGGTCGGCGGCCCTGCCTTCCAGGGCAACGGTGCCGATTTCCAGCACGTAGGCATAAGAAGCGAGTCGGAGCGCCAGCCCCGCGTTCTGCTCCACCAGCACCACCGGCACACCGGTCTCGGCGATATCGGCGACGATGCGAGCGATCTCCTGCACCATCACCGGCGAAAGGCCCATCGAGGGCTCGTCGAGAAGCAGCAGCTTCGGTCCGGACATCAGCGCCCGTCCGATCGCCACCATTTGCTGTTCGCCGCCCGACAGCGTGCGCGCCCATTGGGTACGGCGCTCCTTAAGACGCGGGAAGCGACGGAACACATCTTCGAGGTCTCTCTCGATCCCGTCCTTGTCCGCGCGCAGGAAGGCGCCGATGCGCAGGTTCTCCTCGACGCTGAGATCGGGAAAGACGCGCCGGCCTTCAGGCACATGGGCGATACCACGCCCCACGATCTGCTCGGGCGGCAGATTGTCGATGCGCTGGCCGTCGAAATGGATCTCGCCCTTCGACGGGCGGACCAGCCCGGAGATGGCGCGCAGCGTGGTGCTTTTGCCCGCGCCGTTGGCGCCGATGATGGTGACGATGCCGCCCGACGGAACCTGCAGGCTGATGCCTTTCAGGGCAGCGACCTTCTGGTAGTGGACATGGAGGTCGCGGACTTCAAGCAGCATCTTCTGCACGCCCCAGATAAGCCTCGATGACGCGCGGATCGGTGCGCACTTCCTCCGGCGCGCCCTCGGTCAGCAACTGGCCGAAATTCATCACCGTGATGCGGTCGCACAGGCCCATCACGGCCTGCATGTCGTGCTCGACCAGCATGATGGTGATGTCGCGTTCGTCGCGAACACGGCGCACGTGCTCCATCATGCGGCGCGTCTCCTCCGGGTTCATGCCGGTGAATGGCTCGTCGAGCAGGATCACCACCGGGTCGGCGGCAAGCGCAACTGCCATGCCCAGCGCCCGCTGGTGGCCATGCGGAAGGCTCGACGTCGGCTCGTCCGCCAGAGCGCCCAGATCGAACAGGTCCAGGATTTCGCGGGCCTTGCGGTCCGCGGCGCGCTCGACGGGCGCGTCCGAGCCGATTATGCGCGAGACGAAGCCGGCCCGCGCGCTGCGGTGACAGCCGACGCGAACGTTGTCCATGACGCTGAACTCCTGGAACAGCGTCGTGCCCTGGAATGTGCGGATAAGCCCGCGTTGCGCAAGCCGGCTGGTCTTCAGGCCCGACACGTCCTTGCCGTCATAGAGGATCTGGCCGCTGGTGGGACTGTAATAGCCGCTAATCAGGCTGAAGGTCGTGGTTTTGCCGGCGCCGTTCGGGCCGATAAGACCGTGGATGCTGTTGCGGCGAACCGCAAAGGACAGGTTGTTGACAGCGGTCAGGCCGCCGAATTTCCTGGTTAGGCTACGGACTTCCAGTATTGGTGCATCAGACAACGATCGGCCCTCCCATGGCGCCTGTCATCCTTGCGTCGAGGATGATGCCGGCGACGGCTCACGACGCCGCCGGCGGATGCTCACTGCTCCGCCAGATAGGCTTCGAGCGAGTCGTCCAGTGCCTCCAGCCAGGGCGTGTGGTGCTTCGGCGCCATGGTTCCGGTCATTAGCGACTTGTAGCCGTTGTTGCGGAAGCCCATGATGTCTTCGGCCTTGTGGTGCTCCCATTCCATGAAGGTCTGGTTCACTGCCTCGATGTCGAAGTCGGGATAGTCGGTCGCGTCGATCAGTTCCTGGGTGTAGTCGCCCTGGAACCAGATCATCTGCTCGGCATCCTGCAACTGTTCCTCGCGATCGCGCCATCTCTGGCTGTCGGCCATCATCTCGTCCTTCGACGGCAGCGTGATGCGGCCGAGCATGACGTCGCGGGCGAACCAGGCTTGCGCGTCGAACATGTTGAAGGTGTAGAACTGGTCCTGCATGCCGATGTAGAACAGCTTCGGATTGTTTTCCCAGACGACCCCCTTGTAGAGATCAAGCGGCCAGAGCCGGTTTGCTGTCTTGAGCCGCAGGTCCTCGCTGAGGAACGGGAAGTGGTGCAGGTAGCCGGTGCACATGATGATGGCATCGACCTCCTTGGAGGTACCGTCCTTGAAATGGCAGGTCTTGTGCTCGACCCGCATCAAAAGCGGCACTTCTTCCCAGTTCTCGGGCCAGTTGAAGCCCATCGGCCGGCTGCGATAGCTGTTGGTGATCGATTTGGCGCCGTATTTGTAGCACTGGGAGCCGATGTCTTCGGCCGAGTAGCTGCGCCCGATGAGCAGGATGTCCTTGTCCTTGAACTCCAGCGCATCCCGGAAGTCGTGCGAATGCAGCACGCGGCCGGCAAATCTATCGATGCCCTCGAAATGCGGCACATTCGGCGTCGAGAAATGGCCCGAGGCGACGACGACGTAATCGAATTCCTCGGAGTAGACGACGTCCTCGGTCCGGTCGTGAACAGTGACGGTGAATTTGCCGGTGGCGTCGGAATAGGTCACCATGCGGACGGGGGTGTTGAACCGCACCCATTTGCGCACGTCGGCTTTTTCGACACGGCCCTTGATGTAATCCCACAGCACCGCGCGCGGCGGATAAGAAGCGATCGGCCTACCGAAATGCTCTTCAAAGGTGTAGTCGGCGAATTCGAGACATTCCTTCGGCCCGTTGGACCAGAGGTAGCGGTACATGCTGCCGTGGACGGGATCGCCATGCTCGTCGGTGCCTGTACGCCAAGTATAATTCCAAAGACCACCCCAGTCGGACTGCTTTTCGAAACAGACGATTTCGGGAATTTCGGCCCCTTTGCTCGCTGCTGACTGGAATGCCCTCAATTGAGCGAGGCCAGATGGTCCGGCACCAATGACTGCTACCCTCATCTTCATCAAATCCCCTCCAGGACTTTTTCTTGTGCGAAATAAATTTCACTCGCAGGAGATTATGTGGTTCAGCGATGCTGTCAACAACCTATCCAACAAAACGTCATTCCAACTTTCGGCTACCCTGTCGCGACTCCAGGTTCCGATGCTAGGTTCGATTTACAGGGTTGCCTCCAAGATCAGGGCTGCTTATTCTTGAAATTGAAATTTCTTTACAGGCAAGAAAATCCGATCGGGAGGTCGTGATGCTGCAGGCCGCCTACCCCACCGTTGCCGGGGGCCCTCCCCGCCCGAGCGTCATCCGGACTCCCGGATTGCTCGCCCTGCCGGAAGGGATGGAGCGCTACCAGGTGCCTGGCGCCGGTGCGATCTTCATCAGCATCGAGGCGGGCGACAGCGTCACCATCCGCGACATCGAAGGCGGGCAGGCTTGCGAACTCGTCGCCGCCGATGCCGCCGGCAGAACGGATGCGGGCATCCTCGGCACCAAGGCCAATGCCGACGCCGCCGGCCTCAAGGCGTTGCTTTTGCAGGAGAATGAAAGCCTCGGCGGCTTCCGCAAGGGGCTGGAGCGACGCAAGATCGACCTAGCCCGGGCCGAGGCCGTGCGCCTGTTCGGCAGTTCCAGCGCGCCGGGCACGGAGGAGACCTTCACGGTCGCCCGCGACGGTAGCCTGGTGGTGGCCGCACCCGGCGGCCCCATGGCAGTCGACGGCCACGACACCGCCACGCCGCTGCTGATGCTGGTGCAGCGCGCCCGCATCCGGCCGACTGGAAAATCCGATCTGCCCGACCCGCTCGCCGACCCCGTACTGGATCTGCGCGTGAAGTCGGCGACCGCCCGCTCCTACTTCGTCAAGGCTGGCGACTTCATCCAGATCATCGATGTCGATGGCCGCCAATGCACCGACTTCCAGTGCTTTTCGGCGCGCAAGCTCGACAAGGGCAAGGACCATCCGCTCGACGTCACCACCACGCGCACGCTGATGGGCACCAGCTATCCGATGCCCGGCCTGCACTCGAAGTATTACGATCAGGATTTCGAGCCGCTGGTCGAGGTGGTGCAGGACACCTGCGGCCGCCACGACGCCTTCGCGCTGGCGTGCGCGGCCAAATATTACGACGACATAGGCTATCCCGGTCACATCAACTGCTCGCAGAACTTCAACAACGCGCTGGCCGACAAGGGCGTCAATCCGCGCGCCGGCTGGATGGCGATCAACTTCTTCTTCAACACCGGGATCGACGCCCACGGCGTGATGTTTTCGGACGAGCCATGGTCACGGCCCGGCGACTACGTGTTGTTGCGCGCCCTGACCGACATCGTCTGCGTCTCCTCCGCCTGCCCCGACGACACCTCGCCGGCCAATGGCTGGAACCTCACCGACATTCATGTGCGGACCTATTCGGGCGCGCAGAAATTCTCCCGTGCCGTTGCCACACGAACGACTCCGGATGCCGAGCCCAAGATGACCCGTGAAACCGCTTTCCATTCCAGCTTCGCCAAGCACACCCGCAACTTCGTCGAATACCGCGGCTACTGGCTGGCCAATTCCTTCGCCAAGGAAGGCCCGCTCGAGGAATACTGGGCCTGCCGCGAGAAGGCGGTGGTCATGGACCTGTCGCCGCTGCGCAAGTTCGAAGTCACCGGGCCGGATTCGGAAGCGCTGCTGCAGTACACGCTGACCCGCGACGTCAAGAAGCTCGGCGTCGGCCAGGTCGTCTACACCGCCATGTGCTACGAGCATGGCGGCATGATCGACGACGGCACGCTGCTGCGGCTCGGCAAGGACAATTTCCGCTGGATCGGCGGCGACGATTACAGCGGCATCTGGCTGCGCGAAACCGCGGAAAAACTCGGCCTGAAGGTGATGGTGCGCTCGTCGACCGACCAGATGCACAACATCGCCGTGCAGGGGCCGAAAAGCCGCGACATCCTCAAGGAGATCATCTGGACCTCGCCGGCCCAGCCCTCCATCGCCGAGCTCGAATGGTTCCGTTTCGCGATCGCACGTATCGGCGATTCGCAGGGCGTGCCGATCGTCGTGTCGCGCACCGGCTATACCGGCGAGCTCGGCTACGAGATCTGGTGCCATCCGCGCGACGCCGAGAAGGTGTTCGACGCCGTGTGGGAGGCCGGCCAGCCCCATGGTCTCAAGCCGATGGGGCTGCATGCGCTGGACATGGTGCGCATCGAGGCCGGGCTTATCTTTGCCGGCTATGATTTCTCCGACCAGACCGACCCGTTTGAGGCCGGCATCGGCTTCACCGTGCCCCTGAAGACCAAGACCGACGACTTTATCGGCCGCGATGCCCTGATCCGCCGCAAGGAGCACCCGTCGCGCAAACTGGTCGGCCTCGACATAGATGCCAACGTCGCCGTCGGCCATGGCGACTGCGTGCATGTCGGTCGCGCCCAGATCGGCGAGATCACCTCGTCCATGCGCTCGCCGGTGCTCGGCAAGAACATCGCGCTGGCGCGGCTCGACGTTGCCCATGCCGACATCGGCGCGGAAGTGGAAATCGGCAAGCTCGACGGCCAGCAGAAGCGCCTGCCGGCCCGCGTCGTGGCCTTCGCCCACTACGACCCGCAGAAGACACGGCCGCGTTCCTGACGCGGCCGGATACCCTGGCGGACGGCGGGTTTTCCTTTACCCGCCAGCGCCGGGTGTGACCGAAAAGTCATCCTTTTCCCAAACTCGCTCGCACAGGCAAAACGGTTCCTTGCGATCATGATGCGGTTGGGCGTAACTGCGCCTCCGCAACGCCGAACCGACCCATGCCCGATTTAATGTCCATGCTCAAACGGCTGCTTCCGGCCCTGCCGCCCGTCGGCCGGCTGGAGCGCGTACGCATCTGCTGCGGAGCGCTGGTGGGCATTTTCCTCACCGGGCTCATCACCAAGCTGGCGGTCGGCGCGAGCAGCGCATCCCCGCTTCTGATCGCCCCGATGGGCGCTTCCGCCGTGCTGCTATTCGCGGTTCCGTCGAGCCCGCTGGCTCAGCCCTGGTCGATCATCGGCGGCAACATGATCGCGGCCATGATCGGCATCAGCTGCGCCCTGTGGATCGACGACCTGCTCATTGCGGCCGCCCTCGCCGTCGCCCTCGCGATCGGGGCCATGCTGGCGCTGCGCTGCCTGCACCCGCCGAGTGGCGCGGTGGCGCTCACGGCGGTTCTCGGTGGTCCCGCCGTACACGAGGCCGGTTATAGTTTTGCACTGTGGCCGGTGGGCGTGAATTCGCTGCTTATGCTTGCCGCGGCGCTGGCCTTCAACAATCTCACCGGTCGCCGATACCCGCATCTGGCGCCGCTTCCGGCAGCCAATCCGCACAACACGGCCGACCCGCTGCCAAGCCAGCGCGTAGGCTTTACCGCGGCCGACCTCGACGCGGCGCTGAAGCGCCATGGCGAGATGATCGACGTCAGCAGAGACGATCTCGGTGCGCTGCTGCACGAGGCCGAGATGCAGGCCTATCATCGCCGCTTCGGCGAGATACGTTGCGCCGACATCATGTCGCGCGACGTGGCGACGGTCTCGGCCGAAACCTCGTTGCACGAAGCCTGGGCCCTGTTGTGCGCGCATCATATCAAGGCCCTGCCGGTGATCGCGGAGGACCGCAGCATAGCCGGCATCGTCACCCAGACCGATTTCATGGAAAGTGCCAACTGGGGCCCAAATGGAGAGCTTCATCTCGGCCTCGGCCGGCGCCTCCGCAGCGCTGTGCGCCCCAGGCGGAGCCTGAAGAGGACGGTCGGCGAGATCATGACGGTCCCCGTACATACCGCATCGCCGGACACCCCGGTGACCGCGCTTGTGCCGGTCATGGCCGATGCCGGGCTACACCATCTCCCCGTCGCGGATACCGCACGAAACCTCGTCGGCATCGTCACCCAGTCCGACCTCATCGCCGCGCTTTATCGCGGCAGCCTGTCGGAAGAGTCGGTCGCCTTGCCGACCGTGCCTTTCTCCCCGCCCCGCCGCGCCGCCGGCGCCTGAATATCCTCCCTCCGCTGACTTGATAGCCGGCCGCCGCCCGTCGAACATGTGCAATTCCTGCGCATGCACGCCTTGCGATGCCTTTCGGCAGAGAATGTGTCTCTAGCGCGCAACAAAGAGCTTGACGCAAGGGCACTCTATGCCATCCTTTACTGCCGGGAAAAAAATAAGACTGTGTGGAAAGGCCGGCTTCGACCTTCGCAAAGCTGGGCAACCGGCAGCAACGACACGGTCGCAGGGGACATATCAATCGATAAACAATGGGAGAACTTTCGAGATGAGTTCTACAGTCAGCGGGTTGGCGCCCGCATCCGAAGGACAATTGCACCGCACCATCGACTGGCGCGGCGCCTTTTGGGTGGCCAGCGGCGTGCCTGCGCTTGTTCTATTTTCGATCGGCGGCATCGCCGGAACCACCGGCACGCTGGCCTTCGTGATCTGGATGACCTCGGTCACGCTCGGCCTGATCCAGTCCTTCACCTATGCCGAGATCGCCGGTCTATTCCCCAGCAAGTCGGGCGGTGCCTCGGTCTATGGGGCCACCGCATGGCTGCGCTACTCGAAGTTCATCGCACCGCTGTCGGTATGGTGCAACTGGCTGGCCTGGACGCCGGTTCTGTCGCTCGGCTGCTCCATCGCGGCGGCCTACATTCTCAACGCCCTTGCCCCGATTCCCGGCTTCTCCGACGCTTCACCGGAAGTCGTCGCCTGGCTGGCCGACCCGGCCAATGCCGGCAAGACGGCGGCCGACGCCATCGCAACGCTGACCGCGGCGGCCACGCCAGCCATCCGTGAATGGACGCTCTACAGCGGCACGCTCGGGCCGGTCAGCTTCTCGCTCAATTCGGTGTTCTGGATTGGCGTCGTCCTGATGCTGATCACCTTCTCGATCCAGCATCGCGGCATTCTCGGCACCGCCAGCGTGCAGAAATATGTCGGCCTGATCGTCATCGTCCCGATGCTCATCGTGGGCATCGTGCCGATCATCACCGGCCAGATCAACTGGGACAACTACACGCCCTTCGTGCCGCTGGCAGAGGCCTATGCGGCAGAGCCGGGCACCTGGAACATCTCCGGCTGGACGCTGGTGTTCGGCGGCCTCTTTATCGCCGCCTGGTCGGCCTACGCCTTCGAGACGTCGATCTGCTTCACCAGTGAATTCCGCAACCCCGGTCGCGACACTGTTCGGGCGATCCTCTATTCGGGCCTGCTGTGCCTGCTCCTCTACACGCTGGTGCCATTCACCTTCCAGGGCGTGCTCGGCATCAACGGCATGCTGGCCGACCCGATCGTCGACGGCTCGGGCGTGGGCCAGGCGATGGCACGCATGGTCGGCGGCTCCGGCTTCATCACCGCCATCATGATGATGCTTATGATCTGCGCCCTGATGCTGGCGATCATGACAGCCATGGCGGGCTCGTCGCGCACCCTCTACCAGGGCGGCGTCGACGGCTGGCTGCCGCGCTATCTGGCCCATGTCAACGGTCACGGCGCGCCGACCTCGGCGATGTGGACCGACCTGGTCTTCAACCTGTTCCTGCTGGCTATCGCTGCGGCCGACGCCACCAGCTACTTCTTCATCCTTGCCGTGTCGAACTGCGGCTACATCATCTTCAACTTCCTGAACCTCAACTCGGGCTGGATTCACCGCATCGACAACGGCCATATCCACCGGCCATGGAAGGCGCCAACGATCCTGATCGCCGTCGGCGGCATGCTCTCCTACGTCAACGCCATGTTCATGGGCGCCGGCGCCAAGGTGTGGAACCCCTGGGCGCTCTGGGCCGGCCTCATCGCCGCCTCGCTGATCATCCCGGTGTTCTGCTATCGGCACTACATCCAGGACGGCGGCAAGTTCCCCGAGAACATGCTGGACGACCTCGGCATCAAGCAGGAGGACCTCAAGAACCGCAAGGCGGGCATCCTGCCCTACCTGACGCTGGCGGCCGGTCTGACCGTCGTGCTCGTCGCCAACTGGTTCTTCGTGATCTGACGTTCACGCGTCCCTAGGAGACGAAGGCCGGCCACCAGGCCGGCCTTTTTTCGTCCCTCTTCGACCAAGGACGAGGGCAAAAAATAATTCTTAACATGAAATTTTCTTTCATGAAGGTTGACGCATCGGCAGCGGCAGGGCTAACTGTCCCCAAGAGGAGAGGTTTCCAAATTCCAGGCCTGCGCGACCGCCTTCGGGTGAGATAATCGCGCATGTTGCCACGGCGCGGGACTGCATCCTGCTCCAGGCGCTTGCCGTACCAAGAGACTGAATTCACGTTCGAAGGGAGCGAGACTGATGCCCGAATTCAAGACAGACATCGAAATAGCGCGTGCCGCCAAGAAGCGGCCGATCCAGGAGATCGGCGCCAAGATCGGCATCGCCAACGAGCATTTGCTGCCCTACGGCCACGACAAGGCCAAGGTCTCGGCCGAGTTCATCCAGTCGGTCAAGGGCAACAAGGACGGCAAGCTGATCCTGGTCACCGCCATCAACCCGACCCCGGCCGGCGAGGGCAAGACCACCACCACCGTCGGCCTCGGCGACGGCTTGAACCGCATCGGCAAAAAGGCGGTGATCTGCATCCGCGAGGCCTCGCTCGGGCCCAACTTCGGCGTCAAGGGCGGGGCCGCCGGCGGCGGCTATGCCCAGGTGGTGCCGATGGAGGACATGAACCTCCACTTCACCGGCGACTTCCACGCCATCACCACCGCCCACAATTTGCTGTCGGCGCTGATCGACAACCACATCTACTGGGGCAACGAGCAGGGCATCGACACCCGCCGCGTCGCCTGGCGCCGGGTCATGGACATGAACGACCGCGCGCTGCGCGAGATCGTCTGCTCGCTCGGCGGGGTCGCCAACGGCTATCCGCGCGAGGCCGGCTTCGACATCACCGTCGCCTCCGAGGTGATGGCGATCCTGTGCCTGGCCACCGACCTGAAAGACCTCGAGAAGCGCCTCGGCGACATCATCATCGCCTACCGCCGCGATAAATCGCCGGTCTATGCCCGCGACATCAAGGCCGACGGCGCCATGACGGTGCTGCTCAAGGACGCCATGCAGCCCAACCTGGTGCAGACGCTGGAGAACAACCCGGCCTTCGTGCATGGCGGCCCGTTCGCCAACATCGCGCATGGCTGCAACTCGGTGATGGCCACCACCACCGCCTTGAAGCTCGCCGACTACGTCGTCACCGAGGCCGGCTTCGGCGCCGATCTCGGCGCCGAAAAGTTCTTCGACATCAAGTGCCGCAAGGCCGGCCTGAAGCCGGCGGCGGCGGTGATCGTCGCCACGGTCAGGGCGCTGAAGATGAACGGCGGCGTCAAGAAGGAAGACCTCGGCGCCGAGAACGTCGAGGCGGTGAAGAAGGGCTGCGCCAACCTTGGCCGCCACATCGAGAACGTCAAGCAGTTCGGCGTGCCGGCGGTGGTGGCGATCAACCACTTCCACTCCGACACCGAAGCCGAGATCCAGGCGGTCAAGGACTTCGTCGCCGCGATGGGCGAGGAGGCGATCCTGTGCAAGCACTGGGCCGAGGGCTCGGCCGGCATCGAGGCGCTGGCGCACAAGGTGGTGCAGCTCGCCGAGAGCGGTGCGGCGCAGTTCGCGCCGCTCTACCCCGACGAGATGAGCCTGTTCGACAAGGTCAACACCATCGTCCAGCGCATCTACCGCGGCTCCGAGGCGATCGCCGACAAGAGCGTGCGCGACCAGCTGCACGCCTGGGAGCAGCAGGGCTACGGCCACCTGCCGGTGTGCATGGCCAAGACGCAGTACTCGTTCTCGACCGACCCCAATCTGCGCGGCGCGCCGACCGGCCACACCGTGCCGGTGCGCGAGGTGCGGCTGTCGGCCGGCGCCGGCTTCGTCGTCGTCATCTGCGGCGAGATCATGACCATGCCGGGCCTGCCCAAGGTGCCGTCGTCGGAAAAGATCTTCCTCAACGAACACGGCCAGATCGAGGGCCTGTTCTAGGCCCGGACCAGGCCGGCGGTCGCCGCCGGCCCACCTGCCCTTCAGCGCCGCGCGGCCACCCCGCGCGGCGTTTTTGTCTGAGCCTTGCCAAGATTGGCCCCTACTGCGTCGGCGCGTTCTTGATGAACTCGTTGGCCACATAATGCGCCGCGTGCTGCCAGGCTTCGTCGTTGTCGCCGCGAAACGTGAAGAGCTGATTGAAGACCATCTTGCGGGAAGCGACGTCATAGACTTCAAGCCGCGCCCAGAGTACCAGCGTGCTCATCTTTTCAATGGCACCGACAGCGAGGAAACGCGCGCCGGCATCTCTGGCGTAGCGCAACAGCTCGTCCATCGTCATCGATTGACCGCTGCAGCGTGGCTGCGGGCATTTCATCTCTACCAGCGTAAACCGTCCGCTGCCGGCGAGTTCCTCGTGCATGACGTCGTCGAAGCGCTTGAGCCGCGCTTCATGCTCCGCCGTCTGGTTGCGCTGTTCGCCCGATGTATCGATCAGGAAGAAACCGGAAATCGCCAATGAGGGCCGGTTCTCCGCCGCATGGGCACTTGTCAGCGCGGCAATGCCAAGCAGGCACATGAGGGCAACCAGCACGGCACGCCGAGCCATGGACGTCAGGCTCTCGGCCCAACGTTCCTGACCGAGCTCGAGTTTCCGGGCACGGCTATCCATATAGGCCTCCTGTCCGTGCAGGCAGCGCCAGCCTGACCGATCACCATCAAGGCCCCAAATAGAAAGGCCGACACCGGCGGCAACCGGTGTCGGCCTTTGCTTTGGAAGGAAGCCTGGCGGCTGTCAGGCCGCGAGGCGTGCGGGGTTCGCGACCTCGATGCCGTATTCGGCCGCCGCGTCGACAATTGTGTCCCAGAGGCTGTCGGCAAAGCTGGAGAATACCAGAACGTTGAAGACCGGCGAGCCGTCGGCAGCATCCGCTTCGCGCCACAGATTGACCGCCGTGTGGTCGATCGAGGTGGCGGCCGCAGCGCCGACCGGGAACATGCCATCATGCAGATCCACGGAGGACAGCTTGGCCAGCATCTCGCGCACCCGTGGTCCCGACATACGGATCAGGCAACGGCCATCGGACTGGTCGGACAGGGAAGCCACGTCTTCGAAAACGGGGCGCAGCGCATTGACGGGCTGGGAAGCACCGGCCGCGCGCGGCGACAGCGCCATCAACTGGTCGGCTCCCGACCAGATCAGCGTCGCGGTCTTGGCGGCAGCGACCGTCCGCACGGCCGGGGCGGCGACGCCAAAATGCGCCTTGACCGCCTTCGCAGTCGCTTCCCATTGGCCGCGCCGGGCCATGATCTGCACGAGGTCGAAATCGCGGATTTCGGTGAGAACCACGCCGGCGCCTGCCGTCATTGCACCAAGGGTGCCGGGAACGACGGCCTGGTGCAGCGCGGAACGAGCGGTCCAGACAAATTCAGCCACGCTGACGTCCTCCTTCGGGATCGTAGAAGACCGGATTGCAGATTTCGACTTCGTAGTCTTCGCCACGCAGCGGATCGTGCGCGCGCACGATCTCGCCGATGCGCTCGCGTCCACGTTCGACGAGGCCAAGGCCGATCCACTGGCCGAGCATCGGCGAGTGGCAGACGGAGGTGACGTAGCCCTGGTCGGTTTCCGGGCCAACGGCCGCGCCCTTCGGGATGATATGGGCGCCCGAACGCAGCCGCTGCGCCTTGTCGACGGGTTTCAGACCCACGACCACCTGGCGGTTAGGCGCAACCAGCCCCTCGCGCCCGGCCATGACGCGGCCAACGAAATCCTTCTTCTTGGACATCATCTTGCCGAGGCCGAGGTCGTCCGCCGTCGTCGTGCCGTTGAGCTCCGGTCCGGCCACATGGCCTTTTTCGATGCGCATGACGCCAAGCGCTTCGGTGCCATAGGGCGTCACGCCGAAAGGCTCGCCCGCGATCATCAGGTTGCGCGCCAGCGCATCCCCATAGCGGGCCGGCACCGAAATCTCGAACGCCATCTCGCCGGAGAAGGAGATGCGGTACAGCCGCGCAAACATGCCACCGCGAAGCTGTACTTCCCGCACGCCCATGAACGGGAAGCCCTCGTTCGACAGGTCTTCCGCGGGATCCACGATCTCGCGCAGGAGGTCGCGGGTCTTGGGTCCGGCGATGGAGAAGGTCGCCCACTGGTCGGTACAGGAGGTGAGCTGCACGTCGAGCTCGGGCCACAGAACCTGCCGGCAGAATTCGAGATGCTGCATCACCGGCCCGGCCTTGGCCGTGGTGGTGGTGAGGAAATAGTGGTCCTCCGCGAGCCGCGAGGTGGTGCCGTCATCCATGACGATGCCATCCTCGCGCAGCATCAGGCCGTAGCGGGCCTTGCCGACGCCCAGCGAGGAGAAGGCATTGATGTAGACGCGGTCGAGGAAGGTGCCGGCGTCCTTGCCCATCACGTCGATCTTGCCGAGCGTGGAGACGTCGCAGAAGCCGACGCCGTTGCGCACGGCCAGAACCTCGCGGGTGACCGAGGTCAGCCAGTCCTTCTCGCCGGGCAGCGGATACCACTGCGCGCGCTTCCAGAGGCCGGTATCGACGAACACCGCGCCGCGCTCTGCGGCCCAGTGGTGCGAAGGAGCCAGACGGGTGGAATGGAAGCTCTCCTCGCGATGATGACCGGCGAACGCGCCGATCGCCACCGGCACATGCGGCGGGCGATAGATGGTCGTGCCCGTCTGCTGGATCGAGCGGCCGGTCAATTCGGCCATGATCGCGAGGCCGGTCACGTTGGAGTTCTTGCCCTGGTCGGTGGCCATGCCGAGCGTGGTGTAGCGCTTCAGGTGCTCGACCGACTCGAAGCCTTCGCGCTGCGCCAGCGCCACATCGGAAGCCGTGACGTCGTGCTGGAAGTCGACGAAGGCCTTCTGCTTGCCCTCGACGTGCCACAGCGCTGCGATTGCCGAGCTCTCGTCGGTCGCGGCAGGTGCCGAGTGGTTCGCGCCAGCATGGCCGCACTCGGCCGCCGCTGCAAACCCGGCCGCATGACCGCTGCGCAGGCAAGCGCCGAGCGACAGGTCGCCATTGGCAGCGCCTGCTACCGACATTCCGGGCGGGCAGCCCTCCGGCACGAAGGCGGCGATGTCGTCGCGCCATTTCGGCCGGCCGCGATGATGCGAGGCAAGACCGACGGACGGGTTCCAGCCGCCAGACATGGCCAGGACATCGGCAGCCACGTTGGCACTACCGCCACCGACGAGAGCGACATCAACCCCGGTGACGCCCGACTTGCTGCCGCGCACGCCGGAGACCGTGCCGTTGAGAACGGAAAAACCGCCTTGCTGCGCCAGCGACCGGTACTGCTGCGGAACCTCGCCGCGCGAGTCGATGACGGCCGCGATTCCGAGTCCGGCCCGGTGCGCAGTCTCGACCGTCTTCCAGCCGTCGTCATTGTTGGTGAACAGCGCCAGACGCTGACCCGGGGCAGCCGCGAAGCGCTCGATATAGGTGCGCACGGCCGAAGCCATCATCACGCCGGGCCGGTCGTTGCCGGGGAACACGATCGGCCGCTCGCTTGCGCCCGCCGCTACGACGCAGCGCTTGGCCACGATGCGCCACAGGCGCTGGCGCACCTGGTGCTTTGCCGGCACAGGAACATGGTCATTGACGCGTTCCAGCGCACCATAGACGCCACCGTCATAAACGCCGAACACTGCCGTGCGCGTCATCACGCGGACATTGGGCGCGCCTTCGAGTTCGGCAAGCGCGCTGGCCAGCCACTCGGCAGCCGGCATGGTGTCGATCTCGCCGCCGTCGCTGTTGAGGCGGCCGCCAGCGATGCGGTCTTCCTCGGCCAGGATGACGCGTGCACCGGTACGGCCGGCGGCAAGTGCGGCAGCAATGCCGGTCGGACCGGAACCGACCACCAGCACGTCGCAATGCGCCCATGCCTTGTCATAGTGATCGGGGTCGGCCACGCCGCTTGGACGGCCGAGGCCGGCAGCCCGGCGGATGGCGGGCTCGTAGAGCGACTCCCAGAACTTCGCCGGCCACATGAAGGTCTTGTAGTAGAAGCCGGCGACAAAGATCGGCGACGCCAGCGAATTGACCGACATGACGTCGAAGGCGAGCGAAGGCCAGCGGTTCTGGCTCAACGCAACCAGCCCGTCATAGAGCTCGACCGTGGTCGCCTTGGTGTTGGGTTCGCGCCGCGCGCCGGTGCGCAGTTCCACGAGCGCATTCGGCTCTTCTGGGCCGGCGGTCAGGATGCCGCGCGGGCGGTGGTACTTGAAGGAACGGCCGACAAGCGTCACGCCGTTGGCGACCAGCGCCGAGGCCAGCGTGTCGCCGGCATAGCCGGTCATCCGCTTGCCGTCGAAGGTGAAGTCGACTGCCTTGGTCCGGTCGACCAGGCCGCCCTTGGGAAGCCGGTGGGATTGATGCGATGCCATTATTCTGCACCTGCCTTCGCGTATTCCGAGCCAGCCTTGGCGGCGGCCGCCCCGGTGCCGGGAGCGGCACGCACGGAGCTGATTTCATGGGTCAGGGTGTTGCGCTCGACGACCAGCCAGGAGCGGCAACCGCCACCGTGATACCAGTATTCGCTCATCACGCCGGCGACGTTGTCGCGCAGGTAGACGTAGTCGTAGAAGACATCCTGCTCGCCTTCGGAGCCCTTGCCCGCGTCAACGGCCGTGATGGCCGGGCGCTTCGGCTTGGCGTCGCCCAGATAGGTGAATTCGCCGTTCTCGCGTTCGCCGCAAAAGGGACATGCAATGCGCATTTCCGTCTGCCTCGCTTTCAGTGCAGATTTGGTTGGGCGCCCTGGCCCTTCTCGTCGATCATCGCGCCACGTTCGAACCGGTCGAGACGGAAGCGTTTCGCCTCCTCGTGTGGCGTGTCGGTCGCCAGCAGATGCGCGAAGACCAGGCCGGAAGCCGGCGTCGCCTTGAAGCCGCCATAACACCAGCCGGCGTTGAGATAGAGGCCGTCGACCGGCGTCTTGTCGATGATGGGCGTGCCGTCCATGGACATATCCATGATGCCGCCCCACTGGCGCAGCAGTCGGATGCGGCCGATCATCGGCATCAGCGCCATGCCGCCTTCGCAAACGTCTTCCATGACAGGCATGTTGCCGCGCTGGGCGTAGGAGTTGTAGCCGTCGAGATCGCCGCCGAAGACCAGGCCGCCCTTGTCGGACTGGCTGACATAGAAGTGGCCAGCGCCGAAAGTGATGACGCCCGGGATGAGCGGCTTGATTGCCTCCGACACGAAGGCCTGCAGCACATGGCTCTCGATGGGCAGCCTGAGGCCTGCCATGCCAGCAACCCGCGAGGTGCTGCCGGCAACCGCCATGCCGACCTTGCCGGCGCCGATGCGGCCGCGGGACGTTTCCACGCCAGTCACCTTGCCGTTGTGGTCGCGGACGAAGCCGGTGACCTCGCAGTTCTGGATGATGTCCACGCCGAGCAGGTCGGCGGCGCGCGCATAGCCCCAGACCACGGCGTCATGACGGGCCGTGCCGGCACGGCGCTGCAGAAGCCCGCCCTGGATGGGGAAGCGTGCGTTGTCGAAATTCAGGAACGGCATCATCTGCTGGATCTGCGCACGATCGAGCAATTCGGCATCGATGCCGTTGATGCGCATGGTGTTGCCGCGGCGCGCGAAGGCGTCGCGCTGCGCATCGGAATGATAGAGATTCACGATGCCGCGCTGGCTGACCATCGCATTGTAATTGAGATCCTGCTCCATACGCTCCCACAGCTTCATCGAAAGTTCGTAGAAGCCCGTGTTGCCGGGGAGACCGTAGTTGGAGCGGATGATGGTGGTGTTGCGGCCGGCATTGCCGGAACCGATCCACCCCTTCTCCAGCACCGCAACGTTGCGGATGCCGTATTGATGGGCGAGGTGGTAGGCGGTGGCAAGCCCATGGCCGCCGCCGCCGATAATCACCACGTCATAGTGAGACTTGGGAGGGGCGTCCCGCCAGGCACGCCCCCACCCCTTGTGACCAGAAAGCGCCGCCTTCGCGAGCGAAAAAATTGAGTACTTCATCACCGTGTTTTCCGCGAAAAGGCCTGCAATTTCCGTTTCCGAAGCAAGTTAGCAGTCGAGGGTGTTGTCGAGTTCCCACTGGGTGAGCTGGCTTGCGTAGGAGTTCCACTCCTGCGTCTTCAGCTTGATGAAGCCGCGCGTGAACTCCTCGCCCATCAGCCCCTTCAGCTCGGTGTCCTTGTCGAGTTCACGCAGGGCGTCGAGCAGGTTCAGGGGCAGCTTCGAGCCGTGCGTCACGGTGTGGCCGTCCTTGTACATGTCGATGTCGCTGCGCGGGCCGGGATCGGCCTTGGCACGGATGCCGCTGAGGCCGGCCGCGATGATGACAGCCTGCATCAGATAGGGGTTGGCCGCGCCATCAGGCAGGCGGAGCTCAAAGCGGCCCGGGCCAGGCACGCGTACCATGTGCGTGCGGTTGTTGCCGGTCCAGGTCACCGTGTTGGGAGCCCAGGTCGCCCCCGAAGTCGTACGCGGCGCGTTGATGCGCTTGTAGGAATTCACGGTCGGGTTGGTGATCGCGGTGAGCCCCGGGGCGTGCTTGATGATGCCGCCCAGGAAGTGCATGCCCTTCTCCGACAGGCCGTCCGAAGAATTGCGGTCGGCGAACATGTTCACCTGGCCGTCAAGATCCCACACCGAGATATGGGCATGGCAGCCGTTACCGGTACGCGTGGGGAACGGCTTGGGCATGAAGGTGGCGCGCAGACCGTGCTTTTCGGCAACGGTCTTCATCATGAACTTGAAGAAGGAGTACTTGTCGGCGGTCGCCAGCGTGTCGTCATAGGCCCAGTTCATTTCGAACTGCCCGTTGGCGTCCTCGTGGTCGTTCTGATACGGCTCCCAGCCGAGGTCCAGCATGGCGTCGGCGACTTCGGCGATGATGTCGTAGCGGCGCATGACCGCCTGCTGGTCGTAGCAGGGCTTGTTCGCGGTGTCATACGAGTCGGCAATCATCTTGCCGTCGGGCGTGGTCAGGAAGAATTCCGGCTCGATGCCGGTCTTGACACGAAGGCCTTCCTTAGCCGCCTCAGCGATAAGGCGCTTCAGCGTGTTGCGCGGCGCCTGCTCGACGCTTTTGCCTTCCATGACGCAGTCGGAGGCCAGCCAGGCTACTTCGGGCTTCCACGGCAGCTGGATCACCGAGCTCGGATCCGGCACCGCGAGCATGTCGGGATGGGCCGGCGTCAGGTCCATCCACGTCGCGAAGCCGGCAAAGCCGGCTCCGTCTTTCTGCATATCGGCAATGGCCCGCGCCGGAACGAGTTTGGCCCTCTGGCTGCCAAACAGGTCGGTATAGGTAACCATGAAGTACTTGACGTCCCTCGCCTTCGCGAACTCGGCGAGGTCAGTCGTTTTAGTATGGTCGAGTTTAGTCTCGAAAGCCGTTCCCATTTATGTGCTCCTCCCGGTAGTTATTGGTCAGAAAGTGTTTTTCCCCGGTACCCAGTTCGTTCCTGCAAGCGGGACGCCGGACATGGCGGCGGCCTCGATGGTCAGTGCGCACAGATCTTCGGGCTCCAGATTGTGCACATGGTTTTTGCCGCAAGCGCGAGCGATCGTCTGTGCCTCCAGCGTCATCACCTTCAGGTAGTTGGCCAGTCGCCGGCCCGCGGCGATCGGATCGACACGTTTCATCAGTTCCGGATCCTGCGTGGTAATACCTGCAGGGTCTTTTCCTTCATGCCAGTCATCGTAGGCCCCGGCGGTAGAGCCGAGCTTGCGATACTCTTCCTCCCAGCGCGGATCGTTGTCGCCGAGCGCGATGAGCGCCGCCGTACCAATCGAAACCGCGTCGGCGCCGAGCGCCAGCGCCTTGGCCACATCCGCACCGTTGCGGATGCCGCCTGACACGATCAGCTGCACCTTGCGGTGCATGCCGAGGTCCTGCAGCGCCTGTACCGCCGGCCTGATGCAGGCCAGGAGAGGCTGGCCGACATGCTCGATGAACACTTCCTGCGTGGCGGCCGTGCCGCCCTGCATGCCGTCGAGAACGACGACGTCGGCACCTGCCTTCACCGCGAGCGCGGTGTCGTAATAGGGGCGCGCACCGCCAACCTTGACGTAGATCGGCTTTTCCCAATCGGTGATCTCGCGGAGCTCAAGGATCTTGATCTCGAGATCGTCCGGGCCGGTCCAGTCCGGATGACGGCAGGCCGAGCGCTGGTCGATGCCCTTCGGCAGCGTACGCATCTCGGCGACGCGGTCGGAGATCTTCTGGCCGAGCAGCATGCCGCCGCCGCCGGGCTTGGCGCCCTGACCGACCACCACTTCGATGGCGTCGGCGCGGCGCAGATCGCGCGGGTTCATGCCATAGCGCGACGGGAGGTACTGGTAGACCAGGGTCTGGGAATGGCCGCGCTCTTCCTCGGTCATGCCGCCGTCACCGGTGGTCGTCGACGTGCCCGCAATCGTGGCGCCGCGACCCAGTGCTTCCTTGGCCGGGCCGGACAGCGAGCCGAAGCTCATGCCGGCGACGGTGATCGGGATCTTCAGTTCGATCGGCTTCTTGGCAAAGCGCGTGCCGAGCACAACCTTGGTTTCGCACTTCTCGCGATAGCCCTCGAGCGGGTAGCGAGAAATCGAAGCACCCAGGAACAGCAGATCGTCGAAATGCGGAACCTTGCGCTTGGCGCCGGAGCCGCGGATGTCGTAGATGCCCGTGGCGGCCGCACGGCGGATTTCCGACATTGCGTAATCATCAAACGTCGACGACTTGCGCGGTGTGGTCGGAGGATTGTGGTAGCTCATATCTATCTTACCTCAGTACGCGTCGGCGTTGTCGATGTTGAAATTGTAGAGCGTGCGCGCGGAACCGTAGCGCTTGAACTCTTCAGGCTTCACATCGGTCATGCCTGCACGCTCCAGGAGATCCTTGAGGATCGCGATGTGCTCGGGGCGCATCTCCTTCTCGATGCAGTCGGCACCAAGGCTCTTCACCTTGCCGCGCACGAAAAGGCGCGCTTCGTAGATGGAGTCGCCCAGCGCGTCGCCGGCATCGCCCAGAACCACGAGGTTACCCGACTGCGCCATAAAGGCGGACATATGGCCGACATTGCCGCGAACGACGATGTTGATGCCCTTCATCGAGATGCCGCAGCGCGACGAGGCGTTGCCTTCGATGACAAGCAGGCCACCGCGCCCGGTAGCTCCTGCATACTGACTGGCATCGCCCTTCACGACGATGGCGCCCGACATCATGTTTTCACCGACGCCCGGACCCGCAGAGCCGTGCACCGTGATGGTGCCCTGCTGGTTCATGCCGCCGCAGTAGTAGCCGACGCTTCCGCGAACATCGACGCTGATCGGCGCATTGACGCCAACCGCGACCGCGTGATTGCCCTTGGGATTCAGCACTTCCCACGCGGTCTCGTTCGACCCGCTATCGATCTCGTGGAGCGCCTGGTTGAGCTCCCGCAGAGGAACCTCGGCAAGATCGACAACCCTGGACGCGTAGCTCGACTCGCGCGGTGCCGTTGCAAGATTGGATGTAGGCATCGTCTCAGTGCTCCCAGAAATAGACGGTGGACGGCTCGGGCTCCCATACCTTGGCCTGTTCGATGCCCGGCAGGTTGGCCAGCGCCCGGTACTCCGAACCGAACGCCACATACTGGTCAGTTTCGGCAAGCACGGCAGGCTTGCAGGCGATCGGATCGCGCACCACACCGAAGCCGTTCTTGGTGCCCACCACGAAGGTGAAGAAGCCGTCGAGATCGTTCAGGCTCGACTCCAGCGCCTCCCCGAGAGCCATGCCACCAGCGATCTTGTGCGACAGATAGGCAGCCGCAACCTCGGTGTCGTTCTCGGTCTCGAAGGTCATGCCTTCGCGCCGCAGTTCGCGACGGACGTTGTTGTGGTTGGACAGCGAGCCGTTGTGCACCAGGCACTGGTCGGGCCCGGTCGAGAACGGATGCGCACCCATCGTGGTCACAGCCGATTCAGTCGCCATACGAGTGTGGCCGATGCCGTGCGTTCCGCTCATCTTCGAAACCTCGAAGCGTTCGGCAACCTTCTCCGGCAGACCCACTTCCTTATAGATCTCGATCGCCTCGCCCACGCCCATCACGCGTGCATTGGGGCGCAGTTCAGCAACGGCGCCGCGCACGGCGTCGAGCTTCTCGACCGGCACTTCCAGAACGGCATGAGTCGACTTCACCGCCATCTTGACGGCCGCGCCAATCTTTTTCGAGATTTCCTGATCCAACCCCGCAAAGTCGCGCTCCGGCGACGGCGACTGGATCGTGATCTTGCCCTGGTTCTTTTCCGGCGATCCGTAGATCGCGATACCCGCACTGTCAGGGCCACGATCGGTGAGCAGAACAAGCATCTCCGACAGCATGGCACCCAGTTGCGGCTCTAGCGACTTGTCCTTGAGAAACAGTCCGACAATGCCACACATCGGCTTCCACCTCCTTGGTATTTTTCTACCGTAATGGCTAGCAGCTTTGCAGGCTAAATTCAACCGTCATGAATTTTTTTTTCATCATAGAAAAGAAAGAGCATGATGCGGGACGGGGGCGCACAGGCCCCCATCGCGTGCACCCCACGCCTCCCGCAACTCTCCTTCCTCAGGCACCGATTCGATCCCCTTCGAAGGCTTCTCGACGCATAGAGTTTGCCTGCGAATAATAATTTTTGCACTACAGTATTGCACGTTTGGAATTTTGCGTCAGTATCACCGTCGATCCACTTCTCAGCGTTTTCGCCCTTCAGGTGAAACGAAGAAGAACATTTATTGAAATGGGAGGATGAAGTAGATGACGGTGTCGTGGAGATTTTCGACTTTGGCGGATCGCCATCGCGCCCTTGGTTCCAAGCTTGAAGATTGGAGCGGCATGGGCACTGCTTGGACCTATGACAAGGACGCGAACGAAGAATACATCGCGATCCGCACCAAGGCCGGGCTGATGGACGTTTCCGGACTGAAGAAGGTGCACATCAACGGTCCGCACGCCTCCCACATCATCGACCTGGCAACTACGCGCGACGTAGAGAAGATCTACCCAGGCAAATCGGCCTACGCCTGCATGCTCAACGATGCCGGCAAGTTCACCGACGACTGCATCCTCTATCGGATGGGCCCGAACTCCTGGATGGTGGTGCACGGTTCGGGCACCGGCCATGAGGAACTGACCCGCGCCGCCATGGGCCGCGATGTCTCGATCCGCTTCGACGACAATCTGCATGACCTGTCGTTGCAGGGGCCGGTGGCGGTCGACTTCCTGGCCAAGCACGTCCCCGGCATCCGCGACCTCAACTACTTCCATCACATGCAGACGCGTCTGTTCGGTTTCCCGGTGATGATCTCGCGCACCGGCTACACCGGCGAGCGCGGCTACGAGATCTTCTGCCGCGGCCAGGATGCGCCCGCCGTCTGGGACGCGATCCTCGAAGACGGCGCGGACATGGGCATCATCCCGACGCGCTTCACCACGCTCGATATGCTGCGCGTGGAAAGCTACCTGCTGTTCTACCCTTACGACAACTCGCAGAAATACCCGTTCGAGAACGAAGGCCCCGGCGACACGCTGTGGGAGCTCGGCCTCGACTTCACTGTCAGCCCCGGCAAGACCGGCTTCCGTGGTGCCGAGGAGCACTACCGGCTGAGAGGCAAGGAGCGCTTCAAGATCTTCGGCGTACTGCTGGAAGGCGAGCAGCCGGCCGACGAGGGCGCGCCCGTCTATCGCGACGGCAAGAAGGTGGGCGTGGTCACTTGCGCGATGTATTCGCCGCTGGTCAAGAAGTCGATGGGCATTGCCCGCCTCGATGTCGACTGCGCGGTGCAGGGCACGCCGCTCGAAATCCACAACCAGAACGGCAAGATCAAGGCTATCGCCCACACATTGCCCTTCGACGACCCGAAGAAGCTGAAGCGCACCGCGAAGGGTTGAAGCGGGCATGACGGCCAAGACCATACTCAGCCGGCCGGTCTACGGAACCCTGTCACCGCAGCCCGGTCGCAACCACCTCTTCGTCGCCGACGCCGAAGGCGCGGCGGCAATACTCGACATGGCGAAGACCGCTCCCGAGGGGTTTTTCGCCGATGCCCACATCATGTTCGTTCCGGATGACACCGGGACGAACTATGTCGACGCGCTGAAATCGCTGCAGCCGGCGCGTTTCTATCAAGGCCCCTCGATCGCCGCTGCCTTGCCAAGGCTGCGCCAGACACTGGCGACGGCACATATGGGCCTTCGCATTTATCTGGCCGGCACCGAAGGGCTGATCGGCCAGGCCATGCAGGCTGCAATGGAAGCCGGCTTCGACCACGCCTCGATCCAGACCGAACATCGCGGCTCCCTGGCACGCCGGGTCCAGTGCGTGCATTGCAAAGGCATCACCGAAAACGTGACCACGCAGCCGGTGACCTGCTCGCATTGCGGTCTGCTTCTGCTGGTACGGGATCATTACTCGCGTCGACTCGCAGCCTTCCAGGGCGTTTGCATCAATGCGGAGGACCCGACCGAAATCCCTCAAGCAGAGGAGATTTTCCGTTGAGCGCCGGAACAAGCAAGATCGACGTCACCGTCACCGACGTCGTCCCCGTCAACGACCTGGTCAAGCGCTTTCATTTCCAGCGAACGGACGGCCAGCTTCTGCCGACCTTCTCCGGCGGCGCCCATGTCGTCGTCGAAATGCGCGACGACGACCGCACCCGCCTGAACCCCTATTCGCTGATGAGTTCGCCGTTGGACACGCGCGACTACACGATCAGCGTCCGGCGCGACGATACCGGCCGCGGCGGCTCGCTGTTCATGCACCAGCGGGTCAAGCCTGGCATGCGCATGGTCATCAGCAGCCCGGTCAACCTGTTTTCGCTGGACCTCCGGGCCAGGAAGCATCTGATGATCGCCGGCGGCATCGGCATCACGCCCTTCATGTCGCAGACCTCGCAGCTGGCCGGCGATGCAGGCAACTTCGAGCTCCACTATACCTGCCGCACGGAAGCGCTGGCCACCTATGCCGACGTGCTGAAGGGCCGCTATGGCCGGCGTGTCCACCTCTACCGCGATGACCAGGGCGAGAAACTGCCGCTGGAACAACTCCTCGCCTCGCAGCCGCTCGGCACGCATCTCTATATCTGCGGTCCTGCCGGCATGATCGAGTGGGTGCGTCGCACGGCCGCCGAGGCGGGCTGGCCGAGCGAGACGGTGCATTTCGAACACTTCGCGGCCCCGCAGCCGGGAAAGCCCTTCGACGTGACGCTGGCAGTCAGCGGCAAGCAGATCCACGTGGGCGAGCAGCAGAGCCTGCTCGAGACGATCGAGGCTGCTGGTATCGATCCGCCCTATCTGTGCCGCGGCGGCGTCTGCGGACAATGCGAAACCAAAGTCATTTCTTATGACGGCAAGTTCCTGCACAACGACCACTGGCTCTCAGAGGAGGAGCATCAGTCCGGCTGCAAGATCATGCCATGCGTTTCGCGCTTCGAGGGCAAGTCGCTCGTTCTAGAGCGATAGCCATCACCTTGGCAGGTGAGTGCGGTCTTCAGCGCGGTACGCGCCAGACCGAAGATCGCACCCACTTTGCCGTTCCATCGGAATGACCCCGGTCTACGGTTAGGGAGGAGATCATGGGAATCAATTTCAGAAAGGAATCGTTTCGGGACGATTTCAGCTTCAGGAACAGCCCCGAGCAGATCAGGCGGTTTCCCTTCCCCTTTCACGAGGACAGCTACATGTATGCGGTCAATATCGAGCCGCATACGCCCGGCCCCAAGAACACGGTCTTCGAGCACCTGATCGACGTCGACGAGCATTATGTCTCCGAGATGGAGGACCGGGCCCTGGTTCTGGCCGAGGACCCGCTGCGCTGCCAGTCGCTGCCGCACATGACCCTGGCCGGCTGGGACCTGCTCGAACTGCTGATGACCCAGAAGGCCGAAAGCTATCCGGAGCATTTCTCGCTCACCCGCGACGGCGACAAATGGCACTGGATCAACCGGCCGCTCGGGATCGACCACCGCTTCACCTTCGGCGACGTCTCCACCCTGCCCTACGGGCCGATGGAATACATCACCCGTCAAAGCCAGGGCGATTTCAGTGTCCTCGACCAGCGCGACGGCAATCTGTGGATGGACGCCGGCATCGTGACCACCCAGGCCGACTGGTCTCTCGACTTCGACATCGGCATGAACTTCTTCGAATGGCATGCTCCGGTGCCGTTGGCGCACGAGATGGGCATCTTCCACCGTGCGCTGAAGTTCCTCACCAACGTCCAGCAGGGCCAGCCCGCGCGGCGCTTCAACTGGACGATGACGATCAACCCGCGTCTCGACACCAGCCCCGAGAATTACCACAAATGGGGTGTGGACCGGACGACGGTGACGCCGGAAAACGTCGGCCAGAAGGTGCATCTGCGCGTCGAGTTGCAGACCTTCTGGCGGCTACCGCGCTCCAACGCGCTGGTGTTCCCGATCCGCTGCTACCTGATCAAGATGGACGAGCTCGTGACCTCGCGGAAGTGGGCGCGGCGCTTCCATCGCGTGCTGCGCGACCTGCCGAACGAGCTGGCCGAATACAAGGGCCTGACGCGCTACCGCGAAACCGTCGTCGAATGGCTCTCGCAATACGACGACGGCGCGCCGACCTCGTCCGGCTTCGGACCCGACTGAGCCTAAGCTCAGTCGTTGCCGCCGCCCTGCGGGTAGGAGATGATCGAAAGGTAGCGTATCGGCCGCGTGGTCAGCTGTTCCGGGCCGTGCGGGGCATCGGCATCGAAGAACAGGCTGTCGCCAGGCAGCATCGTGTAGAGGTTGTTGCCGTGGCGGTACACGACCTCGCCTTCCAGCATGTAGAGGAACTCCATGCCATCGTGCTGGAAGGTCGGGAACACGTCGGAGTCCTCACTGAGCGTGATGAGATAGGGCTCCACGGTCACGCCGCTCGTGTTCGATCCGATATGGCCGAGCAGCGTGTACTGATGGCCGGCGCGCGTGCCGCGCCGCTCGACGTCGACGCCCTCGCCCGCCTTGACGAAGACCGCATTGCGCTCTTCCTCGAACCGCCGCAGGAAAGCCGTCAGCGGCACGCCGAGCGCCCGTGACAGCGATTGCAGCGTCGTCAGCGACGGCGACGTATTGCCGTTCTCGATCTTGGACAGCATGCCCAGCGAGATGTTGGTGGCCGCCGCCAGGTCGGCGACGGTAATGCCAAGCTTCTTGCGGAAGGCGCGAACCTCGCGCCCGATTGCGACTTCCAGCACGTTCTCGCGCAAGTCGCGGACGGCATGCGGATTCTGCTTCAGCACGTTGGCGGCGGCACCCAGATCTTTCGCTGATGCCGTCGCCTTTTCCTCTTTACCAATTACAGACTTGCGCGGCAGTGCCGCCTGTGTCGATGCTTTTGCCAAATCGCTCACCCTGCAGCCACTGATTTTCACTGATGGTAAATTTTTTTTTATTTTCAGTACGCGCTAATGGGAGAAAATTCAAGCTTTCTCGCGCAAAGGGTCCCGCTTCCCGAGTTTTGTCGATGAAAGCCGGCTAGAAACCCGCTCGGTGTGCTGTTCGCGACGTGACGAGCCAGGACTCAGGCGCTGTACCTGCGTGGGAAGGTCGAGATCGCCAGGGAAGCCGCACGCACGCCCCGTTCGAGCGCGGCCTGAAGTTCCTCGCCATGACTCAGGCCGGCCAGGAAGGCGGCGTTGAAGGTGTCGCCCGCGCCAACAGTGTCGATGACGGTGACCGGGGCTGCCTTGGCCGAAACCGTCACGTCGTCGCGCACGGCGGCGGCGCCGTCCGGCCCCTTCTTGATGACCAGTGTCTGGCCGGTGCCGAAGCGTGCGGAAAGCGCGGCAGTCGCCGCATCGAGGTCATCGCTCTCGCCCAGGCCTTTCACCTCCTCGGCGTTGAGCAGCGCGTAGTCGACCAGCGTGAGCCACTCGAAGGAACGCTTCTTGTTGGCCTCGGTCCAGCCCTCGGGCGGCCAGCCCGGATCGATCGCCGTCTGCCAGCCCTGCTGCTTCAGAAGACGCAGGAGTTTACTCGTCCCCTCGATCAGCGACGGCATGAGGAAGCCGCCGGAAACGCAGGCGAAGCTAGTCACCGTCGGCGCGGCTGGGACATGGGGGAGCAGGTCGTCCAGTTGCGCATGATGCAGATGGCCCGGCGCGGTGAAGAAGACGCGGTCGCCGCCCTTGTGGACAATGCCGACGCTGATCGTAGTATCCGAGTCGTCGATCACCCAGGTCGAGTTGGCCTGGTCAAAGCCGCCGGCTAGCCATGTCCCCATCGTGTCGTTGCCGACGCTCGCCAACAGGCGATGCGCGATGCCCATGCCACTCAGCGCCAGAGCCGTGTTGCCAGCCGAACCGCCCGGCCGCATCTCGCTGCGCGGCACCACGATCTCGGTGCCAACCGCAGGCCAGCCATCGACCTCACCCATGACGAGGTCGACATTGACGTTTCCGAGGATGAGGAGCGGCGGTATGGGCATGGCTACTTAGCTGATGTGGCGTGCGACGACCGGCACGTAGTTTTCGAGTTCGGGTGCAGGGAAGTGCACCGTCTCGCCTATTTCAGCCGATCGGTAAAGGCCCATCATGATTTCCACCACCGCAAGCCCGTCCTCGAAGGTCTCGAGCGGCGTCTCGCCCTTGCGGAAGCACTCGGTCATGTGGCGGTTCTCGTCGGTGTAGCCGTAGACGCCTGCCTCGTCCTCCAGCACCGGCATCAGGCCTTGTTCGGCGTTTTGCTTTTCGACGAGGTCTTCGCCCTCGGAGCCAGTAACTGCGCGCGACATGAAGATCTTCAGGCCGGTGTTGAGCGAGTTGAATTCCATCGCATATTCGGGCCCGAGCAGTTCGAGCTGGATGCGGAGGCCCGCGCCCACATAGGCCCACGAAGTGGTCGCCTCAATCATCAGATCGTTGCCCTGCTCATCCTCGAGCGACACGGTGGCACGTGCAAAATCTTCCGAAGGATGATTGCGGTAGTCCACGCCGCTGCCATAGCGCTGCTTGAGCAGGTCGGCGTAGTGCGGGCGCGTCCACTTGAGATTAGCGACCGTTCCGTTGACCGACTTGACCTTGAGCGACTTGCGCGGCGCGCCCGGCTCGGTCAGCAGGTGGCGCGCCACTTCCACCGAGTGGCACATCATGTCGGACAGCACGCCGCCGCCTTGCTTGTCGCCCTGCCAGAACCAGGCCTCGTGCGGACCGGAATGTTCTTCCGCCGCGCGCGCAAGATAGGGCCTGCCGGTGGTGGAGGCGGCACGGCGCCAGACGATCTCCTTGCCGCGCAGCACCGGCGTGCAGAACACCTGGTTTTCCAGATAGCCGTGGTTGAGCTTGGCATCGGTTGCAAGGCGCAGCATTTCGCGCGCCTCGGCAACGGTGCGGGCCAGCGGCTTTTCGCAGGCGACCGCAAAGACCTTGCTGCGGCCGGCCGTCACTTCGGCATGCAGCGTGCGCATGACATCGAGGCGCGTGTAGTTGGGGGAGAGTATCCAGATGGCGTCGATATTCTCGTCTCGCAGCAGGCTTTCCAGGCTGTCATGGCTCTTGCAGGAGCCGAGGCCAAGTTCGGAAACCAGAGCCGAGAAATGCGCGCGGTTTTCCGGCTTGCGGCTATAGACGCCGACAACGTCGATGTTGCGCACACCGACCATCGACTTCAGGTGGAACTGGGCGATGAAGCCGGTGCCCACAAAGCCTACGCGCAGCCTGTCTTTCGGCAGATTGGTCATGGATGCCTTCCTTTCAATTGTCGGATGTCTTGGCCGGGCCGGTCGACCCGCGGA
Source organism: Mesorhizobium sp. KR1-2 (assembly GCF_040045035.1). Taxonomy (NCBI): domain Bacteria; kingdom Pseudomonadati; phylum Pseudomonadota; class Alphaproteobacteria; order Hyphomicrobiales; family Phyllobacteriaceae; genus Mesorhizobium; species Mesorhizobium sp. KR1-2. The sequence continues at coordinate 363,605 of NZ_JBDZDS010000004.1, read as the reverse complement.
TTTTCAGCGTCGTCGGCATCTCGACCAGCGCTTCGACGCTGTCGTCGCCGTTCATCACCCTGAGTAGTTGCTTCATCGCCTGCTTGCCGATATCGGCGCGCGGCTGGCTGACGGTAGTCAGCGGCGGATAGAAGCATTCGCTGAGGAACAGGTCGTCGAAGCCGACGACCGAAACATCTCCCGGCACGTCGAGGCCGAGCTTCCTGAGCTCGTTGATGGCGCCGAAGGCCATCTCGTCATTGGCGACGAACAGCGCTGTCGGCTTGTCAGGCCGAGAAAACAGCTGCCGGCAAAGCGCGGCACCGGAGGGGATGGTGTAGTCGCCGATCGGCTCATAGCCTTCGGGCACCGCAAGCCCGGCCTCGGCCATCGCCTTGCGATAGCCCTCTCGGCGCAGCACGCTCATCACCTCGGGAACCGGGCCGCAGATATGGGCGATGCGCCGGTGGCCGAGCGACAAAAGGTGCTTCACCGCCCCGTAGGCGGACGCGGCGTTGTCGATCTGCACATGCGGCAGCGGGCAGCCTTCGATGATTTCCAGCGCCACCACGATCGGCAGCCGTGCCAGTTGCTCGGCGTCGCGGGCATGGCTTGAAGGCAGCCTGCCGTTCATCAGGACCATGCCGTCGGCATGGCCATCGCGCAGCATGTCGAAATATTCAAGCTCGCGATCGGGATGGTTTTCCGTGTTGCCCATCAGCACGGAATAGCCAGCCTCGCGCGCGGTCGCCTCCACGCCCTTGAATATCTCGAGATAAAAGGGGTTGCTGACGTCCCGCACGACCAACAGCACCGCCATCGACTTTTGCGTGCGCAAGTTTCGGGCCCGGACATTGGGCCGGTAGTCTAGCGACTGCGCCGCCTCGCGGATGCGCGACAATGTCGGCTCGGCGACAAGGCCGGAATCCGACAGGGCGCGCGACACCGTCGCCGGCGAGACGCCGGCGCGCAGCGCGATGTCCTTGATCTTGGCTCGCCTGTCCACGTCAGCCCCGCATGGCCCGGCCGCGGCCGTAGAACAACATCAGCAGCAACAGCGTCGCACCGAACACCATCTGGCGGCCAGACTCGTCGATATGGACGGTGGTGAGGATGCTCTGCAGGATGACCAGCAGCACCGCACCCGCCATGGTGCCGGTGTAGCCGCCCTTGCCGCCTGCCAAAGGCGTGCCGCCCAGCACCACGGCGATGATGGAAGGAAGCATGTATTGCTCGCCGACATTGGAGAAGGACGAGCCGGAATAGCCGAGCAGGCAGACGCCGGCGAGCGCCGCAAAGGCTCCCGACAGCACGAACAACCCGACACGGATGGTTTTCACCGGCACGCCGGCCATGAAAGCAGCCTGCTCATTGGAACCTATGGCATAGATGCGATAGCCGAAAACGGTGCGCTTGAGCAGGAACGCCATGAAGAGGCCGATGGCGATCCACAACCAGATGATACCCGGGAGGCCGAAGATGAAAGGCTGCGTGACGAACTGCGACAGAGCGGGCGCCGCGCGGCCGGACGGAATGCCGTTGCGGATGACGACGAGCAGCCCCTGCAGCACGCCCAGCATGCCGAGCGTCATCACCAGAGGCGGAATGCGCAGCAGCGTGATGCCCAGCCCGTTGAAGAGGCCAAAGAGCGCGCCGACGCTGACCGCGACCAGAATCGCCGGCAAAATGCCGCTGTCGGCTCCGTTCATGACATTGCCGGCCAGGATGGCGGCCAGCGAGACGATGCCGCCGACCGAAAGATCGATGCCTTCACGCCCGCCAATGATGACGAGGTTCTGGCCCGCGGCGACGATACCCATGACGGATGCAACGACCAGCAGCCGCAGGATCTGTTCGGCCGAGGCAAAACCCGGCGACAGCGCCTCGCCGAGCGCCAAGAGCGCCATGATCAGGATCAGCGCGACGACCAGCGGGCGCTTCAGGAACTCAATCGCCTTCGAAGGAGCGGCGGTAACGGAGACTGCCGTCTCGGTGCTCATGCGCGCGCTCCCCGGCTGACTAGGATGCCGGCCATCAGCGCAACCAGGATGGCGAGGCCCTGCACGAGGTTCTGCCATTCAGACGGCGTGCCGACGAAGAAGACCAGCGAGTTGATGAGGCCGATGATCAACGCGCCGATCAGCGAGCCCGTAACCGTCCCTGCCCCACCTGAAAGAGCCGAGCCGCCGAGCACCACGGCCGCGACGCTGTAGAGCGTCATCTTGCCGCCGACCAGCGGATCGCCGCTTGCAGTGTCACCGGTGATGCAGAGTGCCGCGAGCGCCGAGAACAGTCCGCACAGCACATAGCCCTTGATACGGATCAGCGTGACCGGCAGACCGGTCTGGAAGGCGGCCATGGCGTCGTCGCCGACGGCCAGCATCTGAGTGGTCAATCTCATGCGCGCCAGCACGCCGAGCACGATGGCGACTGCCGCCACCACGTAGAACACGAAAGGGATGCCGAAATAAGTGCCGCCATAGGTCATCCAATAAGCCTCCGGCGCCGGCGTGCCCGCCACCGGCAGGACGTAGAGAGCGAGACCGGTGAAGAAGATGCTGGTCGCGAAAGTGGCGACGATGGCCTGCAATCTCAGCCCTGCAATCATGATGCCGTTGGCGACGCCGCAGGCAAGGCCCGTCAGGATGCCGACCAGGCAGGCGGCGATGACCGTCAGCCCGCCGCCGCCCCACTTCTCCATCAGCACGATGATGACGACATTGACCAACGACACGATGCTACCGACCGACAGGTCGATATCGCCGGAAAAGACTACATAGGTCTGCGCCACCGCCAGCAGCATCAGCGCCAGATAGGTGCTGAAGAGGCCAGTGATGGAGCCGAAGCTCAGGCTACGCGGCTGGAAGAATCCGTTGAGCGCAACCAATGCAATGAGAATGATCAGCGCCGGCACGAAGGGAAAGCGTTGCAACACGCTTTTCAGCGGGCTGGCATTCGCTGCGGGAGAAGTGAGGGTCTGTTGCATCAGGCGGCCTCGTAGGCGGCGTGATAGAGATTGTAGCGCGTTCGGTCCGCGCCGGTGAGTTCGCGTGTGACCGACCCGCTGTTGAAGACCAGGATGCGGTCGGCATTGTTGAGCAGTTCGGCGTCCTCGGACGAATAGAGCACGATACCCATGCCATTCTCCGCCAGCTTGCGGATCAGCGCGAAAAGATCGGTCTTGGCCGCAAGGTCAATGCCCTTGGTCGGATCGTCGAGCAGCAGCACGTCCGGCCTATCGATCAGCCAGCGTGCGATGACGACTTTCTGCTGGTTGCCGCCGGAGAGAGAATTAATCGGCTGCTCCAGCCCCTGGAATTTTGTCTTCAACGCCGGCAACGGCTGCATGGCCCGCTCGCGCAGCGAACTTGGGCGCACCAGCGCGAGACGGTTGCGCAGGAAATGAATCGGCGTGACGTTTTCGAGGATCGGCCGCCCCTGCAGGATGCCGTCGCGGCTGCGGTCGCCCGAGACGTAAGCACAGCCATGCGCAATGGCTTCGCGCGGCGACTTCATCGCGATCTGCTTGCCGTTCAGGGCGATCGTGCCCGCATGATGCGCGAGAGCGCCGAAGATCGAGCGCATGACCGCCGACTGCCCCTGCCCGTGCAACCCGCCAAAGCCGAGGATTTCGCCCCTGGCCACCTCGAAGCTGACATTGCGGAAGCCGGAGCCGCTCAGGCCCGCCACCGAAAGCACGGCCGACGGCTGCGCTTGATGAGCAGGCGGCGCCACCGCAGGCGTTGCCGGGTCGTCACGCTCACCCACCATCTGGCGGATGACGGAGGCCTGGTCGGTCTCGGAAATCTTTGACGTGCCGACGGTTTCGCCGTCACGGATCACGGTCACGCGGTCACCAATGGTAAAAATCTCGTCCATGCGGTGCGAGATGAAAACGATGGCGCGGCCTTCCGCCTTTAGCCGACGCAATATCTCAAAGAAGCGGTCGACCTGCGCCCGGTCGAGCGCCGAAGTTGGCTCGTCGAAAATGAGGATCGGCGCCTCGCTCGCCAGCGCCTTCATGATCTCGACCAGTTGCCGCTGGTCAGCGCGCAGCGTGTGCACCGGCGCGTCGGCCGAAAACCCATCGCCGGCGACGTCGGCAAAGGCTTCTATGAAACGTGCTGCCTTCGCCTCCAGCGCGGCGCGGTCGACGAACACGCTGCCCTTCGTTGGCAAAGCCGGCAGGCAGATGTTCTCGGCCACGGTGCGCCGAGCCGCGAGCGAAAGCTCCTGATAAAAGATGCCGATGCCCAGCGCGCGCGCCGCCTGCGGGCCGACAATGGTGACTGGGCTGCCGTTAAGCAGCACCTCGCCGGCATCCGGCTTCACGCTGCCGGCGACGATCTTGCACAGCGTGCTCTTGCCCGACCCGTTCGAGCCGATCAGCACATGAACTTCGCCGGGAAGCAGACGAAGGTCGCCACGGCGCAAGGCGAGCGTCGCGCCATATGCCTTGCGCGCGCCGCGTATCAGCAGCTCGGACATTTCTTCGATTCCTATCGAGAGGTTTCAAGCCGGTGCAGCATGACCCCGTCTCTGCGAATTGACCATGGCGTCGATACGCCCGGCCCGCCCTGTCCCACAGGCACATCGGCCTTGCGGTCGCGAGAGCGCGTTCCGGGGCACAAGGAACGCGCTCTCGCAGGGAGGAATTACTTGAACAGCTTCTCGGCGTCTTCGATGGAAAGCTGGCTGGTGTAGGAGTAGTAGCCCGGCTTGCCGTCGACAGCCTTGACCGCCTCATCGAGGTTCTTGTTGTCGATGAAGGGGATCGGCAGATACATCGCATTGCCGTACTGGCCGGCCGTCGCCGGCTCCTTCAGCTCCTTGCCCTGCAGCATCAGCACAGCGACGTTGAGGGCGCTGGCCATGACGCCGGGCGGGTTCACCGAAGCGCCGGAGTTCAGGCTGTCAGCCTTCCAGATGTCGATGAAGTCCTTGCGGATCTCACCGGTGGCGGCGATCGACGACTGCTTGCCGGCATCGATGATCGACTTCCAGGCTCCGGCGGCCATGCCGTCCTGGACCCAGACGCCGCTGATGTCCGGATAGGTGGCGAGCAGGTTCTGCATGGCCTGCTGGCCCTGCGCCTGATCCCAGTTGGCATTCACTTCGTTGACCAGCTTGATATCCGGATAGTTGGCGAACACTTCCTTGTAGCCGGCTACGCGCATTTCGTTGGCCGGGTGGCCGGCCACGCCGTTGATGGCGACCACATTGCCCTTGCCGCCCAACGTCTCGGCCAGCCACTTGGCGCCAGCCGCACCCCAGGCCTTCTGGTCGATACCGACATAGACCGCATCCTTGGACGACACCTCGGCGTCGGTGGAGATAACGAGAATGCCCTGCTGTTTGGCCTGCTTGAAGATCGGATCGAAGGCCGTCGGGCTGTTCGGGTTGATGATGATGGCGTTGACGCCCTGGCTCATGAAGTTGCGCACATGGGCAATCTGGCCCGGCACGTCGACATTCGCGCTCTGAACAACGACCTCGACGTTCACGCCCTTGGCCTTCCAGGCTTCGGCAGCGGCCTTGGCCTCGTCGATCATCTGGGTGCGCCATTCGCTGCCCACCCAGCCATTGCTCAAGCCGATCTTGAAATCCTCCGCATGCGTCGAAAACACCGAGACTGCCATTGCGCCAACGGTCGTCAAGGCAAGCGTCGTAAGCTTTTTCATGAATTCCTCCCGTCCAACTGAACCAAGGGGATATTATCCGGAATGAAATCGATTTCAATAGACCGTTTGCGACCCTTGATAGCGGTCCTGGAAAACTGGCAGCTCGGGGTTCCAAGGGCTCGCTGGACACCACCTTCCCCACCCCCGCGTGCCGGCATCGGCCACCCATCACAAAAGTTAACAGGTGATTAATTTTCAGGGTTTTATGTTGGATTCCCGTAGGTTAGATTATCTTCGAATCGGACGATCCGTGGGGGCTCGCCGAACCGGATGATGCTCTGACGCGCCGGTTTTTCTGGCGCAAGGCGCAGCAGGTATCGTAGCCCGCGCGAATTTGCCGAAGCGGTAGCACCGTTACGGTGCGTGTTTTCGTATCAAGTAAAAGCGTTTCCTGTCCGATCCCTGGCGATGCCCAGGTCCGGGCGCAAAGATTGATTCCGGCCATTTTCCAGCCAATGACAAGTCTCGCTGCTGAACATATGACCTCGGGGACACCCGCCGCCAAACCGGCGTCGCATGGCGACCTGACGGCCTTCCTCATGCAGCTGACCGCCACCGTCGGCGCAGACTGCTACATGCTGGTGGCCGTACTGCACGATCAGGATCGCAGCGACGCGCGCATCATCGCCTCCAACTGGATTTACGATGCCATCCAGCTTGCCGGGCATCGGCTGATTGCCAAGCTGGCTGAAAGTCCTTTTGCCGCCTCCCCCGGCGGCCGGCCGCAAGGCATCATTACCGCCAACGCTCCCGCGCTCGAAGGCATCAGCGGCGAAGACGCCAAGCTGCTCGACGTTCTTGGGCATAGCGAGATCTATGCGCTGAAGGTCAATGTTGGCCGCCAGTGCCTATTCCTGCTGTTTTCCGCCGCGTCGATCGCACGGATCGATCTCGCGGCGCTTATCCAGGCCCAGTTCGAATGCTGCTACGGCCTGTCGCGCATGCAAGGCGTTCTCGGTGCCGTTGCCATGCAGGATCCGCTGTCGGATCGCGAACGCGAATGCCTGTTCTGGGTATCGGAAGGCAAGACCACGGACGAGGTAGCGCTGATCCTTGGCGTGTCGTCCAACACGGTCAACAGCTACATCACCCATGCGATCCGGAAATTCTCCGCAAGCAACCGCGCCATGGCGGTGGCGACAGCGATCAGGAGCGGCATCATTTGACACAGGCTGCGGCAAACATCGCAACGGCTTCCGGCGGGCGAGCCAATCCGCCCGGCGGTACCGCCCGCTTCGAGCAGGTGCCGGCGGTCACTATACCCGAGGCTGTACGCCGCTGCCGCTGGATCGCGCTCGATATCGGCGCCGGCGCCTTCAGCCTGTTCGTGGTGAGCCCATCGGTGGAGCGGACGGGGCTCGTGCCCTGCTTCGATTCCGACTATCCGCGCGTCGCGCCGGCCACGAAATTCATTTCAGGCGCAAGCAGCGAGGAACTAATCCGGCACGCCCGCACGTCGACGCTTCCCTGCTGGTGGGCCAGCGACACTGCCTCGGCGTCCGCAGCCACCCTCGCCGCCCTTGACTGGGTAGCGCAGATCGCTCCGCCTGTGCCCGAGAGTTCCGGCGTAGCCTTTCCGGTCTATGCCGACCGCAATCAATTCGGTTTCGTCGTCTTCTCCGGCACTAACATCAGCTTGACCGGGGAACGCTTGGCAAATGTCCACGCGCGCTGCTTCTCATTGTTTGCGGCCGTCACGCGCATACGAGCCGACGACAGCGGCACCACGCCGTCGATTTCCAAGCGCGAGTTGGAGTGTCTCAAGCTGACGGCTAATGGCCTTACCAGCGACGAGATAGCCAGCCGGCTAAAACTGTCGGTGCACACCGCCAATCAGTATCTCACCAATACGACGCAGAAGCTCAACGCGGTCAACCGCATGCATGCCGTGGCCAAGGCGCTGCGCCTAGGCCTGATCGAATAGGCTCCACGCTGCAGGCGTCTGCCGACGACGTACGGCTGCCACGCTTGCAATCGCCTTCAGTTCACCCTTGCGCCACCGGCGCGGTGCGGCGGATTCTCGCCCGCTCCACGGCATCCGCAAGGAACGCCGTATTCAATTCGGGGTCGGCTTCTGGCCTATCAAAGGCCACGTAGTTCACCTCCACCGAAGCGTGCAGCGCCGTCAACGACAGCGTGAAGTAGACGGTCGCCCCGGCAGGACGCAATTCGAGGTCGAGTTCGATGCGCGGCGTTTCGATCCACCCGACATAGGCTTCCCCGCCGTGACCGAGCTTCAGCGCTCCAGGCACGAAAAACAGCTCTGCCGCCGAGTCCACGATGTCTGAGATGCAGCCGAACTGCTCCAGCCGGATGAAGGCGATGTAATCGGCAACATCGACGAGCCGGAGTTCGCCGACCACCTCTTTGATGGCATTGGCGACGATAATCTCGCGTGACGATGCGTGCGGTTGCTTGATCATGAAACGACTTTTCGCGGCGCCTGATTGCTGTAAACGATACGCACGAGTTCTGCGACAGCTTGGTAAAATTTGGCCGGGATCACACTATCTACCGAAACTTGCTTGTACATGGAGCGGGCGAGCGCAACATCTTCAAATATCGGTATATTATGTTGCTCAGCGATTTCGCGTATCTTCAGGGCAACGAGATCCTGTCCTTTAGCGAGTACCATCGGCGCAGAATCCTCGTCGCGGACATATTTCAAGGCTATCGAAAAGTGGGTCGGGTTGGCGATGACCAGCGTGGCGCGCGGCACGGCCGACATCATCCGCCGGCGGGCCCGATCACGGCCTAGAGAGCGCAGGCGCGACTTGACGATCGGGTCGCCTTCCGACTGCTTCATCTCATCCTTGACCTCTTGGCGGGTCATCCTGAGTTCCCGGCGCCAGTTGAAGCGCGACCAGACCAGATCGGCCGTGGCGATCAAGGCCATGACGAAGACGATTGAAACCAGCACATCGATGGCGATGCTGCGGACGGTGAGCATGAACGCGGTCGGGTGAGTGATCATCCCCGCAAGCAGGAGACGAAAATCGCTCCGCAGCGCGAAGGTGAGCACCAGCAAGACGAACCCCAGCTTGCCCAGAGACTTCAGGAACTCCACGAAGCCCTGGAGGCCGAACATCTTCTTCCAGCCCTTGGCCAGCGAAATCCGTGATGCCTGCGGACGAATGCGCTCGGCCACGAACTGCGGCATGTTCTGAAGTACCGAGGCACCGATCCCGGCCACCACCAGCAGCACCATCATCGTGCCCAGGATCCTCGCAATCTCGAGGATGACGACGCGGTAGAGCTCGATGATGTCCCGCTCCGTGCCTAGCGGCCAGGCCTCGGGCTTTTCAATGAAGATCGACAGAAAGCCGCCCATTCGACCGATGCTATCCTGGGCGAAGAACACCGCGAAGGTCAGAATGGCGAGAAACGAAGCGAAGATCGAGATCTCCTTCGAGACAGGCAGCTTGCCCTTCTCGATGGTGTCACGGATTTTCTTCTCCGTGGCTTCTTCTGTTTTACTATCCTTGTCGGCATCTTCCGCCATGGCGCGGTCCGATCAGGCCGGGATCAGGCGGCGTTCTGCGCTGCCGGAAGCTCGAAGGCACCCTCCAGCGACATGCGGATCGCGGTCGAGGCCACGGTCCGGCGGGCAGCAATGATATCGGCCATTGGGACGCCGGCGAATTCCTGACCAAGCTCGGACTCGATCATGCGCCGCGTTCGTGCGCCGATGGAGGACAAGATCGCCTCGACCATGTCGGGTGAAGCGCCGCGCAAGCACAGCGTGACCAGTTCGGTCGAGAGACCATCGAACAGAGCCACACGTGCCCTTTGCGTGAGCTGCGGCACGTCTTCGAAGGAGAACAGCCGCGCGCGGATGCCGCCGAGATCGCTGGCGCCCTGCGACTCCAGATCCTGCATGACCTCTTCGACCTGGGATTTGTCCATCTCGTTGAGCATGCTGGCCACGCGGTTCTGACCGGCAGAAATGTCCCTAGCAGTCTTCTCGGAAAGCACGCGATTGCGCAGCTGGTTCTCGACGATGCGTGTCGCCGCCTCGGGAACGGTCCCCATCGCCATCATGCGTTTGATGACTTCGGCGCGCACCGTCTTGTCCAGTGTCAGCAGCACCTTGGATGACGTCGATGGTGGCAGTTTCGACATGACCACCGCCCCGATCTGCGGATGTTCGGCAACGAGGAACGAGCCTATGCGCGACGGATCAATATTCTCGAGCTCTGGCCAGACTGGCAGCATGGGGTCTCCCCCCTTGCCCTTGCCCCGCCCCATGATGGCGTTCATCTCTTCAGGCGACAGCGATTCATTGAGAATCGCATTCATGTCGTCGGCGGAATCTAGAAGCCCCGCGCCTTCAGTAAACTCGGCCTCGAACTCCTCCACGATCTGCTCCAGATCGCTTTGCGGAATGGTGCGCAAAAGCCTCGCAGCTTCAATCAGCGCCTTGAGTTCTTCCTGCTTGAAGAATTTGAGGAGTCGACTCGCCGACGGCTTGCCCATCGCCACCAGAATAGCCGCGGCTTTCTGCGCGCGCGTCAGCGTAGACAGCGTTGTCATCATGCCGCAAATCTCTCAAGCTGGGCGAATGAGGCGCGAGATTGCATCAGGCGGGCTTCGCGGCAGTAATGATTTCGGTGAGCTTGATGCCGAAGCGCGAAGGATCGTTTTCCAACACCGTGATCTCACCGTGCGCGATCTTGCGGCCGTTGACGATGACATCCACTGCTTCTCCGATGCGCCTGTTGAGCGCCACGGTGGAACCTTTCTGCAGGGCCATCAGTTCGGAAACCTGCATCTCGGCGCTGCCCAGAACGATCTGCACGTCGACCGGGATATTCATGATCACGCTGACGTTCGACGCCTGGCGTTCCGCCTTGGCCTTCTCCGGAGAGCGCGCCTCTTCTTCGCGCAGGGCGCCGCGCAGCTCCTCGATCGCCCGGTTCAGCTGCTCTTCCGGAATGTCCGCTTCCAGCTCCGGATTGGTTTGGGTCATCAGCCGTCTCCACTTCAGCGCTTGCTCACGACGACGCCACGCGTCATCCCGGCAGCAACGTATCCATTAGGTCCTGACCAGCATCGAATGGATGCCTGATTCGTACCGTGTAATTCTGCCCGAGCTTACCGAATTCGCACACAAACAACGTCTTGTTACGAGCCGAAAGATGCGCCTCGGCCTGCGCCGTCTCGTCCAGTTCGATAACTTGGCCTACCTGGAGCGTCGCGATGTCGCTCAGGGTCATCCTCGCGAGCCTAAGCGTCGCTTGCAGGTCGACATTGGACCGCATCACTTCCTCGCCAAAGCGCGCCTGCCAATCGGTCTCGGGCTGAGTGCCGGTGGCCTGGGCGCCGGCTTCTCCGCGGTGCTTTAGCAGGACACGTTGTGGCATCGTCAGACTGATGCTGCCTGCGTTGGCGGACGACGACACGGAAAAGACCACACGCACGGCCGGGCCGTCGCGCAGAATGTGCCTTCTCAGTTCGGTGCCGGTAATAGCCATTGGCAGCGGCAGCCTGAATTCGAAGGCTCGGGGGCCGCTGCCATTGACCGCCGTAGCGATCTCCTCGAAGACCATCGTGGCCATCTCCACCTCGGTGGGCGACAGGTCTCGGCCGATTGGCTCGACAGGTTCGTCCACATCGCCGGCGAACAGGGCGTTGATTAGCAGCGTCACGGCCGCCGGGTCCATCGTCAGGATCAGCGCATCGGGCGACGAGGCGGAGGCGGCGATGGTCATGGCATAGCGCCCATCGGACGGGCGGGCCTGCGCGAACCGGACCAGTTCGACGGACACAAGACTGAAATCAAGCGGCGCGGACAGTTTCTCGTCGAGCGCATGAATGATCGAGGGGAGCGACCGCTCGGCAAGCGCCCGCGCGGCGGCAATGATGCCGTCGGGCTCACCCGTATCGCCGATCAGCCGCTCGACGATGAAAGCGCGCGCTTCAGCTGGACTTGCCGGGCTTACCATGTCTGGCCCCTATTCCGGTCGATCGCCGTCATGCACTCACGCAGCCTTCTTCCCATCGGCAAAGCCGATGTTCATCGTGCTCTGCTCGACCGCATCGATCGAGGGGCGATCATAGGAAGAGATCGTCTTGCGGCCGAACTCGATCGCCACCTGCGGCAGCGAGCCGTTCATATAGGCAAGCAGCGTCTGCTTCACGATGATGTAAAGACGGTTGTTCTTCTCGCGCACAACCTTGATCTTCGTGGCGATCGGACCGACCACCGCATAGGACAAAAAGATACCGAGGAACGTGCCGACAAGCGCAGCGCCGATCAGCGCACCCAGTATTTCGGGAGACTGGTCGAGAGCGCCCATGGCTTTGACGACGCCGAGCACTGCGGCCACGATGCCGAGCGCCGGTAGGCCATCGGCCATGGCCGTCAACGCGTGATAAGGTTTCAGTTTGTCGCTGCGTATGGTGTGAATCTCTTCATCCATCAGCGCTTCGATCTCGTGAGGCCGGGCATTTCCGATGATGATCAGGCGGCAGTAGTCGCAAATGAACTGAGTAAGGTCCGGCTTCTTGAGAACGGCGGGGAAGGCCTGGAAGACGGGCGATCCCTCGGGATTATCGATGTGCGCTTCGACCTCGCTTCGCGTCTTGGAGCGCAGCTCACGCATCAGGTTGTGCAGCACGCCGAGCGTTTCGAGGTAGTCGTGTTCCTTTGGCACCGCCTGCCTGAAGGCTTCGAGGCAGGCCTTGGCGGTATCCTTCACCGTCGAAAGCGGGTTGGCTACGAGGAAAGTACCGACCGAGGCACCGACGATGATGACGGCCTCCCACGGCTGCATCAGAACGTTGACATGTCCGCCCATGGCCATGAACCCGCCAAGCACGCAGCCCAGGGTCACAACGATACCGATAAGAATGCCCACCGCAAGTCCTTCCGCAAGTCACTTCCTTAGCTCAATACCGGTCGTGCCTTGTGTGAGGCTTGAACACTTTCGAGCTTTTCGTGGGTGACCAATGTTAAAAGACGCGAACAGCCATTCAGTTTCGCGCAAGGAAGTTGGCCTAGGGTTTGCGGGATATGTTCGGGCGGAGACTGTCAAGTGCTCAACACCTATACCAGCTACCAGCTCATCACGAGAGACATCGATAAGTCGCTGACTCGTGTGCAGAAGCAGCCCGTCGTCGACCGCGAGACCAAGTATTATCTCGAGAACATCACCAAGGTGAAATCGATCGACGAGTTCGTGAAGAACGACCGTCTGTTCAAATATGCGATGAAGGCATTCGGCCTTGAGGACATGGCCTACGCCAAGGCGTTCATGGTCAAGGCGCTGAAGGAAGGCGTGTCGGACCCGAACAGCTTCGCCAACAAGCTGTCCGACAAACGCTACGCCGATTTCGTCAGCGCGTTCAACTTCGCCGCCTATGGCGACCAGGCCACGGTCTACTGCAAGGCACAGCAACTCACCACCCAGAACTACGCCACGCAGGCAGTGTTAGCTGGCGTCAATCCGAACTCGGCAGCGATCAAGGCCGAGACAGCCTACTACCTTGCCAACATCGTCAAGGTAAAATCGATCGACGAGTTCATGGCCAATGACAGGCTGTACAGTTATGCCATGACGGCGTTCGGCATGGATCCGGCGACTGACACCAAGGACCTCATGCGCCAGATGCTCGAGGGCGGCGTTCGCGACCCGTCCAGCATCGCCAACAAGCAGATGGAGCCGCGCTACGCGGCATTCGTCTCGACCTTCAACTTCGAGGCGTACGGCGAGACGGCCACCACCTACAATCCGGCGCAGCAGCCGGCCACGGCCAAGTACTTCCGCCAGGCGCTGGAAGAAAACGCTGGTGCCGACAACGAAGGCGTGCGGCTGGCGCTTTACTTCCAGCGCAAGGCACCAGGCATCAAGTCCTTTTACCAGGTGCTGGCCGATCCGGCACTTGCAAAGGTGGTGCGCACCATGCTCAGCCTGCCGGATTCCTTTGCCCAGGCGGACATCGACAAACAGGTGCATCTCTTCGAGAAGCGACTGAAGATCTCGGACCTTGCCGATCCGAAGGCGCTGGACAAGCTGCTCACGCGCTTCACCACCATGTGGGAAATCGAAAATCCGAGCTCGCCGGCGCAGACGTCGCTGAGCGTCCTGTTCAGCCAGCCGGTGGAATATGGCGTCTCGACCAACCTGATGATGGCAATCCAGAAAATGAGAAGCTGAGGACAACTGCATGCAGGATGGTCTCTACGTCGCGCTTTCCTCGCAGCTCGCGCTGGAACGCCGACTGAACACGATCGCCGACAACGTCGCCAACGCGTCGACCGTGGGCTTTCGCGCTACCGGCGTGAAATTCGAGGACGTGGTGTCCGGCCTCGGCCAGAAGTCGGTCGCCTTCGTCTCGACTGGCGACACCTATCTCTCCACCGCCTCCGGCGGCTTCCGCGAAACCGGAAACCCCTTCGACTTCGCCATCAAGGGCGACGCCTGGTTCGGCATCCAGACGCCGGCCGGCATCGTAATGACCCGCGATGGCCGCTTCACCATGCAGGAAAACGGCGACCTCGTCTCCGTCGAGGGCTATCCCGTGCTCGACGCCGGCGGCGCCCCGATCCAGCTCGACCCGCGTGCCGGCCCGCCGGAAGCCGGGGCCGACGGCATGCTGCGCCAGAACGGCCAGGCAGTCGGCGCGATCGGTCTCTACAGCTTCGACCCAGGCCCCAATTTCACGCGCTTCGCCAACTCCGGCATCGTTCCTTCGAGCCCGCCCGAGCCGCTCGTCGACCGCATCGATGCCGGCGTCGCCCAGGGTTTCGTGGAGGAATCCAACGTCAACCCCATCTTGGAGATGACACGGCTGATCAGCGTGCAGCGCGCCTTCGAGAACACCGCGGCCCTGATGCGCAGTTCCGAGCAGACCTTCTCCGAGGCGGTCAAGACCCTCGGCTCCAAGTAAACGCGTATCTGCATGTCCGACGCCACGTCGCTCACGGTCACTCATGACGATCAACCTGTACGCCAGAGCGAAAACAGGCTGACTATCCTTGAGCGGACCTTCCGCCGTTTCAGCGACGAGCGAACCGTCATAAAGCGTGGCGGCCGCATCACCGAAGTGTCGCCGACGCATTATCGCGCACGCGGGCTTTCCGGCACGGCTCGGCTCGGCGACATAGTCGAGCATCGCGGCCAGACCGGCACGCGCCGCGGCGAGATCGTGCAAATCGGCTCCGACGAGGTGTTGATCGCGCCATTCGAACGCACGGCCGACGCAGGCGTGAGCGACCTCGTGTTCAACCGCGGCCCCTTTACGGTAGCGCCTCATGATTCCTGGCGCGGCCGCGTCATCGATTCGCTTGCCCGCCCAATCGACGGCGGGCCCGCGCTGACAGAAGGCGAATCCCGTGACGCGGGCGACGCCGTGCCGCCGGCTGCTCTCGCCCGGCAGCGCGTTGCGACCTCATTCGTCACCGGCGTGCGCGTCATCGACATCTTCACGCCGATCTGCTTCGGCCAGCGGCTGGGCATATTCGCCGGTTCTGGCGTCGGCAAATCGACGCTGCTTGCCATGCTGGCAGGCGCGGAGGCCTTCGACACCGTCGTCGTGGCGCTGGTAGGAGAGCGCGGCCGTGAAGTCCGTGAATTCCTGGAAGACACCATCGGCAACGCCGGCATGGCCAAGACGGTTGCGGTGGTCGCCACGAGCGACGAGAGCGCCATGATGCGCCGCCGCGCGCCGGACACCGCCATGCGGGTGGCCGAACACTTTCGCGAGCGTGGCAACCGGGTGCTCCTGGTGCTCGATTCGATCACGCGCTTCGCCCATGCCCTGCGCGAGGTCGCGATCGGCACCGGCGAGCCGCCGATCGCGCGTGGCTATCCGGCGTCGGTCTTCACCGACCTGCCAAAACTGCTCGAACGCGCCGGCCCCGGCGTCGAAGGCTCCGGCTCCATCACGGCCATCATATCCGTGCTGGTCGACGGCGACGACCACAACGACCCCGTGGCCGATTCCGTTCGCGGAATCCTCGACGGTCATATCGTGCTCGAACGAGCCATCGCCGAGCAAGGCCGCTTCCCCGCAGTCAACCCGCTGTCATCCATCTCGCGCCTTGCCGGCAAGGCTTGGAGCGAAGACGAACGTATGCTGGTTACGCGGCTGAAATCCATGATCTCACGTTTCGAGGACACCCGCGACATCCGGCTTCTTGGAGCCTATCAGCCGGGCTCCGACCCCGAACTCGACATCGCCGTACGCCAGGTCCCCATCGTCTATGAGGTGCTGACGCAGTCGCCCGCCGACGCGCCGTCGCTCGATCCCCTTGCAGACCTGGCCCGCCACCTCAGAGCGAAGGATAAACCACATGCAGCTCAGGGAAATTGAGCAGACCCTCCAGGCGATGCTCGAGGCCGAAAGAGCCGCCAACAAGAAACAGCGCTGGCAGATGCCGCAGTTGTTCCGCCAGCGCGCGGCCGCAGCCACGGCCAAGGAAAGCGCGGCAAGCGCCGCGACGTCGGGCGAAGCTATGGAGCAAAAGCAGCGCTGGCAGTGGCCGCAACTGCTTCGCCGCCCAGCGTCCGCGTTCGCGAAAAGCAGGGCTAGGTCCAGCCGCCGCGGCGACTTCATTGTCGCCGGTTTCGGCCTCTCGCTCGGCCTCGTCTGCGCGACGTTTCCCTGGTACATCTTCTTCAACCCCGAGAAATTCGGCATCCAGGCGCTGCAATTCGAAGGGACTGGCCGGCCTGGGAAATTCCATTCGCTGGCCTTGAACGCGCGTTTCCTTCGCCCAGGCGACTTCCTGGCCGAGGATGGGCAGAAGAGCGACAAGCTGGACCCCTTCACCACCAGCACTCTACCGGAAGCGCAGGAGAAGCAGGCATCCGCCGGCGATCAGCCATTTCCGGCCGAGGACATTCCCTATCGGCTGGTTCACGTCGTGAACGGCCGCGCCCTGATCGAGGACGATGCGGGTCTCTGGGTCGTCCAGCCCGGTTCACTCCTGCCCGACAGCAGTCTCGTCGCCAGCATCGAGCAGCGCGCTGGCAAGTGGGTTCTTCTGACCAACAAGGACAAGGTGGTCGCTCTCACCCAGTAGCGCGCAAGGCCCGCGCAAGACTGAATGCCTAGAGTCCGGAAATCTGCCGGGAGACCTCTATGCAGCCAGTCAATTTGTTCAATCTTGCCTCGCAGCAATCGGAATGGCTGTCCGTTCGGCAGTCGGCCATTGCCGGCAATATCGCCAATGTGAACACCCCCGGCTACGGCACAGCCGAGATCGAACCCTTCGAAAAGGTCCTCGACAAGAAGCGCGTAGGCCTCAGCGCCACGCAAGAGGGGCACTTCGCAACCGGCATCAACAACGCCGCTTTCACGGTTCGCAACGAGAACGGCAAGAACTCGGTGCTGCCCTCCGAAAACACCGTCGTGCTCGAGAATGAGCTGATGAAGGCTAGCGAAGTCCGCCGCTCCTTCGAACTCAACACCGCAATCGTCAAGGCGTTCCACCGCATGATGATGCAGAGCGTGAAGGGCTGACCGACATGGACGCACTTTCGGCCACCCTCAAGGTCGCGGCCTCGGGCCTTACCGCACAATCCGAACGACTGCGCATCGTTTCCGAAAACCTCGCCAACGCTCAGTCGACGGGCGCTACACCCGGCTCGAGTCCGTATCAGCGCAAGACGATCGTCTTTTCCGCTGAACTGGACCGCTCCGTCGGCGCGTCCACGGTGAATGTTACATCGATCGACCGTGACCGCTCGGCATTTCCGCTCGAGTACCTTCCTGGCCACGAGGCCGCCGACGCGAGCGGTTACGTCAAGATGCCGAACGTCAACGTGCTGGTGGAAATGGCCGACATGACCGAGGCCAACCGCTCCTATGAAGCCAACCTTCAGGTGGTCAAGCAGGCACGGGACCTCATCTCCATGACCATCGATCTTATGAGAGGCCAATCATGATCACCGGCATCGGCGCCATCAATTCGCAGTTTACGTCGAAGGAAGCGGGCAGCGTCGCCGGTATCGCTTCGTCCGCCCAGCCGACAGCCGGCGTTGATATCGGCCAGTCCTTCGCGGCCATGCTCACCGAAGCAGCCGACCGCACCATCAACACGCTGCAGACCGCAGAGCAGGTTTCGGTCAAGGCACTGCAGGGCGACGCCGATACCCGGCAGGTGGCCGATGCGGTGATGAACGCCGAGCAGGCGCTGCAGGCGGCGGTCGCCATCCGCGACAAGATTGTCACCGCCTATCTCGAAGTCAGCCGCATGGCGATCTGAAGGGAACCGCAAGCATGAAAGCACTCGCCATCGCCGCCACCGGCATGAATGCACAGCAGACCAATCTCGAGGTCATTGCCAACAACATCGCCAACATCAACACCACGGGTTACAAGCGCGCCCGCGCCGAGTTCACCGACCTGCTCTATCAGGTCGACCGCGCGCAGGGCGTGCCGAACCGCGCCAATGCCAATGTGGTGCCCGAGGGCGTCTCGATCGGTCTCGGCGTCAAGACGGCGGCGGTCCGCAACGTCCACATCCAGGGCTCGCTGACCAACACCGGCAACTCACTCGACATGGCGATCACTGGCAAGGGCTGGTTTGAGATCGAAGGCGCCGACGGTCAGACCCTCTATACCCGCGCGGGCGCCTTCAACACCAACGGCACCGGCCAGCTCGTCACCGTTGACGGCTTCCCTGTCCAGCCGGCAATTACCGTGCCGACCGATGCGGTCGAGGTCATCGTCAACAAAAGCGGACAGGTCTTTGCCCGCATCGACGGCCAGATGGACCTGCAGGAACTCGGACAGCTCACCCTCGCCAACTTCGCGAACGAAGCCGGCCTGGCGCCCCTGGGCGACAACCTCTTCCAGGAAACCGTCGCTTCCGGCCCCGCCGCTGTCGGAGTGCCGGGCGATCCGGGCTTCGGCACCGTCGAACAGGGCTATCTCGAAAGCTCCAATGTCGACCCCGTCAAGGAAATCACCGAACTGATCTCGGCCCAGCGTGCCTACGAGATGAATTCCAAGGTCATCCAGGCCGCGGACGAAATGGCTGCGGTCGTCTCCAAGAACATCAGGTAACAAGAATGGTGCTGCGCGCCTCTCACAGCCTCGCCCTCGCGGCCGCCGCCGGCTTGGCGCTGTTTGCGGGCGCGGGCACGGCTTCCGCCCAGGAGATCGTGACGATCCCCAACCGCGTCATCTATCCGGGCGAGACCATCAACGCCGAGGCGCTGAAAGAGGTCGTCCTGCGGGAAGGCAAGCTGCCGCCAGCCGCGGTGGCCATGGCGATGTCGGACGTGGAGGGCAAGGTCGCCCGTCGGACGCTGCTGCCCGGCCGATATATCGCGTTAAGTTCGGTGCGCGACGCCTGGCTGGTCGACCGTGGAGCCGAGGTGCAGATCGTCTTCGTTTCCGGCCCGCTAACCATCACCGCTGCCGCCGTCACCCTGGAGCCCGGCTCTGTCGGCGATCTCGTCAAGGCCCGCAATATCGACAGCGGCAAGGTCGTGGCTGGCACCATTATGGCGGACGGCTCAATCCGGGTCGGCAATCTATGATGCGCATTCTCGCCCTCGCCCTGGCATTCGTCGTCGGCCTCCAGCCGGCTCTTGCCGACGGTCCCGAAGGCCAGCTCCCCGGCACGCTGAAGGGAGCGGCGGCCGGCCAGGTGGCCGCGCTTGACAACCGCTATCTGGACAGCCGCATTCCCGGCGCCGGCGGTCCCATCTCTCGCATCAAGGACATTGCGCGCCTGCAAAGCTCGCGCGACAACCAGCTTGTCGGCTACGGTCTCGTCATCGGCCTGCAGGGATCTGGCGACAGCCTGCGCAACGCCCCGTTCACCGAGCAGTCGATCCGCGCCATGCTGGAAAATCTCGGCATAGCAAGTGAAGGCGGACGCACACGCGCCAAGAACGTGGCCGCCGTCATCGTCACCGCCAACATGCCGCCCTTCGTCCAGTCCGGCGCCCGCATCGACGTGAGCGTCTCCTCGATGGGCGATGCCACCTCGCTGCAAGGCGGCACTCTGATCATGACGCCGCTGAAAGCCGCCGACGGCGAGATCTATGCGGTGGCCCAGGGGCCCGTCTTTGTTTCGGGTTTCGATGCGCAGGGACAGGCCGAGAGGGTCACGCAAGGCGTCCCGACCGCCGGCCGGGTGCCCAACGGCGCCATTGTCGAGCGCCAGGTACAGGCCGCGCTCGGCGAGCAGGCCGTGCTGACGCTCCAACTCCTCAACGCCGACTACTCGACCGCCGTTCGCATCACCGACGTGATCAACGAATATTCCCGCGTCCGTTTCGGCACGCGCGTGGCCGCCGAGCAGGATGCCCTCACCGTTGTCGTCCGCCGTCCGCCGGGCATTTCCACCGCCCGCTTCTACGCGGAGCTGGAAAATCTGGTCGTCGAGACCGATGCGCCGGCCCGCGTCGTCGTGGACGAGCGCACCGGCACCATCGTGATCGGCCAGGACGTGCGGATTTCGCGGGTCGCCATCGCCCATGGCACGCTGACGGTTCGCATCACGGAAGCGCCGAGGATCGTTCAACCCGAACCCTTCTCCCGTGGCGTGACCGCGGTAGAGCCCAACACCAACATTGACATCGGGCAACCGGACGCCAGGGTCGCGATCCTCGACGGACCGAACCTGGAAACCCTGGTCGCCGGCCTCAACCGGCTCGGCGTGAAGCCGGCAGGCATCATCGCGATTCTTCAGGGCATCAAATCCGCCGGCGCCCTTCAGGCTGACCTCGTGCTGCAATAGGTGCAATGTCGATGAGCGCACTTGCCCCGAACTTCACCCCGTCGCGCAGATGCCGCCAGCTCGTCGCCGGCGTGCTGACGGCCTTGCTGATGGCCGCTGCACCTGCCGCCGCAGAAACCGCCTCGGTGGAGCCGGAGCCGGCCGCCGCCGAGCCCGCAGGCGCCCTACCCGAGGCCTCAAGCGAGCCAACCGAGGTCGAGCGCTTCTGCTCAAATATCAGCGACGCCGCGCGCGACCGCCGCTATGCCCTGCAGACACAGGAACTCGAGACGCTTCGCAAGGACATCGAGGAGCGCATGAAGCTCCTGGAAGAGAAGCGCGCCGAATACGAGGCATGGCTGAAGCGGCGCGACGACTTCCTGGCCAAGGTGCAGGACAACGTCGCCAAGATCTACGCCACGATGAAACCCGATGCCGCCGCCGAAAGGCTGGCTGCCGTAAACGAAGAAGTCGCCGCAGGCATCCTCATGAAGCTCGATTCCCGCAAGGCGGGCGTCATCCTTAACGAGATGGACCGCAAGGCGGCGGCCGAGCTCACCCGTATCATGGCGAGCGCCGCCCGCAAGGAAGACCCGTCATGATCCGCTTTTCCCTATTCGCGCTGGCCGTCCTGGCGGTTTCCGGCTGCACGACCCCCGCCGAGGAGATCGGCCGGGAGCCGGTGATGTCCCCCGTCGGCTCGGGCTTGGCTGGGTCGCAATCCGTTTACGAATACCCCCAGGGACCGGCCACGCCGGTCAAGCGCTTTTCGCTGTGGGACGATCGCCAGAGCCGGTTGTTCACCGATGCGCGTGCACTGGCTCCTGGCGACATCATGACGGTCCAGATCGAGATCAACGACCGCGCCCGTTTCAAGAACGAGTCCGATCGTGACCGGAAGGTCGGCCGCACGCTCGGCCTGGGCTTGAATACTGGCTGGAACGGCACCAAGCAGAGCGGCTCTATCGATGCCAATGTCGGGTCCAACACCTCGACCAAGGGCTCCGGTAGGACCGAGCGCTCGGAAAGCATTCAGCTACTCGTCGCCGCGGTCGTCAGCGACGTGCTGCCCAACGGCAACCTGGTGATACGCGGCTCGCAGGAAGTGCGCGTCAACGCCGAGCTGCGCATCCTCAACATCGCCGGCATCGTACGCCCACAGGACATCGGCCCCAACAATACGATCTCCTATGAGCGTATCGCCGAGGCCCGCATCTCCTACGGCGGGCGCGGACGCCTGACCGAGGTCCAGCAGCCGCCTTACGGCCAGCAGATCCTCGACAACGTCCTTCCATTCTAGGCGAGGAAAGACATTCCATGTCGCTGATCGAGCAAATCGCGCCGCAGCCCAAGGGGCCGTCACTGATCGTCCAGGGGGCGGTCCTGCTTGCCATGACCGCCGCGGCGATCGGGCTCGGCTGGGTTTCGGGTCAATATCTGCACAGCCGCGACGCAGCCGCGAAGGCCGAGGCGGCCGCCGCCGAAGGGCATGATGGTAAGAACGCGGCGACTGGCGAAGCCGACACCCGCGGCATCGTGGTCGAGCTTGCGCCCATCACCACCAATCTCGGCGTGCCCGGCGACATGTGGGTCCGCCTCGAAGCGTCCATCGTGGTCGATCAGCCCCCGTCACCGTCGCTCGCCGACGACATCCACCAGGACCTGCTCGCCTTCCTGCGCACCGTCAGGATCTACCAGATCGAAGGCGCCAGTGGCTTCCGCAACCTGAAGACCGATCTCGAGGAACGGGCCCGGATCCGGAGCGACGGCCACGTCAAGCATGTGCTTATCCGGACGCTGCTCTTCGAATGAAAAAACTCCTCATTACCGCCATTGCCCTGATCGCGACCGTCTCGGCCGCGAGCGCGCAGCAGATCGACCTCGGCGCCATCAGCAAGGCCGACGGCGCCACCGTCGGCTACATCATCCAGATGTTCGGCCTGCTGACCGTGCTGTCAGTCGCGCCGGGCCTGCTCATCATGGTGACGAGCTTCACCCGCTTCGTCATCGCCTTCTCGATCCTGCGCTCCGGCATGGGCCTGCAGTCGACGCCGGCCAACCTGATCCTGATCAGCCTGTCGCTGTTCATGACCTTCTACGTCATGGCGCCAACCTTCGATCAGGCCTGGAACACCGGCGTGAAACCCTTGATGAACAACGAGATCAGCCAGCAGCAGGCGCTGGAGCGCATCTCCGATCCGTTCCGGCAGTTCATGTCCAAGCATGTCCGCGACAAGGATTTCGACCTTTTCGCCGACCTCGCCCGCGAGCAAGGCCAGACGATCTCGCGCGACAACGTCGACCTGCGCGTGCTGGTGCCGGCCTTCATGATTTCCGAGATCCGCCGCGGTTTCGAGATCGGCTTCCTGATCGTGCTGCCATTTTTGGTCATCGACCTGATCGTCGCCACCATCACCATGGCCATGGGCATGATGATGCTGCCGCCCACGGTGGTGTCGCTGCCCTTCAAGATCCTGTTCTTCGTGCTCATCGACGGGTGGAACCTGCTCGTAGGCAGCCTGGTGCGATCTTTCAGCTAATTCACTGTCGGGCATTAGGAATTTGGTAGGAACTGCCCGGCCATAAAGACAGTCATACAGGGAGGGTGGTTTCAACAGAGGCCACAGGCATGATGCCGCTCCATCCTGGCCGGTAGACGTCCGGCATGTTCCTTAGACAAAATTCAATACCATAAAGGAACAGGACCTATGTCCAGCATTCTTACCAACGCTTCGGCGATGACCGCTCTGCAGACTCTGTCGCAGACCAACAAGAATCTCTCCACCACCCAGGGCCGCATCGCCACCGGCCTGCGCGTCGCCCAGGCTTCCGACAACGCCGCCTACTGGTCGATCGCCACCACCATGCGCTCCGACAACAAGTCCATGTCCACCGTCAAGGACGCGCTCGGCCTTGGCGCCGCGCAGGTCGACGTCGCCTATACGGCCATGGACTCGGTCAAGAACACCCTCGACACGATGAAGGCCAAGCTGGTCGCCGCCTCGCAGCCCAATGTCGACAAGAACAAGATCCAGGAAGACCTCAAGCAGCTGCAGAACGACCTGCAGACCTTCGCCAAGTCGGCCACCTTCTCCGGTGGCAACTGGCTGTCGGTCGACAAGGCCAGCGAGCAGAAGATCGTCGCCTCCTTCATCCGCGCCGCTGATGGCTCGATCTCTCTCGGCACCATTGACGTCGATACCGCCAAGTCCGCGCTTTTCAATGCGGCCACCGACGAATACGGCCTGCTGCAGCAGGGCGGCGTGGTGAAGAACACCGATGATTTGGACGCGGGGACAGATTTTGACGGCTCCGCCCTCAATGACGGTGATGCCATCGAACTGGACGACGTATTTGGCGGTCACGACTTCACCGACGCAGCGACGGGTACGATCACCCTTAAGGACAACGCCGCTATCAAGTTCGACGTCACGATCAACAAAGAGACCGTACGCGTGACGATCGATCGCGCGGTGCTCGATGCCGCCGGCCTCGAAGACGGTAAGATCACCGATGAGGCCGACCTGGTTGAGGCCGTCAACCAGGCCTTCAAGAACGCCGGCATCGACGGCAAGTTGCAGGCCGAAACCGGCACCACCGGCATTAAGCTGGCCCTCATCGACAAGAAGGGCGACGCTGTCACGTTCGACGAAGCCACGGACGATGAGAACACCTACAACCTCGCCGTCAGCAATATCCGCACCAGCTCGAATGGCAATTTCTTCGAAGCTACCGGCTTCGACATCACCAAAGCCGAATCTCTCGACATGAAGGAGTTCCTGCAGGGCGTCGACAAGATGCTCAGCGCAGTGACGACCGCTGCTTCCGATCTCGGCGCCCTCAAGTCGCGCATTGACACGCAGCAGACCTTCGTCAAGGACCTGATGAACGCAGTTGATCGCGGCATCGGCGTTCTGGTCGACGCCGACATGAACGAAGAGTCGACCCGCCTGCAGGCCCTCCAGGTCCAGCAGCAGCTCGGCATCCAGGCCCTGTCGATCGCCAACCAGAGCCCGCAGTCGATCCTGTCGCTGTTCCGCTAAGACCGGTTTCCGTCACGACCTGACGGACCAGAACGGGCCGCGCTTCACCTGAAGCGCGGCCCGCTTTCATTTTCGCACAAGCTTCGACCTCTACTGTCCCGGCGAACAGCCATGCAGGAGCCGTCGAACCGTGCCGCAGCAACTTCAGACACTCATCTCGAATCTGCAGGATTTCGGCCCGCGCAGGCTGGGCATCATGGCCGCGGTCGCCGCGCTGGTTCTGGCCGTCATCGGCGTCGGTGCCTTCTATCTCAACCGTCCGACGTACGAGACGCTCTATGTCGGCCTCGACCGCTCCGACGTGAACCAGATCGGCATGGTGCTCGGCGAAGCCGGCATCTCCTTCGATGTCGGCTCGGACGGAACTTCTGTGCTGGTGCCCCTGGGCCAGACCGCGGATGCGCGCATGCTGCTGGCCGAGAAGGGACTGCCCACCTCCTCCAATGCCGGCTACGAACTGTTCGACAATGTCGGCTCGCTGGGCCTGACCTCCTTCATGCAGCAGATCACCCGCGTGCGGGCGCTGGAAGGCGAGATCGCCCGCACCATTCAGTCGATCAACGGCATCCGCGCCGCGCGCGTGCACATCGTGCTGCCCGAGCGCGCCAATTTCCGCCGCGAGGAGCAACCGCCGTCAGCTTCCGTGGTCATCCGCGCATCCGCCACCATAGACGCGGTCAGGAGCGCCGTGTCGATCCGCCACCTCGTCGCCGCCGCCGTCCCCGGCCTCAGCGCCGAGAAGGTCACCGTGCTCGACTCGGCCGGCACCCTGCTGGCCGCCGGTGACGACCCGATCAATTCCAGCGCCAGCCGCTCGCTTGGCGTGGAGCGCACCGTCGAGATGCAGATCGAGGAAAACATCCGTCGCGCGCTGACGCCCTATCTGGGTCCGGACAATTTCCGCGCCAGCGTCAAGGCCGACGTCAACACCGATTCGCGCCAGACCGAGGAGACGATTTTCGACCCCGAGTCGCGCGTCGAACGCTCGGTGCAGGTGGTGCGCTCCAACGAGAACGCCAACCGGCGCGACGCCGCCGCCCCGGCCACGGTCGAGCAGAACCTGCCCGAAGCCAATCTTGCGCCGACCGAGGGACCGCAGTCCTCCGAGCAGAGCGAACGCAAGGAAGAGACGACCAACTACGAGATCAACTCCAAGCGCATCGCCACCGTCAGCAACGGCTATTCTGTGACCAAGATGTCCATCGCCGTGGTCGTCAACCAGCAGCGGCTCGCCGAAATCCTCGGCAAGGACGCCACGCCTGACTTGATCAGCCAGCGCGTCGCCGAGATCCAGAAGGTCGTGACCTCGGCCACCGGGTTCGACGAGGCGCGCGGCGACATCATCAATGTCTCATCCGTGGAGTTCATCGATGGCCTCGACGGCGTCCAGATCCCGGAACCAGGCCTGCTCGATGCGCTTAGCCAGCACCTCGGCACCATCATCAAGGCCGCGGCCTTCATCGTGGTGGTCTTCCTGGTCTCCTTCTTCGGCTTGCGGCCAATGGTGGCCCGCATGAGCCCCACGGAAGAATTGCCCCTCCCGAATTTCGACGAGATGCAGCGCTCGCTGCCGATCCCCGGACTGGCGGGAGCCGACGACGACACCGGCGCGCTGCCGCTGCCCCCGCGCAACAGCCCGCTCGATGAGCTGCGCCGCAAGCTCAAGCCCGCGCCGCAGGAACGCCTTGCCCGCATGGTCGACCTTAACGAGGAGCGGACAGCACTCATCCTGCGTAAGTGGGCGCATCAGGAAGTCGCAGGCTGATGTCTGCAGCAGCCCTCTTCGAACTCCTGGAGGACTTCGGCAGACGGCCGCCGCGTTCGGGCAAAGCCGCGCCCGCCGGAGCCCTTGGCGAGATGGTCACGGAATTTGCCGAGTCTACGCCCCCACCGGATCCGTCGGAGCTCATCGCGGCCGAGGTCGAGCGCGCTGAAGCGGCCCTGGCAGAGCGATTGGCGAACGAACATGCCGCCGCGCTCGAGGCCGAGCGCGAGCGCCATGCCGCCGAAGTCGATGCGTTGACCAAACGCTTGGGCGAAGAGGCTGGCGCGACTATTTCCGCACGCCTGGCCGAGATGGAGGCCCGGATCAGCGAGTTGGCAACGACGGCAACCGCCCGCATCGTCAGCGGTTTCCTGAGCGCGGAAGTGCAGAAGCAGTCTCTGGAGAGCTTGGCTCGTGCGATCCGCGCCGCGGTGGCTGACGCAGAGGCCGTCCGGATACGCGTGAGCGGACCCCCGGCACTGTTTGAGGCGCTCTGCGCCGCGGCGCCCGAACATGCCGCAAATCTCGACCATGTCGAGGCTACCGGCTTCGACCTCACCGTCGCAATAGACGAGGACATCTTCGAAACCCGCATTTCGGAATGGTCCGCCGCCATATCGGAGATCCTCGCGTGAACACGGTCGATATCAACGACGTCAAGCACCAGATCATCATCGTCCGCCGCAGCTATGGTGACAGCGAGGACGCGCACCACGGCGGCGTGTGGAAGATCGCCTTCGCCGATTTCATGACGGCGATGATGTGCTTCTTTCTGGTCATGTGGCTGATCAGCGTCGCCGACGAGCACACCAAGGCTGCGGTCGCGAACTATTTCAACCCGGTCAAGCTTATCGACAGGACTTCCGGCAACAAGGGTGTCGAGGAGCTCGGCGACGGGAAAAACGCGTCCGGCCTTACGGTGGAGTCCCCGCAGCCGGCCGATGGCGATGGCGGTGTCAAAGGACCCGACAAGTCGGGTCCTTCGTTGGAGCAGAACTCAGCAGCCTCTCTCGACGCTGTGCAGCATTCCGACGAAAATCTTTTCGCGGATCCATATGCGGTTCTCGCCGAAATCGCCGCCAACTCCGGCGTGCGTCAGAACGTGAG
The DNA here is from genome assembly GCF_040045035.1 of Mesorhizobium sp. KR1-2. Taxonomy (NCBI): domain Bacteria; kingdom Pseudomonadati; phylum Pseudomonadota; class Alphaproteobacteria; order Hyphomicrobiales; family Phyllobacteriaceae; genus Mesorhizobium; species Mesorhizobium sp. KR1-2. Next base: position 336,347 of record NZ_JBDZDS010000004.1, on the reverse strand, counting down.
CGACAAAGGCGACGGCGGCGTACAGGAGGCCGGCCCAGCAACTGGAGCGTCCGGCGGCGAATCCTATCGTGATCCTTTCGCGCCGGATTTCTGGTCGCAGCAGGTCGCGACACCACTCGCCGAGGCGAGTGCCGAACGGACAAAGACGGAAACGACATCGGACGGCAGCGAACTGAAGGCGCCGACGGACGTCGCACCGCTTCAGGAACTGGCCAAGGCCCAGGACGCCGCCAGGATCGAGGCCGGCGAGGCCGAGCAGCAGGCCGGCAATGCCCTTTCTGCCCCCAAGAGCGATCAGCCTACGGCGGCCACCAAGCAAGAGGCACAGAAACTGGAAAAGGAGCTCAGCGCTGCATTCCCGCCCGGCGACAAGCTCCGCGACGGCATCTCGGTGACGGCAACCGCCAACGGGATCACCATCTCCGTGACCGACCAGCTCGACTTCGGCATGTTCGAGATCGGTTCTGCCGTGCCTCGCCGTGAGCTTGTGCTGGCGATGGAGAAGATCGGCAAGGTACTGAGCGCTCAGCCCGGCAAGATCTCCATCGGCGGTCACACCGACGCGCGCCCCTTCAAGAGCGCGACCTACGACAACTGGCGCCTCTCCACCGCACGCGCTCACTCCGCGTACTACATGCTGGTGCGCAGCGGGCTCGATGAGGCGCGCGTCAAGGAAGTCGCGGGCTTTGCCGATCGCAAGCCCAAAGACCCGTCCGCGCCGCTTTCGGATGTCAACCGTCGCATCGAGATCCTCTTGGAGAACGATCAATGATCTCGGCTGCACGGCTCGGCGGAGTGCTCGGCATGGCGCTGCTGGCAACGTACAGCACCGCTGTCGCACGCGCCGAAACCGTGAGCCAATTGCAGCCCTACCAGATCGTCCGCTCACTGGAGGTCGTGCAGGACCGCATCGCCACAGGCGACCATGCAATCATGCCGATGCAGCGCAAGCTCTTGGAGATCATCGACGCCAGGCTGCGAACCAGCCGGGCAGACGACTTCGAGGATCCCCGCAATCTGCGGGCCCTGCTCGTCTACGCCATGACCGGCGGCAACCCCGCCACTGTCAGCCATGTGCTGTCGCGGCTCGATCTGGACGGCGGCAATGGGGAAATCGGCGCGGGCATCCTGAACTATCTCAACGGCCAGACCGACGAAGCACGCACGGCCCTTGCCCCAATCGATCCGATGTCGCTTCCGGCGGACCTTGGCTCGTTTGTCGCCCTGGTGAAGGGCTCTGTGTCGGCCACCGATGATCCGCAGGGCGCGCTCAAGCTGTTCGATCAGGCACGCGCGCTCGCACCCGGAGCGCTCGTCGAGGAAGGTTCTCTGCGCCGTTCCATCGCGCTTGCCGCCACACTCGGAGACGCCGACCGTTTCGTGCTTGCATCGACCCAGTATGCGGCGAGCTATCTGCGGTCGCCCTATGCCAGCCAGTTCGCAGATGCCTTTGTGGCGGGCGTCGTCACCCTTCATGATTCTCTCAGCACCGACTCGATCGGCGGCATCACCGGCATGATGGACGCGGAGCAGGCGCGCGTGATCTATCTCCGGATCGCGCGGCGTGCCGGTATCGATGGCCTCAACGAGCTTTCCGCCTTCGCCTCCGCCAAGGCCGAAGGAAGCGGACAGAACGAGGATCCGCGCGCGCTGCTCTACTCCAGCCTCGCGTCCGTCTCTTCGGGTACGTCCGATGAGATCGGCGCCAAGCTTGAAAAGATCGACCGCAGCAAGCTCTCGCGAGACGACCGCGAATTGTTTGACGCCGTCGCCGCTGTCTCCAGCAATCTCACTGCCAATCCTCCGGCCCTAACGCCCGAACGGGTCTCGTCTACCGAGGCACAGCTCGAGCCGAACGAAGCCGACCAGCCACAGGTAATCGAAGACGGCACTTCCCAGGCGCGCAACGCCGAAGCGGCACTGCCGAATGAACCAATACCGCAGGCAGAAACCGCCCCTGCTCCTGACCCGGCAGCTGAGGTAGTCGCCGACACACGGAAAAAACTCAATCACATCGACGAATTGCTCAGAGGTGTTCAATGACCCCAGGCGTAAAGCAAGCTGCGGCCACCTCTACTGCCGGCACGACAAAGACCGACAAGAACGCTGCAAGCGCCCATGACGACGGTGCGGATTTCAAGGCGGCCCTCGGCTTGACCAAGACCGGCAAATCTGGCGGTCATTACCACCGCAACGCCTCATCGGCTGCGGAACAAGAAGCCGACCACCTGCCGCGCCAGACGGGCTTCGGTCCGAAGAGTGGCGCACGCGGTGGAGGCGAAAAGGCGAAATCCGATCCCACCGCCATCGAAGCACCAGCTAAGCCACCGGCAACGCCAATCTCGGCAATGATGCTCGCGCGGGAGCTTGAAGCAAGCGCGCAACGCGATGATCAAGGACCGGCTGAAGGCGAACACCTTCGCAACGGCACGCGAAACGCCCCGGCCGCGCAGCAGACACCAGACGTCAAGATCGACGCCGACCCGGCCTCCCTCATCGCTACCGATCCCGCGGTGCGCAACGTCGCGGGGCAGACGCAGCCGGCAATGCCGCAGAGCAGGACCGGCGTGCTTTCCGGCAGTCTCACGGCTGGTGTCAAGCAGTCCGAGGCGGCAACCACCCCGCAATCCGATGCACGCGCCGCAAGGCTGCCTAGCTCAGCGACGCTCACCTTGTCTCTGACATCCATTGCGAACCCGGGGCAGCCGGCGCAGATGCCAGGCGACCCAACCCTGTTGTCGGTGGGCCGGGAATTCCTGCAGACCCTCGCAGCCAACGCAAACGGCGACGGCTCGCCATCCGAGGGCATTGCGCGTCGCCCCGAAGCCAGAAACGAGCGGGTGACCGTAGTCGCCCAGCAAAACATTCCAGCCCCCGTTGCGCAGCCCAGCGTCTCGACCACGACGGCGCTAGCCAATGTCCTCTCCGCCGAGCCGAGTTGGCGAGCCGCCGCCACGCCTGCGTTTCAGCCGCTCGCGGCGCAGCCCGGCCTGTCCTCGGCGCACACCATGAAAATCCAACTGCACCCTGCGGAGCTCGGCATGGTGACGGCAAACCTGCGCCTTTCAGGCGAGCACATCACCGTCGAGCTACGCGTCGAGAATGGCGAGGCTTATCGCCGCCTGAGCGCCGACAGCGCCGACATCGTAAAATCGCTGCGGGCAATGGGGCTCGACATCGACCACGTCACCATCCAGCAGCCACAGTCTTCGTCCTCCGCGCAGGGCCGGACGGACGGCAACAACGCGTCCGCCGGCTCCGCCCCCGGCGACCAGCAGGCCTCCAATTCGGCCCATTCAGGAGGAAACGGCGACGGCAGACAACAGCCGTCTGGCAATTCCAACACTGGCTCCTTTGGTTCCGATGATGCCGCACCGGCTTCTGCGAATCCTGCTGGCGACGGCCTGTATATTTAGCGGGGGAACGGCGGCCGCCCCCGCCGCCGACAATCCCTGTGAGCCCGAGATCCTGCGTGCCGCCGACCGCTACGGCGTGCCGGTGGGGATACTCTATGCCGTCGGGCTGACCGAGACGGGCCGCAAAGGCAGCCTCCAGCCGAATGCGCTCAATGTGGAAGGAAAGGCCATTTTCCCAAAATCACCGGCTGAGGCCGTGGCGACCTTCAACGCCGCTCGCCGAAGCGGCGCCAAGCTGATCGATCTGGGCTGCATGCAGATCAACCATCACTACCACGGCCAGAATTTCCGCAGCGTAGGGGAGATGCTCGATCCGCACCGCAACGTCGACTACGCGGCAAGATTCCTGGCGCAGTTGCATGCGCGCCACGACACCTGGTCCATGGCAGTCGCGCGATATCATGCCGGGCCCGACAATGACCCGGCGCAGAAACGCTATGTTTGTCGGGTCATCGCCAATATGGTGGCCACGGGCTTTGGCAAGTGGACAGGCAACGCGCGTTCGTTCTGCACGCAGTAGTAGTATCACTAGACCGCAATATATCTCAAAAAGGAGTCCCGCGGCCCGCATTTCCGCGGTCCGCAGACTCAAAGCGGCTTACAGAGGTTAAGCGGGAATGCAACTCATGCGATTCCCGACTCCCAAGAAAATAGCTATAAGAATTAACGGTTTTCCACGCTCCCCGGCAGCGTTTACCACTTGTTAGTCAAGGCATTACAGATGATTCGGGGGCGGCCGATGATAGTGATCGTGGACGAGCGAGAGCTCGTCAAAAAGGGCTATCATTCACTTTTCGACAGGGAGGGCGTGGCAACCGCCGGCTTCCGTTCGAGCGAATTTGGTGAGTGGGTCGAAAGCGCTGCCGAGGCCGATCTCAAATCCGTTCGCGCCTTTCTCATCGGTGATTGCAACGGCGACGTGATGTCCCCGCGCAAACTTCGCGACCGCACCGGCGCGCCGGTGATCGCGCTCAGCGAACAGCACTCTTTGGAAAACACACTGAAGCTTTTCGATGCCGGCGTCGATGACGTGGTCCACAAGCCGGTCCATATCCGCGAGATCCTGGCGCGCATCACTGCAATTCGCCGCCGCGCGCAGGAAGAACAAAACTTCACGCAGATCGGGCCGATGCGAATCTTCCTTGATGGCCGCGATCCGGAGATCGACGGCGAACCCATGCCGCTTCCGCGGCGCGAACGCCGCATCCTCGAATATCTGGCGAGTAACAGTGGCCGTCGCGTCACCAAGACCCAGGTCTTCAATGCCATCTATGGCATCTTCGATGACGAGGTCGAAGAGAACGTCGTCGAAAGCCACATCAGCAAGCTGCGCAAGAAGCTGCGCGAAAAGCTGGGCTTCGATCCGATCGATTCCAAGCGTTTCCTCGGTTACCGGCTGGTCGTCTGATGGTCGCCAGGTGCTTCGACCGTGCTGCATCGCTACGGTCGAATTCGCATCACCTCGCCAGCCTCGCGCAAGACAGGGCTAGTAGCCTCTTCAGCCGAGGTCCGGAAAATCAGGAGACGTTTCGATGAGTTTGTACGGAATGATGCGAACCGGCGTGTCCGGCATGAATGCACAGGCCAACCGCCTGTCCACGGTCGCCGATAACATCGCCAATTCCGACACCACCGGCTACAAGCGCTCGTCGGTTGAATTTTCAACGATGCTGCTTCCCACTTCGGGAGGGGCCTACAATTCCGGCGGCGTCAATACCGTAGTTCGCACGTCCATCGCCTCACAGGGCGCGTTACAATACACAACATCAGGATCTGATCTCGCCATCAAAGGCGACGGTTTCTTCGTGGTACGAGTTCCCGCCACTCAGGGGATGAGTACGGATCAAACTAATTACCTGACCCGCGCAGGCTCTTTCGTGCTCGACGCGAGCGGACGACTGGTGAACGCGGCGGGGTACCAGCTGATGGGTTATAAGATTGGGGGCTCCGACGTTTTGGAGGCCATCACTATTCCCTCAGAACCAAGGGAACCACAAGCCAGTACGCTTGGCCGATTGGCCGGCAACCTTCCGAGCAATGCTGACGTAGGATATACTTCGAAGTCCTCGATCCTCATCTACACCGTCGACGGCACTCCGAAGATGCTGGACATCCATTTCAGCAAGACAGGCGACGGAGAATGGGACGTATCCGTCGAAGATGAGTCGGGTGCGACGCTAGGCTCCGGAACACTCGGATTCGATGTCGCAGGCAAGCTTGTTAGTGGCGGAAGCATAGACCTTGATCCTCTCGTGAGCGTACCAGATTTCACCCTCGACCTATCCAAGTTTACCCAATTCGGCAGCGGTTTCTCGATCACCGACCTGGGAGCCAACGGTAACACCGACAGCGCCATCGATTCTATCCAGATCGGCAAGGACGGAACGATCTTTGCACAGTACACGGACGGATCCACTGCCGCGCTCTACAAGATCGCCCTGGCGGACGTAGCAAGTCCGGACCGGCTTACTGCGCTCGCTGGGAATGTCTATGTCGAGAGCCCCGATTCAGGTCCTGTGATATTCGGGTCAGCAAACGACAAAGGGTTTGGCAGCCTTGTCTCCGGTGCGCTCGAAAGTTCCAATGTCGATATCGCCGAGGAACTCACCAACATGATCTCCGCCCAGCGCAGCTACACAGCCAATTCCAAAGTGTTCCAAACCGGCGCCGAACTCATGGACATTCTGGTCAACCTCAAGAGGTAGTCCGGCCGAGAGTCAGAGCAGGAAATAAGCATGTCACTATCCACTGCACTCAACATCGCGAAGTCGTCGCTTCAGAATACAGGCGTGCAGACCAGCGTCGTTTCGCGCAATGTCATGGAGCAGAACAACAGCGACTATGCACGGCGCACTGCGGTGCTTTCCAGTTCGGCCCCTGGTGCGCGCGTCGTGGTCATCCAGCGCGCCACCAACGACCAGCTGTTTCGCCAGAACCTTTCGGCCGTGTCCTCGTGGAGCGGCCAGACAACGCTCTACACCGGTTTGGATCGGCTCGAACTCTACGTCAACGGCGTCGACAATGCCCAATCGCCGGCGACGGCGATGACCCAACTCCAGAAGGCGCTTCAGACCTATTCAGCCTCACCGTCAAACCGGATACTGGCCGACGCTGCGGTGGATGCCGCGCGCCAGGTCGTACGGTCCCTGAATGACGGCACCGCCGCTCTCCAGACTTTCCGCGTCGAAACCGACCAAGAGATCGGCACCGCAGTCGGTGAGCTGAACACGCTGCTGCAGCAGTTCAAAGATGCAAACAATGAGATCGTCTCGGGAACGCGTTCCAACCGCGACGTGAACGACGCGCTCGACCGGCGCGACGCGATCCTGAAGAAAATCTCGGAATATATCCCGATCTCAACCTTCACGCGGGCCGACAGCGATATGGTCATCATGACCGGCGACGGCACCACCTTGTTCGAGACCGTGCCTCGCAGCATCACCTTCGAGGCCTCGCCGGCTTACGCAGCCGGAGTACCGGGAAACAAGATCTATATCGACGGCGTGCCGGTTTCGATGAGCACCGGCGGCAATGTGAGCTCAGGCGGCAAGCTTGCCAGCATGCTCCAGTTGCGCGACAGTGTCGCGCTCACTATGCAGAGTCAGTTGGACGAGATCGCGCGAGGGCTTATCAACGCTTTCGCGGAAACCGATCCCGATCCCACTGGCACTCTTCCTAAATTGGCCGGCCTCTTCACCTGGCCGGGCGCAGCAATGCCCGAAGGTCTTCCCAGTAGCCTCGTCAGTGGCCTCGCCGGACAGATTTCGCTCAATACGGCTGTCGTCGATCATCCGGAATATTTACGTGACGGCGGCTTCAACGGCGAGGACTACCGGCACAATTCGGACCGCGGCTCCTCCTATGCCGACCTTCTGATTGCCTACGGCAAGAAGCTCGACGAGCGGATGGACTTCGATCCAGCCGCCGGCATTGGCAACAAAGCAAGCCTTTCCGATTTTTCGGCAAACTCCATCGGCTGGTTCCAGGGCCTCCGCCAGGAAGCCTCCCGCGCCGCAGAGGCAAAGGAAGCTCTGGCCGTACGAACCGCCGAGGCGTTGTCCAACCAGACGGGCATCAATGTCGACATGGAAATGTCGATGCTGCTCGACCTCGAACACTCCTATCAAGCGTCTGCGCGTCTCATCAAGGCAGTCGACGATATGTTGTCCGCCTTGCTGGCTGCTGTGAGGTAATGCGATGAAAGCAAGCTTCGTTTCGTCATCGGCCATCTCGGAGGCCATGCGCTATTCGCTGATGAAGACCCAGGTCGCTCTGGCGAAGGCGCAAAAGGAGCAGTCGACAGGGTTCTACGCCGACAAGGGTCTGGCGCTCGGTGCGCGCAGTTCCCAATCCGTCAGCTTCAACCGGGAACTGGAGCGCATCAAGGGCATCGTCGACTCCAACGCCATTGCGGCGATGCGCCTCTCAGCGACCCAGCTAACTCTCGGCAATATTTCTGACGCCGCACAGTCATTTCTCTCGGTGCTTACCACTGGCCTATCCGGCAATGTTCAGTCTTCCGTGATCACCGATAGTGCGAAAGACATGCTGAGCACCCTCTTGTCTCTCAACACAAGCGTGGCCGGTGAATACCTGTTTGCGGGTATCAATACCGACGTTAGGCCGATTAACGACTTCCAAGACCCTGCTTCGGACAATAGGGCCGCTTTCGACGCTGCCTATCAGCAGTATTTGACGGAACCGGGGGTAGATCCCGCCAACCCATTCCCCACTGTCTCCGACATGGATAAATTCATCAGCCAATATGTCGAGCCGCAATTTACGGCAGCAGAGGTGGGAGGGAGCTGGCAGAACTGGTCCAAGGCCTCAGATCAGCTCATTGTCAGTCGCATCGCCCTCAATGAAACCGTCGAGACATCTGTCAGCGCGAACAATGAGGGAATGCGGAAGCTCGCCATGGCGGCGGTAGTGATTGGCGAATTCCTGTCAATGGACCTCAACAGAGACGTGCGCCAATCTCTCGTCGACCGAGCCATTTCGCTGGTTGGCCAGGCGATCGGCGACGTCGACAAGCTGCGGTCGCAGACCGGCATTGCCGAAAAGCGCGTCTCTGATGCGAGCGAACGCTTGAGCCTCCAGAGTACACTTCTCGAAAAAAACATCCTGGCGACCGAGGGCGTCGAGCCGTACGAAGCTGCAGCGCGCGTCTCCGATTACCTGTCGCACATCGAAACCTCCTACGCGATCACCGCGCGCATCCAGCAGCTTAGCCTTCTGAAATTCCTGAGCTGATCGAGAACCCCATGTATCAATTTGCCTACGCTGACATCCAAACCGACTCCGTCGCCGACGCCAAGGATCGCGAGAAGCAGCTGCTCAGCCGCTCGATCGACCTGCTGACGGAAGCGCGCGCTGCCGGCGTCAGCTCGATGGAAGCGATCGAGGCGATACGCTTCGTCAACCGCCTTTGGACGACCTTCATCGAAGATCTTGGCAGCCCCGATAACGCCCTACCGCGCGAACTGCGCGCCAATCTGATCTCCATCGGCCTGTGGCTGCTGCGCGAGGCCGAAGAAGTGCGCCAGGGCCGCTCCGACAATTTCGAGGGCCTGATCGAGGTTTCGCAGATCATCCGCGACGGCATTCAATGAAACGAACGTTGAAGTTATCTCTTAAGCCGAACGAAAAGATCTACATCAACGGGGCTGTCATCAAGGTCGACCGCAAGGTCACGCTGGAACTGCTCAACGACGTACAATTCCTGCTCGAAAGCCATGTGCTGCTGCCGGAGGAAGCCTCGACGCCGCTGCGGCAGCTTTATTTCATGATCCAGGTCATGCTCATGGAGCCGGCTGGAGCCGCGCAGGCACGTGAGATGTTCCGGCAGTCGCTGCCATTGGCCCTGACGAGCTTCACAAACGAAGAGATCCGCGTCGGGCTGAAACAGATCGATCGCATGGTCGGCGAAGGCCGCGTCTACGAAGCGCTCAGGGCGCTTCGCGCCCTCTATCACCTTGAGGAAAAGGCCCTCGTCGCCGCACTGCCGGTCCAGGAGCCCCGCCCCATAGCCGTAGGAGAACGTTTCTGATGAGCATGACCATCGGCTCCACCCTGCCGCCGACCAGCCAGGCAACCGAACAGAAGTCGAAGACGTCCGTTGACTACAATTCTTTCCTGCGCCTGCTCGTGGCCGAGATGAAGAACCAGGACCCGTCGAACCCGATGGATGCGACGCAGTATGTGGCCCAGCTCGCGACCTTCTCTCAGGTCGAGCAGTCGGTGCAGATCAACAACCGCCTCGACCAGCTGCTGCAGTCGCAGACGCTGTCCCAGGCCGACGCGCTGATCGGGCGCACCATCACCTCGGCCGACGGCAAGACGAGCGGCCAGGTCGCCGAGGTGCGGCTGTTCTCGGACGGCATCATCGCCGTGCTGCAGGACGGCACCCAGGTCGTGGTCGGCCCCGGCATCAGCGTCAAGGCAACGGAAGCGTGAACGAGGCCGACGCCCTAGACATCGCCCAATTCGCCATCTGGACGGTTCTGACGGCCGCCGGTCCGGCGGTCGCGGTGGCGATGATCGTCGGCGTCGGCATCGCGCTGGTGCAAGCGCTGACCCAGATCCAGGAAATCACGCTCACCTTCGTGCCAAAGATCGTTGCCATCATGCTGGTGGTGGCCCTGACCGGCCCCTTCATCGGCGGCCAGATCTCCGCCTTCGCCAACGTGATCTTCGAGCGCATCGAACACGGCTTTTAGGGCGGCGTGCTTCGTCCTCGCCACGCCCGGCTTTCACCGTCTGGCCGTTGAACCTGGGAAGACGGGCGGTCGTCGGACGCGCTCATCTAAGTATTTCATCCCCGCGATACGATGCGACGGCTCTTTCTGCACCGCTGCGGCAGTTTTGGTCGACCGGCATGGGTCCCCGGAACCTCCGCACGTCGCTTCGCTCGTGCTTCGGCCCGAGGATGACGGAGAGGGGGCGGCCGGCGCCCAATCGTCAGCGTCGCGGAAACTTCAGAAGACAAGCAATTCTACATCGAAGACATTTGGCCCCGCTTCGGCCGAGGTAGCTTCTCCTGGGGCTGCCGCAGCCATCTGAACAAGGCTGTTGCTTCTCCGTACGTGACCCCGGCTAAGGACGCCTCCGGCCGCCTGCCCCGGCGCATCTCCCATGTTCGCGCAAGCTTGGGGCTCTAGGGTCGCACCGCCCGCATTGCGCGCCAGCGGGCGATGAGCATGGAGACAAGGATGGCCCTCGCAGAAACAATGCCGTCAGGCGGCGCCTCCAAGAGCGGTCGCGACGTCTTCTTCGCACTCGGCATCATCGTCATTCTCGCGGTGCTGTTCCTGCCTATTCCGACCTTCATGATCGACGTCGGCCTGGCGTTCTCGATCGCGCTGTCGGTGCTGATCCTGATGGTGGCGCTGTGGATCCAGCGGCCGCTGGACTTCTCGTCCTTCCCGACGATCCTGCTGATCGCGACGATGCTGCGCCTGTCGCTCAACATCGCCACCACGCGCATGATCCTGTCGGAGGGCAATATCGGCACCCACGCGGCCGGCTATGTCATCAGCGGCTTTTCCCAGCTCGTGATGAGCGGCGACTTCGTGATCGGTCTGATCGTCTTCCTGATCCTGATCATCGTCAATTTCATCGTCATCACCAAGGGCGCCACCCGTATCGCGGAAGTGGGCGCGCGCTTCACCCTCGACGCTATCCCCGGCAAGCAGATGTCGATCGACGCCGACCTTTCGGCCGGCGTCATCGACGACAAGACCGCACAGCTTCGCCGCCGCGAACTGGAAGAGGAAAGCTCCTTCTTCGGCTCCATGGACGGTGCCTCGAAATTCGTGCGCGGCGACGCCATCGCCGGCCTCATCATCACCGCCATCAACATCGTCGGCGGCATCGCCATCGGCTACTTCCGCCATGGCATGGACGTCAGCAAGGCCTCCGACGTCTTCATCAAGCTGTCGGTCGGCGATGGCCTCGTGACCCAGATCCCGGCGCTGATCGTCTCGCTCGCAGCCGGCCTGCTGGTCTCCAAGGGCGGCACGCGCGGCTCGGCCAACCAGGCCGTGTTCGGCCAGCTCGGCGCACATCCGCGCGCGCTCTATGTCGCCGCCGTTCTGCTGGTGGTGCTGGCGCTGATGCCCGGCCTGCCGATGTTCCCCTTCCTGATGCTGGCCGGCGCCATGGCCGCAATCGGCTACATTATCCCCCGACGCCAGCAGCAGGCCGCCGACGCAGCCAAGACCCTGGAGAAGCAGGAGCAGGCAACGAAGGAGGAAGAGGACAAAAATTCGGTCAAGGAGTCACTCAAGACCGCCGAGATCGAACTGCTCATTGGCAAGCAGCTGTCGACCAAGCTTCTGCTCTCGCACCAAGAACTGGCGTTCCGCATGAGCAAGATGCGCAAGAAGTTTGCCCAGCAATACGGCTTCGTGGTGCCAGAAGTGCGCCTGACCGACGATCTGAGCATCCCGAGCAAGAGCTACCAGATCAAAATCCACGGCACCGTGGTGGCCGAGTACCAAATGCGCGTCGGCGAGCTCATGGTGCTGCTGGGCACGCGCGACTTGCCCGACATTCCGGGCGAGGAGATCCGCGAGCCGGCCTTCGGCATGCGCGCCTATTCGGTGCCGGAGATGTTCGCCGAGGACCTGAAGCGCGAGCTGCTCACCTTCGCCGACAACATGTCGGTGCTGCTCACTCATCTGAGCGAGGTGATCCGCAACAACCTGCCGCAGTTGCTCTCCTACAAGGACATGAAGGCACTGCTGGAGCGGCAGGACCCCGAATACCGCAAGCTGGCGGACGAGATCTGCACATCGCACATCTCCTATCCGGGCCTGCAGGCGGTGCTCAAGCTGCTGCTGGCCGAGCGGGTGTCGATCCGCAACCTTCACCTCATCATCGAGGCGATCGCCGAAATTGCCCCGCATGTGCGCCGTACCGAGCAGATCGTGGAGCATGTGCGCGTGCGCATGTCCCAGCAGATCTGCGGCGATCTCAGCGAAGGCGGCGTGCTCAAGGTGCTTCGGCTGGGCAACCGCTGGGACCTCGCCTTCCACCAGGCCCTCAAGCGCGACGCCAAGGGCGAGGTGCGCGAGTTCGACATCGACCCGCGCCAGCTCGAGGAGTTCGGCCAGGAAGCCACGAAGGTCATCCGCGGACATCTCGAGGCGGGCGAGCGCTTCGTCATCGTCACCGCGCCGGATTCGCGGCCATATGTGAGGATGATCATCGAGCGGCTGTTCACCACGCTGCCGGTGCTGTCCCACGTCGAGATCGCCAAGGGCGTCGAAATCCGGGTGCTCGGAACCATTTCGTGACCGCCGTCGCGCCCGAAACCGTCGTGCTGGCGGCCTTCGTCGCCTTCTGCAGGATCGGCGGCTGCTTCCTGATCATGCCTGGGCTTTCGAGCGCGCGCGTGCCGGTGCAGATCAGGCTGTTCGTGGCTGTGGCCGCGACGGGCGCACTTCTGGTTCATCTGTGGGACCACATCATTCCCTACGTAGACGCGCGTCCGCAGGTGCTGGCCCCGATGATCGTCTCGGAGCTGCTGATAGGTGCGTTGATCGGCGGCCTGGCGCGGCTCTACGTCATGGCCCTGCACTTCATCGGTGCGGCCATCGCCATGCTGGTCGGCTACGGCGGCATGGCGGGAACGGCCATCGAGGAAAACGAGCCGCAGGCGGCACTGGCCAGCATCATTTCGTTTTCTGCGCTGCTGCTGCTCTTCGTCTTCAACTTCCATCACGAGATCATCAAGGCGCTGGTCGCCTCCTATGAGGTCGCGCCGCTGGACGCCTTCTTCAATCCGCGCGAGGCGCTGGTCGACGTCACCGATACGCTGTCGGAAAGTTTTCTCCTCGTGCTGCGACTGGGCAGCCCCTTCATCGCCTATGCACTGCTCGTCAACCTTACGATCGGTTTCGTCAACAAGCTGGTGCCGCAGATACCGGTCTATTTCATCTCACTGCCCTTCGTGATCACGGGCGGGCTGATCATGTTCTACTTCGGCATCGGCACGCTGCTCAGCCTGTTCGCCGACGGCTTCCTGTCAACCACGATCGGGAGATGACCCCATGACCACGCGCAAGGAGCGGCTGCAGAAGCTGGTGCGGGTGCAGAACCAGCTGAAGGCGATGCACGAGACGCGCCATGCCGGGTTCCTCGCCGAGGCGGCCGCAGCAGAGAACGAGGCGGCGGAGCTGGCCGGTCGTTTCGACGCCGAGGATTCGCTGTCCAGCATATTCCCCGAAATCTATCACCAGCGCATTGACAAGGCGCGCGCGCGCCAGGTCGAGCAGCAACAACTGGCCAGGGACGAGGCCGGGAAGGTGGCGACGGCGACCGCTCGCACCAACATGGTGGAGCGCGCCTATCGGGAAGCGCGCATGTGGGACGAGCGCCTCACCGCCGACCGCGAGAGGCTGGACATGGTGGAGCGCAAGGCTTCCGAGGACCGGTAAGGTTGCCACAAGCTTGCTGGGCCATGATGCACCATACCAAAACTGACGAGGACCGCTTTCTTGGCGATTTCCCCACCCAGCGACATTGTCTTGGACGTTGCCCGCGCGGTCGAACCGTCGGGCATCGAGGCAGCGCGTGCAGAGCTGGTGAAACGCGGCACCTCCGCCGGCGGCAGCGCGGTGGCTTCATTCTCGCTGGGTGAGACGGGCTTTCACGGGAAGTTTGCCCGCGCGGCCACGGAAACCACCTCGCCCGAGCCCTTCAAGCGCTTCGAGGCGATGGTGCTGCAGACCTTCATCCAAAACATGCTGCCGAAGGACGCCGAAAACGTCTACGGCAAGGGCATGGCCGGCGACATGTGGAAATCGATGATGGCCGAGAAGCTGGCTAACGTGATGGCCGAGCGCGGCGGCATCGGCATCGCCGACCGCGTTCTTGGCGACCACTACATGGACGGCGAGAACAAGGTTCCCGTCGGGCCGGTTTCCGGCGGCCCGGGGAAGGCCGAGATCGATGAACAGACCAGCCTGTCGACGGCTCTGGTTCAGGATCTGCAGCGCAAGCTGGCGCGCGACCTGACCGGCGATCAGGCCGCCGTTGCGGCCAAGGCGAAGATTTAGAACCTAGCGGGATAAACCGATCATGACCGACCAGAATGCGATTGCCGAGAATTTGCCAGCGCCGGCGGCGCAGCCCGCGCCGTCGGCGCGGCTCGGCAATCTATCGGCCATCATTGGACGCATTGCGCATGCCGTCGACGAAGAGACGGCGGCGATCCGCGCCGGCAGCGGCTTCGACATCCGCTCTTCGAGCGCGCGCAAGAGCCGGTATCTGTACGAGCTGACCCGCGCCACCAAGGGCGTGGAGGAAACCGACCTGCTTGCTGAGCACCGCGAGGGCCTGGAACAGCTGCGCGGCAAGCTGACGGCCAATGAATCCGTTATCCGGGCGCATATGAGCGCGGTGAGCGAAGTGGCGACGCTGATGCAGGACGTCATCAAGCGCGCCGAAACCGACGGTACCTATTCGGAAGGTGAGTTCGGGTGGGCTCGTTAGTCAAGTTCATAGGAGCGGCGGTCTGGATCTGCATCGTCACGCTCGGGGCGGTGTTCTATTCGTTCCAGTTCTCCAGCGCCAAAACGGCCGACCCCAAAGCCCTGCCGCCGCTGCTCGGCGGGCTGAACTACGTCAAGACGGACGTGATCTCGGTTCCGGTCTTCAGCAAGGCCAACATCGACGGCTACTTCCTGGCCCGGCTCGTCTATACGGCCGACCCGAAGGAGTTGAAAAAGCTCACCGTTCCTGCGGAGTCGCTGATCGTCGATCAAGTCTACACCTATCTGTACGCCAACCCGCAGATCGACTTCGCCAAGCGCGAGAACTTCGATCTGGACGCATTCAGGAATGGCGTTCGCGACAGCATCAACGAGCGGGTGGGCGAGACCATGATCCACGAAGTCATCGTCGAGCAGATCGACTTCCTCCCTCGCGACGAAACGCGCGACAGGGTCGCAAGCCGGCGCGAAATCATGCGCCCGGCTACTGCCCCCACTGAATAACGCAGTCGAGAAGACCGCCGGATTGACGTTTACGTCAACAGGAGGTTATACGCTTCCTGATCCTGGCCGCCTCCGCAAGGTGGCCGGCAACGTCGGAACGGCGCCAGGCGCGCCACATCAGGGAGCATTGCCATGAGCGTTGAAGCTGTCGTCGAAAAGATCAGGGCCCGCGTGGAAAGTTCCGGTTTCGACCGTTCGGTGAAGTTCGACACCGGCGGCGACGGCGTGATCGTCATCGACGGCGCCAGCATTTCCACCGCCGACGCTCCAGCCGATTGCACCATCAAGATCAGCCTCGACGATCTGGAGTCGCTGATCAGCGGCGACCTGAACCCGACGATGGCGTTCATGACCGGCAAGATCAAGGTCGAAGGCGACATGTCGGTCGCCATGTCGCTCAGCCAGATCATCTGATCCGGAGAACAATTAGCCAACGAAAAGCCCGGCGTTTTGAGCGCCGGGCTTTTCTTTTGGGCTTCAGGCCGCAGTCTCCAGGCCCGCCGAACGCTGCCGGCGCCCGGCTGCTTTGAGGACACCGGATGCGCCGTCGAGCGCGCCTTCGACCAGTTCCAGCGCCAGGAAGCGGTGCCGCTCATAGGGGCCTGGCATGGCAAGCGCGCCGGTCTTGTCGGCCGAGAAGCCGAACCGGGCATAGTAAGGCGCGTCGCCCACCAGCAGGATCGCCCGGTGACCGAGACTTTCGGCTTCGGCAATCGCACGACACATCAGGGCCGAGCCGACGCCGGCCCCTTTCAAGGACGGCTCGACCGCGAGCGGCCCGAGCAGCAGCGCCCGCGCCCCGCTCTCGCCGAGCCTGACGTCCCACAGCCGCACGGTACCGAGCACGGCGCCGGTCGCGTCACGCGCGACAAAGGCCAGCCCCGACGACGGCAAACGGCCGCGGCGCAGCTTTTCCGACGACTTGCGCCGCCGCTGTGGGCCCATGGCGCGGTCGAGCAGCGCCTCGCGCGCAGCGACATCGGACGGAGTTTCGGCAGCGATGGTGAAAGCCACGCAACTGCCAATCTCCCCCCTTGTGGGGGAGATGCCCGGCAGGGCAGAGGGGGGCAACATCGAGCGTACATCGCCCGGATGCTCGTTATCCTGCTGCGTGACCTGAATCCCCGGTAGAGAGGCAGCACCCCCCTCTGGGCTACCGCCCATCTCCCCCACAAGGGGGGAGATCAGCCAATCATCAGCGTTGCCGCCTTTGGCAATCCAGTTTGTATTTTCCATTTCCGCGATCCTTCACAAGCGGAGGTTTTTCCACGAGCGAACCCGCCGCCGACGAGAAACGCCGGCGGGCAGGATGATCTGGCGGCTGCCGGACACCTTTTGGGGCGCCCGTAACGAGCCGTCAGATCACGTAGGATCGGAGAGGCTCGAAGCCGTTGAAGGCGACGGCCGAGTAGGTCGTCGTGTAGGCGCCGGTGCCCTCGATCAGCACCTCGTCGCCGATGGTCAGCGACAGCGGCAGCGGATAAGGCGCTTTTTCGTAGAGCACATCGGCGGAATCGCAGGTCGGGCCGGCCAGCACGCAGGGCTCTGCCGCATCGCCGTCACGCGGGGTGACGATCGGATAGCGGATCGCCTCGTCCATGGTCTCGGCGAGACCGCCGAACTTGCCGATGTCGAGATAGACCCAGCGCACATTGTCGTTGTCGGCCTTCCTGGAGATCAGCACGACTTCCGACTTGATGACGCCGGCATTGCCCACCATTCCGCGGCCCGGCTCGATGATGGTTTCCGGGATGCAGTTGCCGAAGTGCTTGGAGAGCGCGTCGAAGATCGCCTGGCCATAGGCCTGGGCGGTCGGCACGTCCTTCAGGTAGCGCGTCGGGAAACCGCCGCCCATATTGACCATGCGCAGCGTGATGCCTTCCTGCGCCAGCGCCGAGAACACGGCCTTGGCGTCGGCCAGCGCGCGATCCCAGGCGACGAGGTCGGTCTGCTGCGAGCCGACATGGAACGACACGCCATAGGCGTCGAGACCAAGCGCCTTGGCGTGGCGCAGCACGTCGACGGCCATGGCCGGCACGCAGCCGAACTTGCGCGACAGCGGCCACTCCGCACCTTCGCCATCGGTCAGCACGCGGCAGAAGACCTGCGCGCCGGGGGCGACGCGGGCGATCTTCTCGACCTCTTCAACACAGTCCACCGCAAAGAGACGGATGCCGAGCTCATAGGCGCGCGCGATGTCGCGCTCCTTCTTGATGGTGTTGCCATAGGAGATGCGGTCGGGCGTGGCGCCCGCATTCATCGCCATCTCGACCTCGGCCACCGAAGCGGTGTCGAAGCATGAGCCCAGCTGGGCGAGCAGGCGCAGGATCTCCGGCGCAGGGTTGGCCTTCACCGCGTAATAGATCTTCGAATTCGGCAGGGCCTTCTCGAAGGCATTGTAATTGTCGCGCACGACGTCGAGGTCCAGAACCAGGCACGGGCCATCGGGACGTCGGGTGGCGAGGAAATCGAGGATGCGCTGGGTGGCCATGAATCTCTCCTTGGCGCGGGTTTCCCCACGCTTAAATCAAGCTGCGGCGCGATCCCCTTCGATCGCATGTGCCGCTATGGACAAAGGCATGAATGCGAGTCAGCGAGCCGGGCGGTGGAGATCCCGAAACGCAAAAACGCTTTCACGCGGCGATGAGCTCGTGCCTTGCGGCATCTGCTCGCTTTGTCTGCCTTGGCTTGGATTGGGAGACCCAGTCCGCACTGCCGGCAATGAAGGTGTGCCTCTTCAGTAACCCCGATCTATGGACGATCGGCAGACACCAGAAAGGCCCGCACCGTCGTTGCTTCAAGGCGTCCTTGGCTTTGCGGTTGGCCGCTAAACCAACTGGGCTCGTTACTTCCCAGGTACCGTCCCGATTACCTCGCCATTCGAGGGTCGGGGGACGCCCACAGGCACGTGCGACTTTGGGCAAGCGGGCATATAGGGTTAGGGTCTGTCACAATCAACAAAAATCGTAAGGCCGCTTGTAAAATGCCGGGCGTCGAACGAAGCTGGCGCAAAGCCGACGATTTGTTGAACGATGGGCCCGATGCGCGACAGCCTGAATGCTTTCCTTGACTACCCCCAAGTGGCTGTTTCCAATGCACAATCAGGCCCGCTGGCGGGGCTTGGCCTGGGCGTGAAGGACATTTACGACGTGGCCGGCTATCGCACCGGCTGCGGCAACCTCGATGCCTATGCGCAAGGCTCGCCCGCTACGCGGAGCGCGCCTGCGGTGCAGGTGATTCTCGATGCCGGCGCGCATTTCCTCGGCAAGACGCAGACGGACGAATTCGCCTTCTCGCTGATGGGGCAGAATGCGCATTTTCCGCACCCGGCGAATTCGGCCGCCCCCGGACGCGTGACGGGCGGCTCGTCCTCCGGCTCGGCGGCGGCGGTGGCCGGCGGGCTGGCCGACATCGCGCTCGGTTCGGACACCGGCGGCTCCATCCGCGCGCCGGCAAGCTTCTGCGGGCTGATCGGCCTGCGCACCACGCATGGCCGCATTCCGCTCGACGGCGTGATGCCGCTGGCCCCCTCGCTCGACACCGTCGGCTGGTTCGCGCGGGATATGAATGTCTATGAGGCGGTGGCCGAGGTGATGTTCGGCCCCGCATCGCGCAGCGAACGGGACGACGGCACCGCCCCTCGCCTGCTCCGCCTCGCCGCGCTGGACGAACTCGTCTTCGGTCCTGCGGAGGCCGCCGAATACCGCCGCATGCTCTCGATAGTGATTGACGCACTCGGCGAGACAACGACGGCCGCCCCGCTCAGCCAGTCCAGCGACGACCTCTACTGGTCCTTCAGAAGGATCCAGGCGCGCGAGGCATGGGAAAGCCGCGGCCGCTGGATCGAGGCGCACCCCGGCAGCCTCGACAGAGGCGTCGAGGACCGCTTTCGTTTCGGCCAGACGGTGGACGACGCCGCGCTGGCGGAGGCCCGTAAATTCCGCGCTACGTTCCGCGAAGATTTGGGCGCGCTGCTGGGTGAAGGCGGCTATCTGGTCCTGCCGACGGTTCCGGGTGCAGCACCGCTCAAGACCGAGGCCCCGGACAGCCTGCTTGCCTATCGCGAACGTGCCTTGCGGCTTCTTTGTCTCTCCGGCCTGTCCGGCTTCCCGCAGATCTCGCTGCCGCTCGGCACGGTCGACGGCGCGCCCTTCGGGCTGTCGCTGCTGGGCCCCGCCGGCAGCGACCGGACGCTCATTGCGCTGGGCCGGCGCATTCTCGAAACCAAGGAATGAACCAATGGACACGCTGACCCGTATGCGCGCCTTCATCGACGTGGTCGAGGCGGAAGGGTTTTCGGCCGCCGCGCGCAAGATCGGCCGCTCAAAGGCGCTGCTTTCCAAATATGTGCGCGAGCTGGAGGACGAGCTGGGCGCCCTGCTGCTCAACCGCACCACACGCCAGTTCTCGCTGACCGAGGCCGGGCACACCTATTATAGGCGCGCTTCGGAAATCATCCGCGAGGTCGACAGCCTGGCGGATGCGGTGCGCGAATCCTCCGGCGACGTGCGCGGTCGCATCAAACTTTCGGCGCCGCGCACCTTTGCGGATGCGCCGATCGGCCAGTCGCTGATCGATTTCGCCAAGGCCCATCCCGACATCGTGCTGGAGATCCAGCTCGACGACCGCTTCGTCGAT
Source organism: Mesorhizobium sp. KR1-2 (assembly GCF_040045035.1). Taxonomy (NCBI): domain Bacteria; kingdom Pseudomonadati; phylum Pseudomonadota; class Alphaproteobacteria; order Hyphomicrobiales; family Phyllobacteriaceae; genus Mesorhizobium; species Mesorhizobium sp. KR1-2. The sequence goes on along the minus strand of NZ_JBDZDS010000004.1, from coordinate 316,291 downwards.
CTGGTCGAGGAGGGTTTTGACCTCGCAATCCGCATCTCGCGGCTGGAGAGTTCCTCACTGATCGCGCGCCGGCTGGCGCCGTTCTCGGTGCGCATCTGCGGATCGCCCGAGCTCATTGCAAAGCACGGCCGCCCCGAGACCCCGCAAGAGCTGGCCGGCATGCCCTGCATCATCGACACCAACGGACGCTGGCTGTCGAACTGGCCGTTCCTGGCTGAAGGCGGCGAGACGATCAGCGTCTCGGTGTCCGGCCCCATCGAGGTCAACAGCCCGCTGGCCACGCGTGCGGCGGCGCTGTCCGGCCTCGGCTTCGCCATCCTGCCGGATTTCATCGCCGCCCCCGACATCGAGGCGGGACGGCTGGTTCCCGTGCTGGACGAGCGCATCCTGCCCGGCGGCGGCATCTTCGCGGTCTATCCGCATCGACGTTATTTGCCGGCTAAGGTACGCGTGTTCGTCGACTATCTGGTGCAGTGGTTCAAGCCGCACGACCGGGGCTAGCGCCTGCGATGCGGCGCATCCGGTCGGACGCCCTGGTACCCTCGGTCCATAGTAGCCCCAAAGTCGGGCCCGATTTGAGCGCGGTGGGTCGTCGGAAATCGGTCCCAATTTCGCCGGGTTTCTGGTAACTCTCGGCAATCTCGAATCTGGATGGGGCGGCACTGGGCGATGCGGGGCAGAATAAAAGCAGCGATCCTGGTATCGACCATTGCGGCACTGCTCGCTTCAACAACCCCCGCCAGGGTTCATCCGCATGTCTTTGCCGAAGCGCGCCTCGACGTCATGGTCAATCCCGACCATACGGTGAAGTCGCTGCGCCATGTGTGGCGGTTCGACGAGCTGTTCTCCTCCACCGTGCTGATGGAGTTCGACAAGAACTCCGACCTCAAGCTCGATGACGACGAACTGAAGGATGTCGGAGACACGGTCTACCACTCGCTGGCCGACTACGGCTATTTCCAAATGGTCACGGCCAATGGCAAGGACGTGGAGATGAAGCCGCCAGCCCAGTTGATGGCGTATTTCGAGCACGACCAGCTCATCATCCTGTTCGAGTCCGAGCCCAAGGAGCCGCTGAAGCTTTCCGGCAAGGTCAATTTCGGCGTCTACGACCCGACCTTCTACACCGCGATCGACTTCGTCGAAGACGAAAACATGACGATCAACAACATGCCGCCGAGCTGCACGCGCACCGTCATCCGCCCCGACCCGGACGAGGCACTCAAGCAGAACCAGTCCAAGCTGACGGATGCGTTCTTCAACGATCCGATGGGCACGGACATGAGCAAGATCTTCGCGACCCGCCTGGAAATCAGCTGCCCAGCCCAAGGATGAAGCCCGTGAACAAGACGACCGGACGTGTGGTTCTTGCCGCCCTGGCGGCTGCCTGTGTGCTCACCCAGTTTGCGTCCCATGCACATGCGCAGAGTTCGCTCGGCATCGGGACCAACGAGGCGACCATCCCGTCGACCGGCATGTTCGGCGGCCTGATGATGTGGATCAACATCCAGCAGCAGACCTTCTATCGCGCGCTGACCGAGGCTCTGAAGGCGATGCGGCAGGACGGCAGCCAGATGTGGATCCTGGTCGGCCTGTCATTCGCCTACGGCATCTTCCACGCCGCCGGCCCCGGCCACGGCAAGGCGGTCATCTCTTCCTACATGCTGGCTAACGAAGTGGCGCTGCGGCGCGGCATCATGCTGTCCTTCATTTCAGCCTTCCTGCAGGCGGGGACCGCCATCGTCATGATGGCCCTGCTGTTCCTGGTCTTGCGCGGCACCTCGGTCTCCATGACCAATGCGACGTGGTTCCTGGAAGTCGCCAGCTATGCGCTGATCACTTTGTTCGGCGCCTGGCTGCTCTGGCAGAAGGCCGCCCCTCGCCTGCGCGGCCTGGTCGGCGCCAATCCGGCTCACAGCCTTTCGGCTGCGCATGCCCATGCACACGATCACCACGACCACAGCTGCACCCATCATGCTCATGATCACCATGACCATGGTCACCACGATCATCACCACCACCACAGCCACGCGCACGATCACACGCACCGCGCGCATGAGCATGGCCTGGTCTGCTCGACTTGCGGGCACTCCCACGCGCCGGACCCGGAGATGTTCTCCGGCGACAACTTCAACTGGAAGACGGCATGGTCGGCGGTGACCGCAGTTGGCCTGCGCCCCTGCTCCGGCGCGCTGATCGTGCTGACCTTTGCCTTCCTCAACGGCCTTTGGGTCGGCGGCGTCCTGTCGGTGCTGGCCATGGCGGTGGGAACCGCCATCACCGTCTCTGCGCTGGCCGTCATGGCCGTGACCGCCAAGAACTGGGTTGTCGCATTCGCGGGCGACGGTCGGATGGGCAACCGGGTGCACGCGGCCTTCGAGATCGGCGGCGCCGGCCTGGTGTTCGTGCTCGGCTTGCTGTTGTTGACGGCGAGCCTCGCGGCCTGACAACCGGCAAGATTGCCGGCCTCAGCCAAATCCCAGGTTCAGAGGAAGCGAAGAACGGAAGCGAAGAACGCCAAGGCGCAGGACGTCTCGGCGGTCCTTCATATTACACTGCAGGACAAATTTCTCGCCAAGAATTTGCCCCGGCCGCGAAGCGACCGGGGCTACACAAGAGAATGAACTGTTCGACCGATGGTTAGTACGCCGGCTTGCTTTCCTTCTTCTGCTCGGTCTTTTTGTGCTTCTTGTGCACCGGCTTCTTGTGATGCATATGCTTCTTCATCGGCGCAGGAGCGTTGTTTTCCGTGGTGGCGGCAGCCGTGCCGGCAGCGTTCGCGCTGGTGACGGCGAACATCGGGGCCGAGAATGCCAGGGCAACGGTCAGGCCGAGAGCCGAGATGAGGGACTTGGAGAGGGTCATTGTCGGTTTCCTTTTGACAGGGGCCTGGGGGTTGTTGTCAGCCGATCAGGGTTCGATCGGCTGAACTCCGAGCATCTTCAATGCGGTTGCATAGGCGCGTATGCCTTGTGCCTGCCGCTTGCCGGCGCAGAATTTCGCGGCTTTCCTTTGAAGCGCTTTCGCCTCGGCGGCCCGTTTTGCCTCGGCGTGCTCGGTGATTGCGTGGGAGAATTGTTGCTGCAGCCTGTTGCACTGTTCGATCCTGGGTGTCGTGTCTTTCGCCAGGGGGTGCCCGGCGGATGCGCCGAGCGAAAGAGCGGCGAGCAGAACGATCGTCGAACTGGTCACTACCCTTTGCATTGGCGATCCCCGAACCGGTGACTGAAGCAACATGGTCTTTATGACGGGGCCGCGTGTCTCGCGTTTTTCCGCATTGCAGTATTTTGTTTCTGGATTGTAACAGCGGCAGCGAGCATGCATCCTCCCTGCGCGTCCGCGCTGGCAAATCCCGCCAGCGGGTCTTATTCTTCTGCCACCGCGACCGATTTTCGCTGCCGCCTGCGACTACGGATTAGAAATTTTGAAAACCGATGCCCACATCCTGATCGTCGACGACGACAAGGAAATTCGCGACCTGCTGCAGGAGTATTTCCAGAAGCACGGGTTGCGCGTCTCGGCGGCGCGCGACGAGGACGAGATGCAGGCAGCCCTTCGGCGCACGCCGATCGATCTCATCATTCTCGACGTCATGCTGCCGGGCAAGAGCGGGCTCGATATCTGCCGGGAACTGCGCATCCAATCCAAGGTGCCGATCATCATGCTGACCGCCGTCACCGAGACCATCGACCGCATCGTCGGCCTGGAAATGGGCGCCGACGACTATGTGCCGAAGCCGTTCGACCCGCGCGAGCTTCTGGCGCGGACCCGTGCAGTGCTGCGCAGGCGCGGCGAACCCGGCGCCGCCTACAAGCCCATGCAGCAGATCTACAAATTCGCCGGCTGGACGCTCGATTCGACCCGGCGCCGTCTGCTGAACCCCGAGGAGGTGCGCGTCGAGCTGACCACGGCCGAGTTCAACCTCCTTCTGACCCTGGCCAGAAGCGCGCAGCGCGTGCTCAGCCGCGACCAGCTGGTGGAACTGTCGAACCAGAACGGCGACTACAGCTATGACCGCAGCGTCGACATCCTTGTAAGCCGTCTGCGGCGCAAGATGGAAGACGACCCCCGCTCGCCCCAGCTCATCCTGACGGTGCGCGGCGGGGGATATCAATTCGTGCCGGAGGTCATCACCGAATGAAATGGCTTCTGCCGCGCTCGCTTCCTGCCTGGGTGCTGCTGATCGTCATCGCCGGCCTGCTGGCCATCCAGGTTTCGACGCTGTCCATCGTGGCGCGTGAACGCGTGGCCTCCAACAACATTCTCGACCTGTTCAGGCTCAACGACCGCTCCCAGTCGCTGGTCAAGCTCATGTACGATGCCACGCCCGAACAGCGCAAGAACATCGCCGCCGGGCTCTCCGTGCCCCCCTATGTCCTGTCCATTTCGGACGAGCCGGCCATCACCTCCTCCATCCCCGACGACGACGAAATGGCGGAGATGGAAGACATCATCGTCGGACGCCTGTCGAAATACGGCGTGGAGGAAGCGCGGGTCCGGCGCGAGTCGCCGATCGCCCAATCGAATGCCAATGCCGGCACGGTCTCCACCAAGGACGATCTCGGCAGCATCGAACGCGAACTCCTCAACCTCGCGGCGGACTTCACCAAAAGCGACACGCTGATCGCGTCGATCGAGTTCAAGGACGGGCAGTGGCTGAACTTCATCATGCCTTCGACACCGCTCAGCCCGATCCTGACCACGCAAAGCCTGCCGCTCTATGCCTCGGTGGTGGTGGCGGTGGTGCTGCTGTCGATCTGGGCGATACGCCGCCTCACCGCGCCCTATCGTGCCCTCGAAAGTGCCGTCCAGCGCATCGGCGAGGATCTGAAAAGCCAGCCATTGCCCGAGCGCGGCAGCAGCGAATACAAGTCCGCCGCGCGGGCGGTGAACACGATGCAGGCCCGCCTGCGGGAATATGTCGAGGACAGGGAGCTGTTGGCCGCGGCACTCGCGCACGACCTGCGGACGCCCCTGACCCGCATCCGCCTGCGCCTCGAGCTGCTGCGCAAATCGCCTCTCAAGACCGCACTGATGCAGAACCTGGCCGACATCGAGGCAATTTCCTCGTCGGTTCTGGACTTCGCCACCCACAGCGGCGAGACCGGCGAGCTGGAGCGGATCGATTTCTGGTCGCTCGTGGATTCCATCGCCGACGACAATCCCCACGTCGTCTTCGACGAGACCATGCCGCGCGGGCGCGGCATGATCTGCCTCGGCCACGCCGTTCCGCTGCGGCGCTGCATAACCAACCTCATCGACAATGCCGTCAAATATGGGGGCGCCGCCCGCCTCAGCCTTTCGCAGACCCAGACCGACATAATACTGACCATCGACGACGATGGGCCGGGAATACCCGAAGCGCAGATGGAAAAAGTGTTCCGCCCGTTCACGCGCGTCGAGGCGTCGCGAAACCGCCAGACCGGCGGCTTCGGCCTGGGGCTGACGATCGCCCGCAACACCGCGCGGAGTTTTGGCGGCGACGTAACGCTTCAAAACCGTCCGGGTGGCGGCCTGCGCTCGGTGCTCGCCCTGCCCCGCGCCAAGGATTTGCAGCAGCTTGCATCCGCCTGAACGGGCACCGCCGGATCATGGCCGGCGGCGCCGACGGGGATGCTTGTCAGTGCGGCCGCTTGCGCTGGCTGCGGCCGCGCAGCCAGAAGACGATGAAGAGAGCCGAGACGAACAATACGGCGATCGCCACCGCCGCCACCGGCGAAAAGCCGCCGACGGCCAGCATGATGGTGGGCAGGAAATAGGCGACGAGGCCGAAGCCCAGCATGATCACCGCGGCGGCGATCAACGAGTTTCGGTTGCCTGTGTCCATCGTCATTCCCAATCCTGTGTGCGCCGTCCTGCCGGTTACGCGTCGACCGTGGCGCGAAAATCTTCCAGCCGCCGCTTCTGGTGGCCGTCGGCGTCGAAATTAGCCGGATCGAGCCAGTTCTCATAGGCGCGTTTCAGCGCAGGCCATTCGCCGTCGATGACGGAGTACCAAGCCGTATCGCGATTCTTGCCCTTCACGACGAGGTGTTGGCGGAAAATGCCTTCGAACTTGAAGCCGAAGCGCTCGGCCGCCCGCTTCGACGGCAGGTTGGCGTTGTTGCACTTCCACTCGTAGCGGCGATAACCGAGCTCGTCGAAGGCATATTGCATGAACAGGAACTGTGCCTCGGTGGCGGCGGGCTTGCGCGAGATCACCGGCCCCCAATAGATGTTGCCGATCTCGATGACGCCATTGGCCGGATCGATGCGCATCAAGGTCTGCCGGCCGGCGATCTCGCCGCTCGCCTTGTCGATGACGGTGAAATAGAGCGGGTCCTCGCTGGCCTTCGCCTTGTCGAGCCAGGGTTGGAAGCCTTCGCGGGTTTCCGGCGGATATTCCGGCAGCCAGCGGAAACGGTCACCGGCATCCGGCACCGAAGATGCCGCAAACAGCCCGTCGCCATGCTTTGCCGGGTCGAGCGGTTCCAGCCGCACGTAGCGCCCCTCGAGCACCTTGCGCTCGGGCCGCGGCCGCGGCTGCCAATTTGCCAGATCAATCGTCATCCCATGTTCCCTTACGATTGACTTTCCTTGGCCGAAAGCCTCACAAAAACGCATTCTCTACAAAAGAACCACACAGGCGTGAACCATGCTCCAAACGATTGCCGCCTTCGACCGTCTCGGCGAAGAAAATGCCTTTGCCGTGCTGGCCCGCGCCACCCAGCTTGCGCATGAGGGCCGCGACATCGTCAATCTGGGCATCGGCCAGCCCGATTTCCGCACGCCGGACCACATCGTGGAAGCGGCGATCAGGGCGCTGCGCGACGGCCACCACGGCTACACGCCGGCCAATGGCCTGCTCGCCACGCGTGAGGCGGTGGTGCGGCGCACGCTTGCCACCACCGGCGTGGAGGTTTCGCCCGAGAGCGTGATGATCATGCCCGGCGGCAAGCCAACCATGTTCGCCGCGATCCTGATGTTCGCCGAACCGGGCACCGAAATTCTGTACCCCGATCCGGGCTTTCCCATCTACCGCTCGATGATCGAGTTCACGGGTGCCGCGCCCATCCCCGTGCCGATGCGCGAGGCGAACGGCTTTGCCTTCTCGGCCGAGGAGACGCTGTCGCTGATCACGCCGAAGACGCGGCTCCTGATCCTCAACTCGCCGGCCAACCCGACCGGCGGCGTCACCCCGCGCGCCGAGATCGAAAAGCTGGTGAAGGGGCTGGAGGCGCATCCGCACGTTGCGATCCTCTCCGACGAGATCTACGACGTCATGACCTATGACCGCGAGCAGCACTGCTCTCTGCTGCAGTTTCCCGAAATCCGCCACCGGCTGATCGTGCTGAACGGCTGGTCCAAAACCTGGGCCATGACCGGCTGGCGCATGGGCTGGTCTATCTGGCCGAACGGCGAGAAAGGCGCGCATCTCTACGACAAGGTGCGCAAGCTGGCGGTCAATTGCTGGTCCTGCGTCAACGCGCCGAGCCAGTGGGCCGGCATCGCCGCCATAGACGGCCCTCAGGACGAGGTCGAAAAGATGATGCGCGCCTTCGACAGGCGCCGCACACTGGTGGTCGAAGGGCTGAACGCCCTGCCCGGCATTTCCTGCATCACGCCCAAGGGCGCCTTCTACGCCTTCCCGAACGTCGCCAGCACCGGCTGGAAATCGAAGAAGCTCGCGAGCGCGCTTCTGGAGGAAGCCGGCGTGGCGCTGATCGGCGGGCCGGATTTCGGCGTGCTCGGCGAAGGCTATATCCGCCTCTCCTACGCCAATTCGGAAGAAAACATTCTGCGCGCGCTGGAGCGCATCGGTAGTTTTCTGGAGAGCAAGGCCGCGGCGTAGCCGACATTCACCGACGCTCACCCGCCAAGGGAGGACGGTTCCTCAGTCCGGTAGTTTGATGACGGCCCGGCCGCTGGTGATGTCGGTTACCATGCGGACAATGTTCTGTACGTCCGCCTCGGGCAGCGTCACCTCCAGTTCGGCTCCATCCGCGCCAAAAGTTTCGGCTGTGATATTTACGCCCGGCCGAGCCGAAAGCCGCGCCTGAACAAGCGCCAGATCGCCAAACCCGCAGGTGATGCGCGCCTCTATCGTGGCAACGATCGGCACTTTCGTAGCCGCGCGCAGACAGGAGGCTGCCGTGCCGCTATAGGCGCGCACCAGCCCACCGCTGCCGAGCAAAATGCCACCGAACCAGCGTGTGACGACCACGGCGACATTGTCGAGCGACTGTCCGTCCAGCGCCTGCAGGATCGGCTTGCCGGCCGTGCCGCTCGGCTCGCCGTCGTCGTTGAAGCGATAGCTCTGGCCGAGGCGCCAGGCCCAGCAATTGTGGTTGGCGGCCGGGTCGGAATGGGCGGCGATGAATTCCTTCGCCGCCGCCTCGTTCGCAACCGGCCCGGCGACGGCGAGGAAGCGGCTCTTCTTTATGTCCTGGTCGAAGGTCTCGACACGCTCAAGGGTGTACATCGGCACGGCAGACAGTGAAGGCGACTGGTTTCATGCGCCTCATAGCGCCCGGAGCGGCGCATGGCGAGCGGAGCGAGTCAATCGCCTAGCCGCGCGAGGCGTATTGCTCGTCAGACACCTTTTCGAGCCAATCGGCCGTCTTGCCGTCGAGCGCTTCCTGGATCGCGATATGCGTCATGGCCGTCGTCGGCGAAGCGCCGTGCCAGTGCTTTTCGCCGGGCGCGAACCAGATCACGTCGCCGGGCCGGATTTCCTGCACCGGCCCGCCCCAGCTCTGCGCGAGGCCCAGCCCCGCCGTCACGATCAGGCTCTGGCCGAGCGGATGGGTGTGCCACGCGGTCCTGGCGCCAGGCTCGAAGGTGACGCTGGCGGCGCGAACTCTGGCCGGCTCTGCCATTTCGACAAGCGGATCCAGCCGCACGGCACCCGTGAAATAGTCGGCCGACGGCCTTGTCGACGGCCGCGACCCGCAACGCTTGATGTCCATTCAAAACCTCCCTCGACTCCTCGCCAGTACCGACCACGCGCCGCGCCCGAAGGCAACGGGTTTCGTGCCGGAACGGCACCCTCGCCCTAAATGGTCTTGGGACAAGTGCAAGACCAGAGGTGAGAAGCGATGAAATCGTTCATGACCGGGCTGATCCTGTGGCAGATGTTTAGTGCGCCGGCTTTCGCCGCGGCGAGTTCGGATGAGGAAGCGATACGCGACCGGCTGGCCACTTGGACCAAGGCTTTCAACGAACGCCGCGCGGATGAGGTATGCGACCTCTTTGCCGACGATGTTGCCGCGACGTATCGCGGCGGGCCGGAGGCCGGTAAGGCCGAGATCTGCAAGCGGCTGCAAAACGCCGTGGCCCTGACCGACCGGAAGCTCGCCTATGCAAGCAAGATTCACGAGATACTGGTTTCCGGCGATCTCGCCGTGGTCCGGCTGACCTGGACGCTGACAAGCGAAAAGGGCGGCAAGGCCATCGTCACGACCGACGAGGGCATGGACGTGTTTCGGCGCGACCCGGACGGCGTCTGGCGAATCCACCGCTACCTCGCCTTTGCGAACGAAAGGGACGACTGAGACTAACTGCCCCTTGTGGATGGTCGGCACCTGCCCCGGCAGTCCCATGTCTGGTTCGGCGGGCAAGATTGGAGAGACGCTATGATCACTCTCTATTCCTATCCGGAACTTTTCGGCGTCGCCGACAACAACGGCTACGGCCTCAAGGTCTACGCCTTCCTCAGACTGACCGGCGTGCCATTCGTCCATCAACATATCTTTGACGCCTCGGCCGCGCCGCGCGGGCAGCTGCCCTATATCGACGACGACGGCGAGACGGTCGGGGACAGCGAAACGATCATCGCGTACCTCAGCCACAAATATGGGCTGACCATCGACAGCGGTCTGTCCCTCGCCCAGCACCACACCGACCACCTGATCACGCGCATGCTCGACGACCTCTATTGGGTCATGTCCTATTCGCGCTGGCAGGATGAGAACTACTGGCCAGCCTTTCGCGACGCGCTGCTCACGCAGCATCCGAGCCTGACCGAGGACAGCTTGCGCAGCGCGCAGGAGTTCAACGCGATGCGGTACTACTACCAGGGCATCGGACGTTATGCGCCGGCCGAGGCCTACGCGCGCGGGCTGGCCGACCTGCAGGTTCTTGCCGACGTCGTTCCGCCTGTCGGCTACCTGCATGGACCCGCCCCGACCACCGTCGATGCGGCGATCTACGGCTTCGTCGCGAACATCTTTTTCTACCCGATCGACACGCCGCTCAGGCAGTTCGTCGCCGCGCATGCCAACCTCGTGCGCCACTGCGCGGCAATCCACGCCGCCGTCGGCTCTGCGGTCCTGCCCGACGAGCCCATGGCCGGCCGAAGCATCGCCCGCTGATCTATCCGAGAAGCCTCCCCCTGGCTCGCCGTCACACCTGGCGGCGCTACTGCATTACAGAACCGATATAGGCAATGATGGCGTCGATCTGGTCCTGGCTGGCCTTGAAGACCGGCATGCCGGGATGCCCTGTGTCGATGGTTCCGATGAACGTTTCCTCCAAAGCGTCGAGCGGAAACCGTTCGGAAAGCGTGCGAAACGGGGGCGCCTTGGGATGCGGACTGTTGCCGGTGAGTTCCACGGCGTGGCATCCCGAGCAATATTTAACGACCAGCGCCTTGCCTCTGGCAACGTTGTCCGCGAACGCCGTGTTGTCTTGGGCCTGAACGGCCGCCGAACTCGCGGCAGTGGCAATGAAGACTAAGGAAAAGAGAAGAGCGCGCATTGGAATCCCCGCGGATCGACTTGTCGAGACTGCATTGCCCGGCCGGGAGGCCAAGTCAATGCCACGAGCCGGACGCCCAGGACCGGCCTGCGTTTGGCACTACGGCCCGAATTTCGACGTTCGAATTTCTTGAACCGTCCCGGCGCACTGCCAGGATACCTTACATCACCGCCATTTTCCCTGACTTGTTCGCCTTTGCCAGTCTGCCACGCTTCTGGTCCCAAGGAGGCGGAGAGCGATGGGCCAGAAAATCGACGTGGTGGAAGAACTTCTCGGTCTCGCGAGAGATCCAGAGCCCTTCAGCAAGGACGACATGGCGGAAATCGCCCTGGTCGCCGCGACCGAAATCATGAAGCTCCGCAGGTACGATTCCCCGCTCAGGCGGGCGACGAGCAAGCGTCGCAGGCCAGAAGCATAGGACATCTTTGCCGCCAGGCTTGAATGAGGTCGGCCGCCCTACCCACGTCCGGCTGGCCTGAACGCGAAGCAGCGGCCGTCAAACCTGATATTCAACCAATCGGTTGACTTTCAGAAAACACCCACTTATATTCAACCACATGGTTGAATTAAACGCACCCCAGCTGGATTCCATCTTCCACGCCCTCGGCGACGCCACGCGCCGGCGGATGCTTCGTGAACTCGCCGATAGCGAGCGGACGGTGAGCCAACTCGCGGAACCCTTCGAAATCTCGCTTGCGGCTGCCTCGAAGCACATCAAGGTGTTGGAGAACGCCGGGCTGATCCGTCGCGAGGTGCGCGGCCGCACTCATATGTGCCGGCTGGACCCCGGACCGCTCGCCAGCGCCCACCAGTGGCTGAGCGTCTACGAGCGCTTCTGGACCGGACGTCTGGATGTGCTCGAACAGCTCCTCCGCAAGGAGGCACCAATCATTTCACCCGCACCCGAAAAAGGAGACGATCAATGACCGAACTTGCGACTGTGGACGCCTATGGTGTCCTGACCGAGCCTGCCACGTTGAAGATCCAACGTCTTCTACCCGGCCCCATCGAGCGCGTCTGGGCATATCTGACCGACAGCGATTTGCGCCGCCAGTGGCTGGCGGCGGGCCAGATGGAAATGAAGGTGGGCGCGCCGTTCGAGTTCGTCTGGCGCAACGACGAGCTCACCGATCCGCCCGGCCAGCGACCGGCCGGCTTCTCCGACGAGCAACGGATGCAGAGCCGGATCACCGAGATCGACCCGCCCCGCAAGCTCGCCTTCGCCTGGCAGGGCAGCGGCGATGTTTCCTTCGAGCTGGACCCGCAGGGCAATGAGGTTCTGCTCACCGTGATCCATCGCCGCCTCCCCGACCGCACAACGATGCTGATGGTCGGCGCCGGATGGCACATGCATCTCGATATCCTGGCCGCACGCGCGGCCGGCAAGAAGCCGGAGCCGTTCTGGGACGGCTGGAGCCGTCTCAAGAAGGAATACGACCGGCGCATACCGGCCTGAGCGGATCTATGGAGTGCTGCTCCGCCCGGTCCGATGGGCGGAGCGCCTCAGGTGGTCATGCGACGCGGTCGCGCTTGACGGGCAGCTTGGCCACCCGCGCGTCGCCGCCGCCCTGGCCGCCATGCCGGGCGGCTTCGTGCATGGCTTCGTCGAAGATCCTGAACGTGTTGCGGCCGGCAGCCTTGGCTTCGTAGAGCGCGATGTCGGCCTTGGCAAAGAGGTCGCATCCCGCCTGGCCCGCAGGGGCGATGACCACGCCGATCGAGACGCCGATCTGCGCGACGCAACCGGTCACCACAAAGGGCGTGCTGAGCTCGGCAATGATGCGGTTCGACAGGGCGCTGACCTCCTCGGCGGCATCGACGTGCCGCCGGATGATGGCGAATTCGTCACCCCCCAGGCGCGCCGCCGTGTCGGTGGCATCGACCAGAGGCGCCAGCCGGCGGCCGACCTCGCGTAGCAACTGGTCTCCGGCCTCGTGACCGAGCGTGTCGTTGACCTGCTTGAAGCGGTCGAGGTCGAGCGCCAGAAGCGCCAGGCTTGCCTGGTCGCTGCGCCCGCCGATCACTTCCTCCAGCTGCTTGTTGAAGAAGGCGCGGTTGGCGAGGCCGGTCAGCGTGTCGTGATTGGCCTGATACTCGGCCTCAGCCTTGCCCTGCTCGAGGGCCGCCGTTGTGCGGCGCAGACTGCGCAGCAGGAGTACCAGCACGATGCCGGCAATGGCCAGCGCGCCGATCATGGCAGGCACGGTTTCCGAGAGCATCCTTGCCCCCGGGCGATCGGGCCGCCAGTTGAACCAGCCGACGGTCTGGCCGGCTTCATTCTTCAGCGCCAAGCTTGCAAAGTCGCGCTCGGTCGAGGCGACCGCCGCAAAGGACGGGCTGTCGATGAAATACTGGTCGGCCAGTTCCCTGATCATCACGCTGGCAAGGTAGCGGACGCAGACCAGGAAGCTCTCCTTGCCGGGGAGCTGCGCCATTCCGTCGCCGAGGTTCTCAGACATGATGGCGGTGACGCCGACATAGGCGGGACGCCCGTCGACCATGGCAATCTCCGCCACGCCCGGCACGCGGGTCGAGTTGCCGCTGTCATAGGCGGCGAGTGCGCCGGCGGCGTTGATGGCCCTCAGCCTTGCAACCAACGGCGCTACGGCAGCGCGGTCTGCTTCGTAGCCCTCGGCGTCGGTCTTGCCGCCGGCATACATCGCGTATAGCGGGCGCGCGCCCGGGTCGAGCAGATAGATGCGGTCGAATGCGACATTGCTGTAGAGGCTGAAGGCCAGGTTGGAATCGATCCATCCCATATCGCCGTCGGCGAGCGCGGTGATCGCTTCGTCCCAACCGGAGTAATAGGCCTGCTGGTCGCCGAGGGCCTTGATCTGCAGGCTGATGACGCGATCGACCAGATGCGTTTCGCGCTGCTGGGCGTGCTCATCGCTCCTGGCAGTGGACCAGTAGACGAAGCCGGCAACCGTCGCCATGGTGATGGTGACCGCCAGTACCACCGGCACAACGACGCGAATGGCAAACCGCCACGCGCTGCCGCCTTTCTCCTCCTTGCCCATCCAAGCCCCCCATGGACGTCTTTTGGGCGGACGGTAGGAGGAGCGGGCTTAGGAAGAGGTTAGCGCGGGCCCTCGTCAGCCGCGCATCCGGGCGGCTTTCGTCTGCGTGGTTAAGACTTAGAGAATTGCGAGGAGAAGCGCCGCCACAGCCACGCCAACGTGGAAGCCCATATGGGCGCTGATCGCGCTTTCCAGGTTTCGGGTGGCGTACAGGAATGCAAGGACCAGCCCGACGACAGCGTTGAGCCCGACGATCCTCAGTACCAGCGGTAGGGTCAGGTCTCCGGACGCCGCAGCTGCGGGCAGGTGTCCGGCGGCAAACAGCCCGGCGGAGACCACGGCGCCGATGACCAGTACCCACCGCGTCGGGACCGGGCTCGAGCGGGCCGCGAGACGCCAAATGACCCACACGACCAGGCTCATGACGCCCCAGCGCATCATGATCTCCTCGACGATGCCCCCGTAAAGCACACCGAACAGCAGCACGGCCGGCGACCACGCCGACCCCAGCGCCGAGATGTTCGACGAACCCTGCCAAAGAGGCGCCGTCACCTCGTCGAAAAGCGCAATGAACAGGCCCAGCACCGCACCAACGGCCAGCGTTGCTGCCAAATCGCGGGCGGAGAACCGGCTGTCGATGCCTGCCACCCGGTCTGCCACCAGCGAGCGCAAGCCGCAACGCGGCGCAGCCCAGCTGCCGATGAATGCAGATACGATCAGGAAAATCGCGGGATTGATCAGCAAGGCCCAGCGGGGAACGCCGGCTATCTCCGGCAGGGCGAGCAGCAGCGAGAGGACGCCCGGCACTCCCAATCCGATCAGGACGCAACTTGTCCTGGCTATGGGATAGCGCAACGGCAGTGGCTTCGTACCAAGATCGTCTCGCGGGGTCATCCGGCTCGCTCAATCTTTCCCAGGTCCAACTGGACTAGCAAAGCTTGTCCCGTTCCGCAAATCTCCGCTGAGTGGCTCGCTGCTGACGACGACCGTCGCCGTCAGTCCGGCCACAAGGTGCACACCGTCAGGGACGGAATCGAGCGCGATGCGCACCGGCACGCGCTGCGCAAGCCGCACCCAGGCGAAGGACGGATTGATGTTGGCCAGCGATCCGTAGGTGTCCGTACGTTCGCGGTCCTTGACGCCGGCCGCGATGCTTTCGACATGGCCATGGATGGTGCCGGCTTGTCCCATCAACGTGATGGCGACCGGCGCCCCCAGTTGAACGCGTGGCAGCTTGGTCTCCTCGAAATATCCCTCGACGCGGAACGTGTCGGTATCCACCAGTGCCATCACCGGCCTGCCCGCCATGACATAGTCGCCAGGGAGAAGGGAAAAGTTCGTGACGATCCCGTTGACCGATGCATGGACCTCCGAGCGTTTCAGGTCGAGCGCGGCGACTTCGCGCTGGGCGACAGCGGCCTGGTAGTCAGCCTCCGCCTTGGCCTCGGTGGTGCGCGCCTCTTCCCGCTGCTGTTCGGACACGGCGACCCCTGTCAGCCGTTCGAAGCGCTGCAGGTTGCGCTTGGCCTGTTCAAGAGTGGCCTTGCTCGATGCGACCGCCGCGTCGGCCCGGTCGAACGCGATGGCGAAGCGGTCGCGATCGATCTGGAAAAGCAGGTCGCCCTTCTTCACAGTGGTGTTGTCCGCGACCGCGACATCGTAGACTAGGCCGGATACGTCGGGCGTCACCGCAACCACGTCGACGCGCACATGTGCGTCCCGCGTCCATGGCTGGCGCATGTAGATGTCCCACAGGCGCCAGCCGCCATAAGCCGCCGCAGCAACGACGACGAGGGTGAGAAGCAGGCGACCCAGAGCCTTGAACACATACTTCATGGCGACACCCAATGGGATAATTCAGCGATGCCCCAGAGCAGCAGCACATAGACCGCAAGGTCGAACAGGGCTGGGTGCCAGACTGCTCGATACAAACCCACCAGCGCGAACACGTTGCGCAGCACGAGGCTTGCGGCAAAGGCCAGCAGCATCGCCAAAAGCAGGCCCGGCACGACAACCCCGCCAATTACGAAATCCCGCATGATCATCGTGGCGCTTCCAGGAAATCGGCATGGTCGACGGCGCTGTAGGCAATGTCTTCCAGCAACGAGGCGCCATTCAGCAATTTGCGGTCGCCACCGGCGAAGCCGCGCCGCGTGAGCCGGCGCGCGGCCAACTCGCAGATGCGCGCAAGGCGCTGCGGGTCGCCGTCGCCGAGCCGCCGCAACACCGGCCCGGTCGCGAAGGCGATGGACGCATGCGCCGAACGCAAGCCGTGAAGGGCGATGGCCGCATGGCCGATGGTCAGTGACGCCAGCATGCCCCGCAACTCGCGCTCGCCCTCCTCGGGCGAAACCGCCAGGCTGGTCACGATCTGCCTGCTGAAGCGGTCCGCGGTGCGGCTGAGCCAGGCATGTTGCGACCAGCGCTCCGGATTGCGGCCGATCGCCGCCAGGTCGTGCCGCACGGCTGCGTGCAGGCGACGACGGATGCGCAGCGGGTCTTCGGGCAGGAGTAGCGCGAAGACCAGCGTTCCGCAGGTGATGCCGACGAGCAGGGCAAGCGAGCTGTTGATGAAGCCGATGAAATCTGGGCGAGCGCCGTTCTCGGGGCTGATCAGATCCCAAAGGAAGAGGTTGAAGCTCGCCGCCGGCGCCGCGGTGCGCTGAAAGCGCATCGCAAGGCCGCCGACGACGAGGAAGGGGCTGGTCACCGCCGCCAGCATCACGAAGTCGGAGACGGCCGGCAGCAATGCGAAGTTGCAGACGGTCGCAGCGACGATGGCCGCTGCCGCTCCCTGGAAAAAGCCGAAACCGGCGGCGATCGCATTCGGGCGTGGGGCGAACAGAGAGCAGATGACAGCGACGATTACGACGGCACCGGACCCGTAGGGCCAGGCGGTGGCGATCCAGAAGGCGGCCGCCAAGAGCACGGCGACGAAGGAGCGCAGGGCATTCTCCCATGCCGCGACACGGTCGAAATGGAAGTGAAACGACAGGCGTGACGGCGGTGCGTTCGCATCGACGAGCAGCGCCTGCCGCGCCAGGGTTTCATGGGTGTTGGCGAGCAGCAGCTCCAGCCGGTTGACGAGTTGCAGGTGCGAAGGGGCGAGATGGCCACCGGCTTCGCGTCCCGGTTCGGCGACGGGCTCGCCGATCTTCTTGACGAAAGCCCCCACGGCAGGGCCGTTCGACGCAGGATTCCGCGCAACCCGGTCCAGCAGGTCCGCGGTTTCGGCAACCAGCGGGTCCTGCGGCCCCGGGTTGCGGGCGAGATATTCGCGCAGCGTCTGGGCGGCGGCCAGTTGCGCCAGGCTTGCGGCGACCGCGCCGCGCAGGTGGCCGAAGCGCCGGCGCACGCTGATCGAGCTGGCCGCGGCATATTCGCCTGTGGCGTCGAGATCCACCGCCCCCGCGAAAAGCCGCTGCAAGACGACACTGTTGTCCTCGCCGCGCAACGCGCGAGCGCATGCGGTCGCCACCTGCCGCACGAAGGTGTCGAGGCGATGGCGAAGGCCGGTCAGCGGTGTGCCAGGGGCAAAGACCGCCGTAAACACGGCCTCGGTGACGATGCCGAGACAGATATAGGCCACGCGGGCGATTGCGATGTCGAAGACCGCGTTCGGCTCGCTCGATGCACTGACGCCGATGATGGCGGCGGTGTAGCCGGCGAGCACGGCACCGTAGGAGCGGAAGTTGCGCAGGGCGGTCGCCAGCCCGGTGCAAAGCCCCAGCCAGGCCGCCAGCGCCAGGAAGAAGAGCTGCGGTGCCTGGCCGAAGACGGCGATGAGAGCGATCGCGACCCCGGCGCCGACGACCGTGCCCAACAGCCGATACTGGCTTTTCGACAGGCTCATCCCGCGGCTGCCCTGGGCCACGACCCAGACCGTCATCGCCGCCCATTTCGGCTCGTCGAAGTCGAGGAGCAAGGCGATGTAGAGGGCCACCAGCGAGGCCGCCGTCGTGCGCAAGGCAAAATTCACGGCGGGCCAAGTGATGCCGGCCGGCAGGGCGTCCCCGAGAGGGGAGAAGCTGGGCTGACGTGTTGCCGTCGACATGTGCTGTCACATAACGACCGGGGAATTTTTACCAATATAGCATGAATGGCAAAAATGCTTGCCAACATGACAATCATCGACCGGACCTTGTGGAAGCGGGCTCGCCGGCATGCCTTGCCGGTGAGGACGTCGAACCCGCTCTGCAGCAACTCTATTGCAAGCTGCAGAAGGTGTAGACGCCATCTGCGGGGGCTATGTCGATCTGATTGTAGGAGCCGCCCTTGAATTCTCCAATCGCATCAATAGTGTCGAAAAACCCACCGCTGAACGCAATTGTTCCGGTGGCCGGGTCATAGGTGTAGGTCCCGATCTCATCATCCTCGGCGTGGTAGCGGCCGCCTTCCAGGAGATAAAAGCCCCGCCCTGGACCGTAAACCTGCCCACGCCCCGTTCCGCCATAGTCGCAGTAGTACTCGCCAAGTGGCGGACCTTCAGACGGAGCCGAGCTGGAGGCATTGCGGTGGCGACCGGCGGAAGCGGCAGGTCGAGCCCAAAAGGCAAGGCCTTGCCGGATTGCGCCAAGGCCGGTCCGGCAGCAAGGGTAAGGCTCAGATAGATGAAGCGCAGGCCAAAAAAACATGATCAAAAGGTCTCGGTGCCAAATGGCATGGCGTAACCAATAAGAATGTGCCCTATGGCCACGCGGTCGTCTCTCGGCTTGTTCTGATAATCCACCAGTGTTTTGGTTGATGCCTGAGAAACGGCCGCCGCTGCGGTAACAACGCAGCGCTTTCCGTGCAATATCGAAGCCGCACCGGATCGCAGCGGCAACCGCGGCGAGATCGATGCCAATTTGCCACAGCGGTTTTACTAGCCATCGCATCTGCAGCGCCTTAATGACAGGTGCGCGACGCGTGCGCCAATTGATAACAAGAAGGTCGAAGCCCGAATGAACCAGCTGATGCCGTCCAGCGAGGGCGACCCGATTCCTGCAGACAGTGTCCCCCTCACAGTCGATCATGCGGCCGAAAGGGCACTCGTTCGTCGGCTCGTGTCACATTGCCAGCGCTTTCGCGATCCCGACAACGGTCGAGCGACAGTCGAGTTGGCCCTCACGCTCGCCCCCTTCCTGACGATCGCCGCGACGCTGGTCTGGCTGACCGCCTATGCCGGGCCATTGCTCGGTGGCTGGCGATGGGCCCTGGTGGCGCTGCTGGCTCCGGCTTGCGCGGCATTTCTGGTCCGGCTTTTCGCGATCCAGCACGATTGCGGTCATGGCTCCTTCACCAGTTCGCGCCTGGCAAACCGCTTGATCGGGCGCTCGCTCAGCGTGCTTACATTTACCCCCTACACGCTTTGGCAGAAGGCGCACGCGGCCCACCACGGCTCTTCGGGAAATCTCGACAAGCGCGGCATCGGCGACATCAACACCAGGACGGTCGCCGAATACGAGGCGATGAACACCCGTCAACGGCTGATGTATCGCATCTACCGCAATCCGGTGGTCCTTATCGTTCTCGGTGTTCCGCTCTATTTTCTCGTAGTGCACCGGCTTCCATACAACGACGCGATACCCCGCGTGG
Source organism: Mesorhizobium sp. KR1-2 (assembly GCF_040045035.1). Taxonomy (NCBI): domain Bacteria; kingdom Pseudomonadati; phylum Pseudomonadota; class Alphaproteobacteria; order Hyphomicrobiales; family Phyllobacteriaceae; genus Mesorhizobium; species Mesorhizobium sp. KR1-2. Next base: position 296,957 of record NZ_JBDZDS010000004.1, on the reverse strand, counting down.
ACGCATGGCGCAGCGCGGGCGGGCTCAATCTGGCGCTGGTCGCTTTCTATGGCGCGCTGGTCTGGCTGTCGGGCTGGGCGGCTATGCTTGCGGTGCTGCCCGTGGTGGTCATGGGCGCATGGGCCGGCGGCTGGCTGTTCTACATACAGCACCAGTTCGAGGAGACGCGTTGGGACAAGGGCGACGCGTGGGATCTGCATGTCGCCGCGTTTGGCGGCAGCTCCTGGTATGTGCTGCCTCGCGCCGCGCAGTGGATCACCGGCTCGATCGGCCTGCACCACATTCATCATCTCTGCAGCCGCGTTCCGTTCTATCGATTGCAGGCATGCTTCAATGACAGCGCAGAGCTCCGCGCGGCAAGCGAGCGCGTCAAGCTCACATTCGGCAAGAGCCTGGCCAGCATCAATCTCGCGCTTTGGGACGAAAGGCGCCGCCGCCTTGTCTCTTTCGCAGAAGCGCGATCGTAGGGCCCCCGCGCCCTGCCGGGCACGCGCTCAGCCGCTTGCTCCGGCACGGCCTCAGCGCGCCCGACAGGCTTCGAACCTGTGACCTCTGCCTTCGAAGGACAGCACATCTCCATTTCCCCGTTGATGCCTGCGAACGCATCGGCTATGAAGCGCGGGATCGGTCGGCCAGCGACCGATTTCTGTCGAGGCGATTCTTCAGCTTCGGCCAGGCACCCGTAGCTCAGCTGGATAGAGCGCTGCCCTCCGAAGTGACCGCGGGGCACATTGCGGCCGAAAGGCCGAACCTTACCTCCCTTGGATTTCAGTTCGTGCGATGGAGCCGGCTTCAGCGCTGCGGCACTATTTCGCCACTTTGGCGGACATTTTGGCCGCGTCCTCGTTTGCTCCGGCGACAGCCTGGATCGGCATCCGTCGCGCTTTCGCTCACGACAGTCTGCGTGCGATGGCGTTGCATGACTTTCTTTACGGTGAAGCCAAAATCCTTGTCGCCTTATCCGCAGGGCCCAGTCGGTGAAGGCCTTTGCGGTCTCCGCCGTTCGCCACCGCCCGCACATATCTTGAGCGCATCTTTCAAAAGACCGGCATGCACAGCCAAGGTCAGCTTGTCACCCTGCTGAAGGGCGCCCAGCCATTCGACCCGGCAGAACAAGCTGCGCGTAAACGGAGTTGCTAAGGGACTATTCAAAACCGCATGCGGGCGCCCAATGTCACCGTGTGCAACGACGCGCGTTTCTGGAATGCGCCATCATAGGCGGCAAACCAATTCATCCCGGTGGTGCTTGCGGAAGTCAGATTGGCGTCTGCAGCAAGGCGTAGGACATCGCCTCCAAGGGCGCCAGTGCGTGCGTCCAACGTGCGTCCGAAAAGTTCGACGGGAACATGGAGGTTCCTGTCGCCCGCCAGCCGGGTGTAGGAAATATCTCCCGCCAGTCGAAGCGTATGATGCGTCAACGCAATCGGCGTGGACTCGATGCGAAAGCCCGGACCGGCCTCGATCTGCACGTATTCGGCCGACGGCACGGTCAAGGAAAATATTCCGGCGCCGGTTTCGCTTGCCGCATTTGCATGCTGCCATCGCGTCGTAATCGATGCATAGGGAGAAAGGGATCCTAGGTCGTCCAACTCGAAGCGGTGACCAGCACGCAAGCCGACCTCCGTTCCGAGACCGGTGACATTCGACCCGCCGGTCGGCGCGACGCTGGTGCCCGTTGCTCCGGAAATCGAACGGCGGATGATCGACTGGTCGAAGTGTGCAAATTGCGCGGTTCCGTCAGCGAACCAGCCACCGGCGGCCCACCTGCCATAGGCGCCAAGGTGAACATTGGTGGCCGTTGCGGAGTTGTCCTTGCCAGTGGTGGTCAGCCGGGCGTGCGTGAAGCCACCGACGATGCCGAACTGCCGTTCCGTATCGGCGATGAGATCGATGCCGCCGATAAGGCCGGCAGTTTCGCTGTCATGCGCCGAAAACGATGCGCTTGCTGCCAGAGATGCGGTTCCATAGACGGGTGTCAGCCAGCCGCTCGGTCCCGCTGGTGTGCGCCCCGCGTCCGAGAATGCAATGGTCGATGTTGCGTTGCTGTCGTAGCCAGTCGGCGCCTGGAGCCGGTTTCTCATGACCTGAGTGACACGATCCATTGCAGTGAACCGCGACCAGGCCGCGCCGGCGAAGATGTCGCCGGTCGCCGGCTCGAGGGTGTCGACAATGTTGCGAAGATTGAGCAGGCCCCAACCATAAACAGGGTCTATGCCCCGCTCGCCAATGTCTGTGGCCGTCTGCAGCACCAGTTGAGCCAGTTGCGAATAGGTGGCATCTGGAAACATCTGCGCGGCGATGGCCATCACGCCTGTGACATGTGGCGTTGCCATCGATGTTCCGTCCATCGACACGTAATAGTCGTCGCTGTTCGGCCCCGCCGACCAAATTCCGTCGTCGCCCGATCCGTCTCCCCCGGGTGCCGCGATGCACCAGGCCGCAGCGACACCGCACATGTTCGCGTAGCTGGCCAGAACGCCTGTCGGTCCGACAGCCGTCACGGCGATCCAGTGCGGCTGCAATTGGGGGTAGTAGTATGGCAGGCTTGCCAAAATACCGGGCTGAATCATTGCATCGTTCCCGGTCGCGAAGACCTGGACACTTCCTGCGACGGCTGAATCAACCAATGCGCTGAGCGTTTGCGGCAGGCCGCTCTCGAGATCTTCGCGTGAGATGTCGTTGATCGTGATACTTCTTTTAATCCCGGTATCAGGATCGATGAGATTTAGCCCCCATGAATTGCTGAAGAGGCGAATACCCTGCGCAAGGCCCCACCGGTAACCGTTGGCATAACCGGTGTCGCCATTAAGGACGGACCAGTTGATGCCATATAGCAGACTGCCGGGAGCAACGCCGACATGCTCTCCCGCGATCGTTCCAGATACGTGGGTGCCGTGCGGAGCAATCGGGCCATAGGGCGAGCCATCGACATTGAAGCCACCCATCCATCGGTCGGCAAACTCCTGATGGGTGTAGCGCGCCGCTTCGTCCATGACGCCGACCTTTACCCCCGCGCCGCTGTATCCCTTCTCAAGGGCATAGTTTCGCCCCACCATTTCGAGACCCCACAGCGAGGGCCCGTCCGACGCCAGAGCGGCCTTGCTGGATACCAACGTGGTTACCGCGAGCAGCAGCAGGCGGCTTACGGGAATCGAATTTGCGTGCATCGGTCAGTGTTCTCGCGAGAATACAAGATGATGGTAACTGCGCTGCTAAGAGCCAGCAAAAGATGCAGAGACCACTGCCATCTGTCACGGCCGCCGAACCCAAATAGCCCCAGCCCGACCCTTACCTCTTTGGCCGGATGGCAGCAAGCCGCTCGGAATGGTCGAGGCCAAGCGCACGCGCAAGGATGCGCGCCGGGGCCAGCAGCAGCCCACGCATGAAAAGCAGGCAGGTGATTTGCTCGATCACCTCGATCGGATTGGCGATGCCGCCCGCCCAGAAGGCGTTCCATACGGCATCGACCTTCGAGCGGAGTTCACCTGTGATCATGCAATTCCTCGAATCGAGACTATTCGTTCGGCCGGACCATAAGCCAGACATGCCATTGATCAAAAAGGCGCAGGAACGCAGCAAATTGCCTCGGCACTCTGGCGGCACAGCGCGCAATCTCCGATCAGGCACCGGACGGCTGCCTCCGGCACAGCCCCGGCGCGCACCCGACAGGCTTCGAACCCGTGATCTCTGCCTTCGGAGGACAGCGCGACTCCATTTCCCCGTTGATGCCTGCGAACGCATCGGCTATGAAGCGCGGGATCGGTCGGCCAGCGACTGATTTCTGTCGAGGCGATTCTTCAGCTTCGGCCAGGCACCCGTAGCTCAGCTGGATAGAGCGCTGCCCTCCGAAGTGACCGCGGGACATCTTTCGGCAGAAAGTCCGAACCTTACCCTCCCAAGATTTCAGTTCACGCGCCTGAGCCAGCTTCAGCGCTACGGCACTATTTCGCCACTCCCTGCCACCCATCGGCCAAGTCGACGCTCGACAGAGCATCGCCGCTACTGCCTTACTTAGGCAGCGCTCAGATCTAGCGAATGGGATATTTTGGTAGGCAGACGCTTCCGTGGGAAAGCTGCTCTCCGAAGCGTCTGAACCTCTATTTGGGACCTTGTGCGGCTATTAACACCTGCTGGGCTAGGCTGTATCGGCACGATTCAGCCACATTATGCCGCTGTCTCAGCAGATGGCTTTGCTTCAGCCATTGGTTCTTTGTCGTCGTAGTAACCCGTTAGAGACAAAAGTTCCCCAACTTCGGTATCCACGTAGATTCCCAAGCCTGCATCTAACATCGGGGAAGGCGAGCCCGCCATCCAACTCATAGCAGTGCCGTCCCGGTTCTTGCGCCGCCCCTTCTGAAAAATGTCTCGATAACGAAAGGGCGAGATACCTATGAAGGGCACGAAGGCAACCTTATCGAGGCTTTCGCTTTCAATCGAGAGTTCGTGCCCATGTAGCTCATGGGCCCTGCTCTTTGGGTAGGGTTCGATGTAGACGACCCGTCTGACGCCTGCTGCTATTATGTGTTTAGTGCAGTTATGGCAGGGAAATGTCGTGCAAAATAGGGTTCCGCCTCGAACACTCCTACCGATGCGAGCCGCGTCACAAATTGCAACCATTTCGGCATGAACAACTCGCCCGTATTCTGTCAGATCCATGATGGCAGCGTCCACCAAGGGGCCCTTCTTGATGGTGGCTCCGACGCCATCCTTTTCCTTCACGGTTAGCGCGGAGACGATTTCATCGACAGCCCCGATTGACTTGCAGGTGTCTGATAGCATCCCTGCATCATGTAGGCGCTCTACCACTTCTTTTAGTATCTGCTTTTTCAGTGCCTCATTAGGGTCGTAACCGAGCTTTACGTCTCTGAAATCTGGCTGCTCCTGATCCCAGTAGGTCCCGCCGAAGGCTTTTGGAACTTCATTGCATCCTTGAGTAATTATCTCGCCACCGTCTGAGAAAATAGCAGCTCCGACTTGGCGAGAAAGATCCGCAGATCGAAGTGATGCTGATTTCGCGGCATACATGCCGTATTCGTCTTTGGTAGGAGAGACGTCAGTTTTCCCGAACAAACCTTTCACAAACCGGTCGATGGTTCTGTCCATGTCCTGACGCGTGTTCGCATCAACGAAAACATCAGCTAGGTAAAATGTGTCTCGTATGTGCTGTCCGTTGATGTCGTCTTCATCTGCGTCTCGATCCAGGATCTTGTTCGTCTCAAACTTCACCTCAGCAGTCGATGCGCGGGTAGAGATCGATCGCTGGATGCGCTCGAAGACTCTGTTGAAGCGTTCCTCGACTGCCGTATAGGCAGAGATCAGGACGAACTGCTTCCCATAGACTCGTCTTAGACGAGTCACCTCGTCAGGGCGTTTCAGCTGTCGGACGACGTATGCGGTGGACTCTTTGGGGATCTTTATTGAGCCTGTCAGCTCTCCCCTTCGGCGCTGAATTGCGTCGATAGCAATCAGTGCCATTGTGGACGGACCGTCATACTTCCGGCAAAGGTCCGTGGCATAGTCCATTTTGGCTGCAATCTGATCATGATACGCGCCGGACTGGGGCAGAGGGATGTCAGCAGTGTATGCACGCATCTCCTCTGTTAACTTGATGCTAACCGCTTGGTAGCCAACTGATCGGAGCGAGTGTGAGAGGCTGTCACTCAGCGCATCGAGATCGACCCCGAGAGGGCCGGCAAGGCCAAAGACCAATTCTGGATGCTCGATAAGTCGCGAGTTTGACATCTTTGGGAACCTAAACGGAGTTAACTGATTCCACTAGCCCTGAGAGTTCCCTACGAACTATGGTGACACGAACGAATCGCCTGCTGGAGGAGAAGAACATGAACGAACAAATGACTCTGCGCGATGAGCAAGTGTCGGCCATTCGTGAAGCCGCTGACAGGCTCGCTTCCAGGATTAGTCACGTCTTCAACTTCGATCCGCAGAAACTCGAAGACTTCCAGTCTAGTAATCGAGAAACCTATACACGAGAGCCTCAGGCCCCTGCCCACCTTTAGGATAGCTGCCTGAACAATGCAGCACTCTCTCGCCTTTCGGGATATCCGGAAGTCCTTGATCCCGCTGGTGCCGGCACGCGGCTTGTAACCCTTTTCCAGCGCTCATAGTCATCAGCGGCACAATCTGATCACACTGGCGGGGAAAGCTCCTTGGCCCCTTTCCGGGGGCGTCCTACGCGTCATGAGGCACAGAACAAGGAGGTGCTTCATGGCGACGATCCGCCGATTGCGGGGCAGATGGCAAGCTCAGGTCAGACGTAAAGGAATTGCCCCGCGTGCCAAGAGCTTTGATTCAAAAGCCGACGCCGAGAAATGGGCACGAAATCTCGAAGCTGAGCTCGATCGTTGCGGCAACCTGCCAGACACGCGCCCTGCCGAGCAGATGACCGTCCGGGTGATGTTCGAGCGCTACCTACGCGAGATCACGCCAGAGAAGCGCTCGGCGTCGAGCGAGACGTATCGCATCAAGGCGATGATGAAGCGCTCGATCGCACATCGCACGCTGGCGATGCTTACGCCGCAGCACGTCGCTGAGTATCGAGACGAGCGCCTAGCAGTCGTCTCACCCTCGACCGTCATCCGGGAGCTCAACTCACTTGGTCACGCGATCGACATCGCCCGCAAGGAGTGGGGCGTGCACCTGCCGCAGAACCCGTGCCGGCTGATACGTCGACCGAAGCCACCACGTGGACGTGATCGCCGCCTGGCTCCCGGTGAAGAACAGAAACTCCTCGACGCGGCCGATGCCGGACGAACTCCCTGGATGCGCCCGCTGATCATTCTTGCCATCGAGACCGCCATGCGACAGGGCGAGCTACTGAGCCTCACCTGGTCGAACGTCGATCTCGATAAACGCATCGCGCACCTGCCGCTGACAAAAAACGGTGATGCACGCGACGTGCCTTTGTCCAGTCGAGCGATTGCGGTGCTGACGGAGCTCCAAGCGACCCGCACTGGTGAGCTGGTGATCGCCACGACCAAAAGCGCCGTCGGACAAGCCTGGTTGCATTTACGGAACCGAGCGGGATCCGCTGATCTCCATTTTCATGATCTGCGACATGAAGCCGTTACCCGCCTGCTCGAACGAGGCTGGAACGTGATCGAAGTGGCAACCGTCTCGGGTCACCGGGAACTTCGGATGCTGCAACGCTATAGCCATCTGCGCGCCGAGGATCTGGTTGATCGGCTCGGGTAAGAAATTCGCTTCTTACGCGTAGATCTATGTTGTCACTCCCGCATAAGTTTGACAACATTTGTCAACATAGCGCACGATTGTGAGCCTGAACGTCAACATCGCATTCTGTTTCGGACCACAAAACACAGTCCAAATGAGCCGAAACACACCCGTATGTTGACAAACGTTTACGTTATGTTGACAGAAATGAGCAGTTTTGACGTTTTTCACGAAGTGTCAACATAGCCGGCCTCTTCTACGTTTGGCGTGCGAGCAAACCTACGCGATCATCGTCAACGCACTCATGCTAAGGGCAAAATACATACCTGGCAGGGCCTCAGTTCGGTAGACAACCTACGTCAACACTCCCGCGAGCCCTTGCGCCATAAGGACCAATACATATTCGGGCGAATCTCCCGTTGAGCCGCAGCAGATGAAAAGCACTGACTAGGGGTGGTGCAAACTGGTGCGAGATCGCCCGCGACGGTAGCCATCACCGGACGTCTGAGGATAGCCGTTCGACATCATGGACGATGCCGGAAAACGCCGGGTCGCATTGTGCGCTCGCGCTCGGATGCCGGACAACCTCCTTCGCGCGGAACGAGGCGTCGTCCGGTAGCGCCCACCTTGGATGGAAACTCCGAGCAGCAGACATGAGTGGAAGTCCTAGACGGGGTCAACGTGATCGACGGGGATGCCTTCTGGCGCCGCTGCGATCCCTGGACCAAACCTCCTCTATCAACCAGATCGACAGAGGAGCTCGCTGGCAGGCATCAAGAACCCGGTGCGCGTAGACATTAGACAACATCTGTCGACCAACCCTCGAGCACCTGAGAGACGGCAAACACTATTCCGTCGCGCACAATCAACTGCCGTTCAGCAAGATTCTCGCTACAGAATGAAAAGAGCGGCTCCGCTCGACATCACAAACATTCAGACTGGCGTTTAGCGCCGGAAGGAGAAGCTATGCCCATCATGCAGACCGCCGCGCAAAAGTGGCTCCGAGATATAACGAGTGCCTCGCGGCTTATCATGCCCGATCTGCTCGCGCGCGAGCGGTTTCTTTCCAGCCAGAAGTGGTTCGGCTATCGTTTCATGTCACCGCTTGCAGCGACCCTGCTCTTTGCGAAGCACTATCGCGAGGGCTATAAGCAGTATCTTCGGTTCAATGTCGATGCTGAGCTTGCCCGCAATGCGACTGGCATCTCGCTTAATGTTCCGGAGAAGCCGTGCACTGCGTTCACCCAGTTGTGGATCGCTCGGCAGAAGGCCGATGAACGCGGCCTACCCTATGATCTCATCATCCGTTTCGGCTTCGAGTTTGCCGGCCGTCGGCGCAGGAAGAACCCGCCCCGACCGATCCAGCTGTTCAGCAACTCGAACACCGAGGACGCTTGGAACTGTGAGATCGAGAAGTATCTCGAGGAGCATCTGCCTTTGGTGGTCGAGCAGCTTTCGGAGCTGCCTCAGTATCGCCTCGAGCACGATCGAGGGTTGCCGACGCAGGTAGAGTTCCGGGAGTTCATGTGGACCTACACTTTGTCGAGCGACAAGCCCTGGTCGAACCGGATCGGCCAGCAGTGCATCGAACGGCGCCAATTGCCGCTTCGTCGTTTGCTCGCTCAGGTCGAACGGTCGTATCGGCGGGGCGTCCTCACCGAAGTTCGGCACAGTCGCCGCCATGGCTCCTTCGAGCCCGCAGCTCAGGTCGATCTGCCCCCCATAGCTTTCGCACCCGCCTGTCTCGGCTTGCCTGCGAGCTACATGCCCGCGTCAAGTGAATGCACCAACTGCCCTTTCGCGGCCAAGTGCGGCGTCATCGCAGCAAGTGTGAGCGAACGCATGATCTGCAAGCACGGCACGGTTTCTCCGATAGCGAATGCCCGTCTTCTGAACCGCCGTGAGAAGACCAGGGAGCGGGTCCGGAAGCATCGTCTCAATAAGAAGGCGTGTCTCGTGCCTGCCGAAAACCGCGTCTAACCGGAGAGTAACGAGATGTAACGCCGCGCCGATCATATCGTGTATTTATACTAATAGAAGATACACATAACCTTAGGCACGGCGTTACAGCTTGGCGTCACAGATATGCTGATGCTCCGGCTACTCGGGCCTGCGGCCCTCGCCTGCGCGGCCCTACGGGCCTTGCCGCCGGCGCTGACGCGCCGGCCCTTTCCAATCCTTCCCGCCCCGGAGAGACTTCCTTTCCTGCGGCTCCAAGCGAAGCATCTCATTTCTGGATAGAAAGAGTCGACATCAAGCGAGGAGAGCTTCCCGGTTCGGTTCTCCGCCCAATCACGAGAAGCAACGCGGCATTGCATGGAGAACTGTTTTGCCGAACCGGTTCCCCACGTAGCGCCACAGGAGAACTCTCGGGTGCGCGTCGGCTGCTGAACGCGCTTTCCCTCGTCTGCCACACGAACGCCAGCAGGGAACGCCGGTGAGTCAACCAGCTGCATTACTGTTCTGATCATTCCTCAGGATGCGCAGGAGGGTGCGCGGATGGACGCCGTATTCAGCTGCAACGTGCTCTACGGCAACATTGTTCTGCTCGATGGCGATACGAGCTGCCGCACGCTGGGCTGCTGTTGTTGCTGGTCGCCGGCCTATCCTGCTCCCTCGCGCACGGGCTGCTGCCATCCCGGCTCGGGTCCGCTCGCTAATCAATGATCGCTCGAACTCGGCCATGGCGGCGAGCAGGTGGAAGAGTAGCCGGCCTCCTGGTGAGCTCGTATCTATCGCCTCGCTCAGAGAGTGGAACTCGACACCACGACCGCCGAGATCCGTCACGAGCCGGATCAGGTCGATTAGCGATCGGCCGAGCCGATCAAGTCGCCAGACGACGAGCATGTCACCTGGGTTCAGACATTCGAGAGCCCGTGAGAGACCAGGCCGCTCGAAGTCCGAGCCGGAAATCCCTTGGTCGGCATGGATTTTGACACACCCCGCCGCCTGGAGCGCCGATCGCTGTAGATCGAGGTTCTGCTCGTTGGTCGAGACGCGGGCGTATCCGATCTTTCTCATGTTCACCTGCTGGCACCGACGGATTGGGATTTCGGTGCATTTTCAAGGAGATGATACCCGACCGAGCCTTGACGGAAAGGAACCCTTTTGTGCGGTCGGGGATTTCTGTTGACCGCTAGAACCAGTCGAAGAAAATCAAGCGCTTAAGAAAGTCGCCCCCCGCGAGGTCGCTTATGTCGGAAGGGTTCCCTTTTGTGCGGCGCTTCACTGAAATCGCCAGACGGAGGGACACATGAGCATCTCGGTCATCATCTCGTTGATAGGCTTGGGGTTGCTAGTGGTGTTCATCTTGTCCGTCATGCCCGGAAACTCGAGCCGGATGGACGAGCAACTCAACGCTATCCCCGACTTTACACCCGCCGTCAGCTACAAATCCTCGATGTGCAAGAATGCGATCGCAATCGACATCGAGCGTGAAAAGATCGCGGTGCTGCTCAATCCCATGAAACTGAGACAGCTGGAGGCCAGGCCATCGGTGTATGGATTTTCTGACCTCATGGCCGTCGAGCTCGTCCGAGACGGTGCCTCGGTGGTCAAGACACAGCGCGGCAGTCAGCTGGTAGGTGCCGTGGCAGGTGGCCTTCTCCTCGGACCTGCCGGACTTATCGTCGGCGGTCTCTCGGGTTCCAAACGCCAGCAAAGCAAGATCGAAAGGCTATCGATCAAGCTCTACACGAATGACCTCATGATGCCGATCCAGGAGCTGTTCTTTCTGGATTTTCCCGGCGCCGGTGCCGATCCGCAGCAGATCCAGCCCATCCTCCGAGACCTGGACCAATGGTATGGCCGACTCCGCGTAATCGTGGAGAGCAAGAAAGGCGCTCAGGCTCGGTAATTGCTGAACCACGATCTCGATCAACAGGCCCCGTCGCTGCATGTATCGCGAGCACGAAGAACAGAGACGGCACGGGCTGGTTCTTTCTTAGCCTGATCTTTGGTGTCTTCGCCCTGGTTGCGATTGCCACAGTTCCGAAGCTGGAGGAGCGCCCCATGATCTATGAAAACGCACTGACGAAGAACGCGAGGAAGCCAGGCATAAATCTCAGCCCTGGCTACGAGGCTAGTTGGACCTGGCACGCAATCGGTCCACACCACCTCACCGTCGAATCCGAGACATCGAGGGCGCGCTTGTGAGCGCCCTCGGCCGAAATGACGCCGAGCAGAGATCTCAGGGGAGCTCACCAGCACGCTCTCGCCTCCAGACGCACTTTTCCTCATCAACGAAGCTGAGACTCGCCAGCGAGCTCACCAGAGTCAACCAGCAGCATTCCCTAAGGCGTCGACATCAACCAGATTGCCCATGCCGCATTGCGACGGCGCTCTCGTTGATCGCCCGTGTCGCCTTTACCAGTCGCACCACGCGGTGCTCGCCAAAAACCTGCTCGGGTCCGGTCGGCGCGATGTCGATGAAGGGGCTTTCGTAGAGCATGCCCGGATCCATCGTGCCCTTCTCGGTCAGGTGCTCGATCACCATGTCGATGAACTCGATCTGCTCCGCCGTTGCCGCGCCGTCGCCGAGGAGCTCACCCGCGTGATCGTCGGCGGAGCCGCCCTTAGAGCCACGTCGAAGATCTCCGGCCCCCACATTGGCATCGTCCGCAAAAATGGTAGAAGCCCGTCGAGAACACGCAACTCGGCAGGCGATGAAATGGCAGTGAAGAAGTCCGACCTCTACTCCTCTCTGTGGGCGTCGTGCGACGAGCTCAGGGGCGGAATGGATGCCACTCAATACAAGGACTACGTCCTGTTCATGCTGTTCATCAAATACGTCTCCGACAAATACGCGAACAGCGACGACTTCGCCCCGCCGATCGTCATCCCCAAAGGCGCCAGCTTCGCCGACATGGTCGCGCTGAAGGGGAACCCCTCGATCGGCGACCTCATCAACACCCAAATTATCCAGCCGCTTGTCGATGCGAACCCGCGAACCCTGGCTCGCACCGACTTCCCTGACTTCAACGATCCCAACAAACTCGGCGAGGGTGACGAGAAGGTCAAACGCCTCGAAAACCTAGTCGCCATCTTCCAGAACCCGGCGCTCGACTTCTCGAACAATCGGGCAGATCACGACGATATCCTCGGCGATGCCTATGAATACTTGATGCGCCACTTCGCCACCCAGAGCGGCAAGAGTAAGGGTCAATTCTACACGCCGTCCGAGGTCAGCCGCGTCATCGCCAAGGTCATCGGCATCTCGCCCAAGAACTCGGTCGCCTCGACGACCGCATACGACCCTACGTGCGGCTCGGGTTCCCTGCTCCTGAAAGTCGCAGCCGAAGCGGGCAAGCAAATCACTCTGGAAGGTCAGGAGAAGGACGTGACCACCGCCGGTCTCGCCCGCATGAACATGATCCTGCACGACTTCCCCACGGCGAAGATCGAGGGCGGACGCAGCACGCTCACGCAGCCGCGATTCCTGGATGGCGACCAGATGCGCACCTACGATTACGTGGTCGCCAATCCACCCTTCTCGGACAAGGCCTGGAGCACGGGGTTCGAGTTCGACAAGAAGGATGGCACGATCATTGACAAGCATCAGCGCTTCAGCTTCGGTGTGCCGCCGGCAAAACAGGGCGACTACGCCTACCTGCTCCATATCATCCGGTCGATGAAAAGCACCGGCAAGGCCGCCTGCATCCTTCCACACGGCGTTCTGTTCCGCGGCAACGCCGAGGCCGTCATCCGCGAGAACCTCGTGCGTTCGGGCTACCTCAAGGGCATCATAGGCCTGCCGGCAAACCTCTTCTACGGCACCGGCATTCCTGCCTGCATTCTTGTCCTCGACAAGGAGAACGCGGTTGGTCGCAAGGGCATCTTCATGATCGACGCCTCGAAAGGTTTCATGAAGGACGGTCCCAAGAACCGCTTGCGCGAGCAGGACATCCACAAGATCGTCGATACCTTTACCAAGGGCATCGACGTAGCGCGCTATGCACGCTGGATCTCCATCGACGAGATCGCCGACCCCAAGAACGCCTTCAACCTGAACCTGCCGCGTTACATTGACTCGACCGACCCCGAGGATCTGCAGGACATCGAGGGTCATCTGAAGGGCGGCATCCCCGAGCGCGACATCGACGATCTGGCCGTTTACTGGCAGATCATGCCGGCCATCCGGGCTACGCTCTTCGCACCCTCGGACCGTCCGCGCTACCACCAGCTGCGCCTGCCTCAGGCCGAGGTGAAGGCGGCCATCCTCGACCACCCGGAATTCTGCGCCTTCACCAAAGCGGCCGCCGCGATCTTTGACGAATGGCGCGCGCGCACCCGGCCGAAACTCGTGGCCTTTGATGAGGACAGTCATCCCAAAGAACTGATCGTCGACATCGCCGAGGATCTGTTGGACGCGTTCCGCGCCGCCCCGCTGATCGACGCCTATGACATCTACCAGCACCTGATGGCATGGTGGAACGAGGTCATGCAGGACGACTGCTATTTGATCTCTGGCACAGGCTGGGTTCAGGGTGTGCTACCTCGTGAGATCAAGAAGGTGAAGAACAAGGAAGGCAAGCTCGTCTGGCCCGAGAAGGCCGATTACAAGATCGGGCAGCGGCGCTTCGCGTCTGACCTTCTTTCCGCGCCGTTGTTGGTCGCTCGGTATTTCGCCGAGGAACAAGCGCAGATCGACAAGCTGGATGCACGGATCGCCGAGCTTGAGGTCGAACTCGAAGAGCGGTTCGAGGAAGGCACGGGTGACGACGGACTGCTTTCGGATGCGGTCGTCGGGGAGGATGGCAAACAGACCATCAACGAGAAGAGCGCACGGGCCAGCATCAAGAGGCTGAGTGCGGACAAGAACTATGCCGACGAGGTCGCGGCGCTGGAAAGCTATCTAGACCTGTTAAGGGAGCAGAAGAAGGTCAAGACGGCTAGAGGCGATGCCCAGAAGGCGCTGGACGAGCTTATCCATCGCAGATACCCCGCCCTGACTGAGGATGAGGTGAAGGTGCTGGTTATCGACGACAAATGGATGGCCCGGCTGGAGGCAGACGTGCAGGGCGAGCTCGACCGCATGTCGCAGTGTTTGACCGGGCGAGTGAAGGAACTGGCCGAACGCTACGCTACCCCGCTGCCGACGCTTCAGGATGAAGTGGTGGCACTTGCGGCAAAGGTGGCCGGGCATTTGAAGGCGATGGGGTTGTCGGTATGAAGCCCAGCTATAAGCAGACTGAGGTGGGTGTGATCCCAGAGGATTGGGGTGTTGTATCCCTGGGTGAGATTGGAAGAGTTGTTCGAGGAGGGTCGCCAAGACCGGCTGGAGATAGTCGATTCTTCAATGGCTCATTCATCCCATGGCTGACCGTTGGGTGCCTGACGAATATTCCTCCAGAGCAGATAGTAGTTCTTGAAACGCCCACGAAGCTCACGGAAGAGGGGTCGCGTCGAAGCCGGCGAATGATGGCAGGAACGATAGTCATTGTGAACAGCGGCGCAAGAACTCTCGGAGTTACGAAGATTCTGGGCGTATATTGTTGCGCCAACGACGGAATTGCAGCAATCATCGAGCAATCTCGAGGCGATAAAGCCTTTATCGTTCTTTTCCTCAACTCACAGATTGGTCACCTGAGAGCGGTCGTAGCATCAGGTAACGATCAGCTCAACCTCAACACGTCAAGAATTTCGCAACTGAAGATTCCGTTCCCGCCAGAGCCCGAACAGCGCGCAATATCGGGTGCGCTTGAGGATGTCGATGCAGCTGTGGTGGAGATGGAACGACTGATCGCTAAAAAGCGTGACCTTAGGCAAGCTGCGATGCAGCAACTCCTAACCGGCCAGACCCGGCTGCCCGGCTTCATGGATACGTGGGAAGTGGAGCGGTTAGGTGACACTGTCGATGTAAAAAAAGGTCAGTTGATAACAGCAAAGCTCCTAGTTCCTGGGGCGATCCCAGTAATTGCAGGGGGTCGAAAACCTGCATACTTTCATAACGAATACAACTGCGAAGGACCTGTTATCACTATTAGCGCATCTGGTGCTAGTGCAGGGTATGTCGCTTTCCACGAAGGTTCTATATTTGCATCGGATTGCTCGACAATCTCGGAAGGCTGTTCTTACGATATACGGTTTCTGTTTTATTCTCTGGTTATGAAACAAGAGGAAATCTATCGTTCACAGTCAGGTGGCGCTCAACCGCATGTGCACCCTAAAGACCTCGCTCCACTGTCTCTTCACGTGCCCAATTCGGTAGCCGAGCAGGCCGCCATCGCCACCGTTCTCACCGACATGGACGCCGAACTTTCTGCCCTCCAGGCTCAACTCGACAAGACACGCCTGATCAAACAGGCCATGATGCAGGAATTGCTGACCGGCCGCACGCGGCTTCCTTTTCAGTGAGGTATTGATGACCGCCCGCTCCCGCTCCGAACGCGCCTCCCAGAACCGACTTACCGCGCATCTGACGGCGCCGATCACCACAGGCGGGCTGGGGTTCCGCCACCTCGGCGATTGGTCGAAACGGACGGGCAATCAGGGCATCGAGGAAGAGCTGCTCCGTGCCAACCTCACCACGCGGGGTTATACGGACGCCCAGATCTCGGCCACGGTGCTGAAGCTGCGCACGGCGGCGCAAGTGATGGGCACGACGCTTTATCAGGCGTCCCTGCGCACCTACCAACTGCTCCGCTATGGCGTCGATGTGCAGACCGAGGCCGGACAACCCCACACCACGGTGCATTTGGTGGACTGGGGAAACCCGGGGGTCAACGATTTCGCCCTTGCCGAGGAGGTCACGCTGAAAGGCGGCCATGAACGGCGCCCGGACATCGTCCTTTATCTCAACGGACTCGCCATAGCGGTGATCGAGCTGAAGCGCAGCTCGGTCGAGATCGGCGACGGAATCCGCCAGCTGATCACCAATCAGGAAAGCATCTTCAACGAGGCGTTCTTCCCGACCGTGCAGCTGTTGCTGGCCGGCAGCGATGCCCAAGGGTTGCGCCTTGGCACCGTGGGCACGCCCGAGAAGTTTTACGTCGAGTGGAAAGACGAAGCCCCGCCTGCCGGTGCACCGGCCGAAGGAGCGCTGCTGGACCGGCCAGTTTCGCAAGTGCTGCGTCATGACCGGCTGTTGGATCTGATCCGCAACTTCGTGATCTTCGACGACGGCCGTCAGAAGGTGCCGCGTCAGCACCAGTTCAAGGCTGTGAAGCTCGCGCAGGAGCGCATCGCCAAGCACGAGGGTGGCGTCATTTGGCATACCCAGGGCTCGGGAAAGAGCATCCTGATGGTGCTCATCGCCAAGTGGCTGATGGAGTTCGACCCTGAGGCGCGGGTGCTGATTATCACCGACCGCGACGAGCTGGACAAGCAGATCAGCGGCGTGATGCGAAATGCCGGGGTGATCGGCAAGGACGCACCTTCGCCTCGCATCACTTCACGCGCCGAGTTCGTCGAGAAGCTGGGATCCGCGGCGCCGCGGCTGCTATGTGCGCTGATCCACAAGTTCGACAGCACCGACCTGACGGGCCCGGCGCCCAAGGTTACGGGTCGATTCTACGTCTTCGTGGACGAGTGCCACCGCACCCAGGGTGGCGGCATGAACGCCCAGATGAAACGCTGGCTGGAGAACGCCATCTTCGTCGGGTTCACTGGCACCCCGCTGCTGCGTCGCGACCGCCAGATGACCCGCGATGTCTTCGGCACTTATATCCACACCTATAAGTTCCACGAGGCCGTCGAGGACCGCGTGGTGCTCGACCTGAAATACGAGGCGCGCAACGTCCCTCAGCGCTTGACCAACCGGGTCAAGATCGACGACTGGTTCGAGCAGAAGACCAAGGGGCTGAACAATTTTCAGAAGGCTGTCCTGCGTCGCCGGTGGGCGACGATGGAAGACCTGATGAGCGCTGCCGAACGGAAGAACCGGATCGTCGCCGAGATCGTCACCGACTTCGGCCTGAAAACCCGGCTCAACAACGACCGGGGAACGGCAATCCTGGTCGCCGCGTCTATCCATGATGCCTGCCACTTTTTCCGACTGTTCCAGAACACGGGCTTCGCCAATCACATCGGGATCGTCACCTCGTATGAGCCCAACCACAACGCGATATCGCGCGAGCCGGCTAACAGCGACGAGCGCTACAAGTTCGACACCTATACACAGTTCGTCCTGAAGGGCGGCCTGACGACCAAGCAGTATGAGGACGAAACCAAGCGCCGGTTCATCGAGGAACCGGCGAACATGAAACTGCTGATCGTGGTCAGCAAGCTGCTGACCGGCTTTGACGCCCCGAGTTGCACCTACATCTACTTGGACAACGAGCTGCGCGACCACAACCTGTTCCAGGCAATCTGCCGCACGAACCGTCTCGACGGCGACGACAAGGACTACGGCTACATCGTCGACTTCAAGGAGCTGTTCGGCGACGTTCAGCAGGCGATCGCCGTCTACAGCTCGGACGAGCTGGACATCGACCAGGGTAGCGGTGGCGAGAACAACGTCCAGATCAAGAACTGGCTGGAGGAGGGCAAGAAGCACCTCGATGGCACCTGTGAGGCGCTGCACTTCTTGTGCGAGCCGGTGGAGCTTCCCCGGTCGGTGGAACAGTTCCTGCACTACTTCTGCGGTGACGCGTTGGATCCCAATGCTCTAACCGACACCGAAGCCCTGCGCATCGCTTTCTACAAGGCAGTAGCAGCCTTCGTGCGCGCATATTCGGCCATCGCGCAGCAGCTGGAAGAGGCCGGTTACAGCCCGGCAGAAGCTGATACCATCAGCCGCGAAGTCGAGACCTTCGGCGACCTACGAGCTGCGATCAAGAAGCACTCCGGCGAAGAACTGGATATTAAGCCGTTCGAGGCTGACATGCGTCACCTGCTGAACACCTATGTTCAGGCAGACCCGGCCGAAGCCCTTGGCGACCTGGCCAAGATGTCGCTGACCGAGTTGATCATCGACACGGGCATCCATGATGCCATCGCCAGGAGGCTCAACGCCAAGGGTAAGCTCTCCAAGAATGCGATCGCCGAAGGCATCATCAACAATCTTCGTAAGACCATCATCCGCGATCAGCTGACCGACCCTCGCTTTTACAGCCAGATGTCAGCACTTCTGGATGATCTCATCCGTCAGAGCCGCGAAGATGCCGCCGCCTACGACGAGTTCCTGCGGCGTGCCGAAGACCTTGCGCGTCAGTTGGCAGCTAAGAACCCCGATGCTGACATTCCACACGAGCTGAAGGGCAAGCGTGAGGCAACGGTAATCTTCAACAACCTCGCTTCCCTGCCCGGTTCACTCTTCTCGTGCCCGCAAACCGATTACAGCAGGGCTGCGCTGGCGCTTGAGATCGACTTGACGATCCGTGAGAGGGCGCCAGCCGACTGGAAAGGCGATGACAGTAGAGAGAAGCAGGTCCTCAATGCAATTTTTCCGCTGCTGAACCGTGATCGAGAGGCGACGACCGGCCTTTTCGAGATCATCAAACACCAGTCGGGATATTGATGACCGAGACCATCAAACTGGGTGACATCTTCATCGCGGTAACCAGGAAGGCAGTGAAGAATGTTCATTTGTCCGTCCACCCGCCGGATGGGCATGTCACGCTCGTCGCCCCTTCTTCGACGCGGCTCGAGGTGGCGCGAGCCTACGCGATCTCGAAGCTTGCTTGGATACGAAAGCAGCAGGCTGCCTTGAGGGCGCAGCAGCGTGAACCAGCCCGCAGGTTCATCGGCAGGGAAAGCCATTACGTCTGGGGACGCAGATACCTCATGACGGTCGTCGAACTGGATCAGAAGCCGTCGGTGGTTCTGGATCACCGTTCGATCCGCCTTATTGTTCGCCCTGGAAGTTCGGCGCAGAAGCGGGCTGAAGTCCTCCATGAGTGGCATAAGTCGCTCCTGCACGCAGCCGTGCCCCCAATTATCCGCCGCTGGGAGCAGACCTTAGGCGTTTCGGTTTCGCGCTATTTCCTGCAGCGCATGAAAACCAAGTGGGGAGGGTGCACCACAGAGGTTAGGACGATTCGGCTGAACACGGAGCTGGTGAGAAAGCCGAAGGATTTGCTCGAATACGTCATCGTTCATGAAATGACACACCTAATCGAGCCGAGACACAGCCCGAGATTCTTTGAGCTGATGACTGAGAACTATCCGGCTTGGCCAGAGGCACGGAGGGAGTTGAACGAGCTTCCGCTGGCTGACGAGTTATGGGGAAGTTGATCTGTTACGCCGTCAGCGGCGACTAGCTCGGAGAGCCTCGGCACTCAGGCGGCACAGCGCGCAATCTCCGATCAGCCCCTGCCCGGCTGCCTCCGGCACAGCCTCGGCACCCACCCGACAGGATTCGAACCTGTGACCTCTGCCTTCGGAGGACAGCGCGACTCCATTTCCCCGTTGATGCCTGCGAACGCATCGGCTATGAAGCGCGGGATCGGTCAGCCAGCGACTGATTTTCGTCGAAGCGATTCTTCAGCTTCGGCCAGGCACCCGTAGCTCAGCTGGATAGAGCGCTGCCCTCCGAAGGCAGAGGTCACAGGTTCGAATCCTGTCGGGTGCGCCAACGAAATCAAGGACTTGAGAGTTTTCGGCCTGCCCCTTCCAATCTACAGGAAGCATATAGGAAGCAGGCGGCGGTAAATTCCCGCCCATTCGGCCCTATTCAGAAGAACGCCATCTCTTCCGACCACTGTTGCGCGCCGCGCGAATTGTCACTGATTTTCACCACATTTGGCACTCGCGCAGATTAAAAAAACGGGCCGTTTAAGGCCCGTTTCATCGTCCCTCGTCCGGCGGTTCATCTACCCTTCCGCCGCAGCCGGCCAAGCGGGAACGACCGCCCTCGCTGCCTCTTCGTCTTCGGCCGCGTCGATCGCCTGTTTCGTCGCCATTCTCACCGCCTCGATCGCCGCACCGACCCGCGCCCAGGCCGCGTCCATGTCGATGACCAGTCGCGCCACGGCGTCAAGCGTGTCGCCGTCGAGACCGACCGTGGCTGACAGCATTGGGAACTCGGCCGCGTTGATCTGCGCTTCGGCTTCCGCGAGCGCCACCAGTCGGCGCGCCTCCTCGACCTTGCGCTGATAGGTCATCGCCTGGCCAGCGCCCGGCGTGATGTATTTCAGCCGCTCGGCCTCGGCCGCTTCGTCAACCGACCGTAGAAGAACGGCCTTTAGCTCTTTCAGCGTGAGCGGCCACAGGCGCAGGCCGTGAGGAGTGAGCACGGCAGCAAGCGCATCGTCCGACTGCTCCCCGTTATCATCCACGGGCCAACGCGTAGCTTTGGCCCTTTTTCCAAAGTCCAGAAAGTCGGCGTTCTCAGCATCCACCAACGCCTGCTTCGCCGAGGAATAGATGCGGCCGTCGTCGGCTCGCCAATACCAATCATAGGGAAACATCAGTAGTATGTACCTCCTTGTGTCGTGACCCCGGCAGTGGTTCCCGGGATGTAGTTCGCCCCTCCGCCACCCGTGAACAACATGCTGTTTCTCTGGACTGTGTATCTCCGTCCCGTTGGTGTTGCCCCTGGAAAGCTTACATTGGAGAGGGAGATGGTTCCGCCGCTGGCGAACACGACGTTTGAAAAGGTCAGGCCGGCCGAAAATTGCACAGTGCAATCGTTGCTATTGATGCGCCCATAGGCACTTGTCAAAAACGATTGGGCGCTTCCGGTCACCTCAACGCGCTCAACGGTGGATATAACCCCGCCGTCGATAGCGAAAATATGATATTGGGGGCACGCGCCGAGCCTGATACTGCCGATATTTATCAGAGCCTGATCGCCGACAACGAGCAGATTTTCGTTGCCCCCCTCCAAGCGAACCCCGTCAATCTTCAAACGGGCAAAGTTGGTCACGTAGACGGCATACTTGTCGGTGGCCGCAGCGCGGATTTCGACATTCTGCAGGTTCTGTCGATTGCCAAGAACCTCGATATCAAGGTTCGGGGAACCAGATACCACGAACGGTGCATACACCCCATCCGCGACGCGAATGGTGATGCGATATCGGCCCACGAAATGGGTGATTGCATAGTCAACGGCGTATTGGATAGTCCGAAACGCCCGCGCCGCCGTGTCTGCTCCGCCGTCGTTGGCATCAGAGCCGTTCGTGCGAACAAACAGCGTCACATCCCCGGCTAATGGTAAAGGAGGCTCGAGTTGGGCTGCCACCCAACTGACGCCATCAAAAACGAACGTGTAAACGCCGTCTTTTGCAAGGTCATTTCCGACAAGAGGCGACCCCGATGGACGGCGGACAGGAGCTGCTCCGGCGCCAGCATCCAATGTCACGGCGCCCGTGTTCTTGAACGCTGCTTTGACCCTAACCGTCATGCCAGGTGTGTATTGCGTCACCGCAGGCGCGAGCGCCACGACGAGAGCGTTTGCAGTACCCGTTGCGACCGCATAGGTCCACTTGCCTGATTGCACATAGCGCGCGGCCGCCTTCCCGAGCTGCGCCCGGCTCGCCGGGTCCAACTGAAGGCCAGCCTCCTCGATGAAATTGCACAACTCCTCCTGGACCTGGTTGAACCAAGCGGCATTCAGCCATGTCGCCAAAATGCCGCCGATCGGGTCGCCATCCGTGAAGCCGGGTTTCCCCACTCCGAAAAGGTCGGCAACTGCCGTTGATGTCCTGATGCGATCCATGAGCTATTGGCCTCCGTAGCCGAAGAGAAGATGGGTGTGAGCGGGCTTCAAACGCGTCAGCACGCATTCCAGCAGTTCATTGCCCCATGAGCGAATGGGCTCGTTGCAAGCGCTCGTCACGGTCATGTTGTCGATGCGAACGGCCGGCGCGTTGATGCGCCAGACATGGCACCACGGGTCTTGATTGATCCCGTCGATGCACGAGGAAACGGCGGTAAAGCGTCGGAATTCAGTGATCGTGATCGGAAAGCCGAGACCCGTCGCCAGCTCTATGAAGAACCCGCGCGACTGACCGCCCCGGCCTGTCAGTTTCTGCACGAGGCGCAGCCGGCGCGCTTCCATCGACTGGACGTCCGGAACACACGGATCGGGCAGACCTGCCACGCGCTCGAAGTCCTCCAGCAGCTCCGTCGTCGTGCGCGGATCGGCTTCGCGCAACAAATTCTGGGCGCGCACGTCGATGCGGGCGAACTCCGCCGCCAGCGCCTTCAAGAGCAAGGTCAGGCTCGCATCCTGGTCGCGCCGCCAGAGATCGCCGCGCGGAAGCAGCGTCTGGAGCTGCGCGAAATAGTCGGCCGCCTTCATTCGACCACCCAGGTGACGGTGCCGAGCCGCGTTATGCGCCCGAAGCCCGTAACGACATCAGCGGTCGGCGAAAGAAGGTTGTGGCTATACTCACCAGAAGCGGCCGAGATCGCCGCCGACAGCCGGGAGATGGGCAAGGTGCCACCGGGCGTCGCCTCACGCATGATCATTTCACCCAGCTCCGCCAGAACGGCCGCACGAACGAGCGCGGTATCCGGCGACAGCCTGATCAGCATGTCGAGCGGTTCGATGACAGGCGCGACCACCGTCACATCGGCAGTCACCGGCCGTTCCTCATTGACATGCGCCTGGACGGCCGACACGACGGACGCCGTGGGGATCGTGCCATTTGGCATCACGAAGGCAATGACGACGGTGCCAAGACCGAGCTGGTTCGGATAGACCCAGACAAGCGTGTCACCGACCACCTCACGCACCCACGAAACATAGTCATGTCGCGCGCCGCCGTGCGGCGGCTGCTGGATGCGCGACAGGATGCGGGCGCGCATGGATGCGTCACTCTCGCTCTCCCGGCCGCCGGACAGACCGGCACCGCTGCCGTCGTCGGCCACGCGCGCGGGGTTCTGGATGCCGACCAGCGGCGTGACCAACTGCAGCGCCGCGCCGATCGGCGCATTGCCGGCAGCACCTTCGAGGGCCGCCGTAACCGTCGCGACGATGGTCCCGGCCGAACCGACTTCCACACTGGCGTCGACGAAATACCGCTGATCGTCGGAACGGCGCAGTTCCGTGCCGCCGGGAACCGTCGCGCTAGCCGTTCCCGTGAACGTGACGCGGCCATGGGCACGCACGGCGGCCTGGCGCCGGATGCCCCAAATGTTGGCATGGCGCTCCAGCTCCTCGTCATCGGCCTGATCGACCAGCACCTGACGCGATATCCACGACAGGTGGCCGTGCAGCTCGTGTGAGGCGACGGCCAGCATCCGCACCAGCACCCATTCCAGCGACCGGCGCATGAGCGCGGCCGCACCGCCCAGGAAGCGCACAACGTCGGTGCTGATGCGGTCACGGATTTCTTGGGGGCTGGGACGGGCAAATGGCATCAGACGCTCGCGGCGGCAACGGAATAGGTGAAGGTCTGGTCAGACCCGTTCGGCAACGAAACAGCAATGTGGCAGACCAGAACACCGGAACGAGCCCACGCCGCTTCGATGGTGATGGCGGAGGCGATGCCGTCCTCGACCAGCCATTCCAGCGCCTCACGGCAATAGTCCTCGCCCTGCCGGCGTGTCTCCTCGGTCTGCTTGCGGCGCTTCAACAGCCAGAGACGTGAACCGATCCGGTCACCTTCGACGCTCGACAATGCATCGCCGAGCCAGCCGCGCCGATCGTTGCCAGCGCCATCCGGAAGCTCGTCGTCGGGACCGGCGCGCCGATCGGTGAAAAGGCTGACGAGAATGGCCGTGCGCAGCGTGTCGTCATCCGCAAGATTGCCGGCCGAGATTTCAACGTCTCCGCCCATAGCCGCCGCGTTCCAGACCATGGAGAGCATCACATCTTCTCCGTGGGCAGGCCGGTGCCCGGATGCTGGTGGCGATTGTAGGTGTCGCGCATCTCCTGCATGGTGCGACCGCCGCCGTCGCAGTTGTCCTTGATGTCGCCGGTGACCTCCAGCATGGGCGTCTCCATGCGGACCTTGAGCGGACCCTTGATCAGCAGCGTACCGTCTGCCAGCAGCCGCAGGCTGACGCCGGCGTCATTGTAGACTTCGGTCTCACCGGCCGCCGCGCCGCCCGGCCGGGTGCGCCGGTCATCGACGGCAATGATGACCGGGTGATCGCGGCTGCCGCCGAGCGACAGCATCAGCACTTCCGCGCCGGCCTGGGGATGGGAGGAGAAACCGTATTGCTGGAACCGCTCGACATTGTCGCGGGTCTCGCCATTCAGGACGGAAACCTGAAGGCGCTGCAGGCCTTCTGCATCACTCACCATTGTGAGTTTCGCCCGACTGACGATGTGCATGATGCGTCGGTGCGTCGGTGCAATGAGGCGGGCAAAGTCGCGAAGCGTCAGCATCAGTTTGCATCCCAAAGAGAGAAAGGATCGCCGCCGCCGCTCTTGCCCTTCTCGGCGCTACGGGCGGCCTTGCCTGCCTCGCGCTTGTCCGCCTGGGCTTTGCTTTCAGGTTCCAGCTTGTAGGCGTCGAGCGGTGCCACCTCGATCCCGGCAAAGGTCCCGGCTTCCGACAGCGCCATCGTCACGCGCGGGATGAACAGCTCTTCGCCGTCGAGGTTCATGTAAGCGTCAACCACCGAAACGCGTGCGTTGGGACGCCACAGCGCTCCCGCCGCGCGCCAGTCCTGGACCGTATAGGTCGCGCGCTTGGAGCGACCGGCGTTGACCGCCTTCTGCCATTCGGCGCGCTGTTTCAGGCCGCCGTCATCGCCCTGGGCTTCGCCCAAAAGGATCGTCGGCCGATAGCGGCGCACTGCCGTATCGGTGACCCGGGCGTTTGGCGCACTCGCCTCGGCTGCATCGCCGAACGCATCGCTCCCTTCCTGCTGGCCGAGCGCGTGGTACTCGGAAAACCTGTCCTTGAAGGTGAACTGGCCGCGCGCCGCCAGGACGTTGCCGCCGAGAACAAGCGGCGCGGGAGCCTGCCCGGTGCCGGCGCGGGTCAAGAGAAGCCCACCACGGCCGTCCGCCATGGCCAGAACCGCACGCATGCGCGCTGCCCGTTCGATCGCCTCCCATGCGGTTTCACCCGGCTGGACGGCGAAGCGTTCGAAGGGCTTGCCGACATCGACTTCCGCGCGCACCGGGATCGAGAACGGCGCGGCGATGCGGGTGGCGATTTCCGTCAGCGTCAGACCGCGATACTCGAACGGCGGCAACACCGCACAATCGACCAGATCGCCGGTGGCATCGCGGCCGCGCACGGTCAGATCGTGGCTTTCGGCGTCATAGGCCGGTTCGACATCATCGACCCAGCCCTTGATGACCAATTCGCCGTCGATCGAGACGGAGCACGCCGCGCCGGGACCGATGGGACGCCGCACGCTTCCGGCCCATTGCTCCGTCAGCGTCAACTGGAAGGTGCCGGCACCCTGTTCCATCGAGAGGGTGATCTGAGCCTCCTTCCAGCCGTACCAGTCCATGCCGTCGATGCTGAGGGCGACGCGGGTTAGAGTGAGGTCATCCATTGGCGACCACCTCCAGCTCTTCACCGCCGGGCACGAAACCCGGATGGCGGACTGCGTTGCGGCGCGCGATCGAGCCGCCGCGACCGAACACGGATGCCAGATCGTCGCCATCGAGCTGATAGGCGAGCAGCGACGCCGGAAGTGCTGCCGGCAGCACCAGCTTGCGAACGCGCGGCAACGGCGGGCTCGATTGCGCAACGTGGGTCGACCAAGCCGCGCCGAGGTCGCAGAGATCGCGCCACGGCTGGTCCCAGCCATACGCGCCGGCGCGGTCGGCGGCATCGTCGATCAAGGCCGCCACGCGGGCGGCATAGAGGTCGAGTTGCTCGCGACTGTCCCACACCACCGTACTCGCCGCCTCGACGGCAGCGGCGGCGGCCGTCGCGTCGACCAGGAAGGTCAAGACGGCCCGGTTGTGTGCTTCGACGCGCCCGCCTGGCCGTTCGGTCAGGCATCCCGAGACGGACAGCAGCGCATCGACGAGGCGGACATGCTCGTCCCGCTCCGTCGAAAACGACTTCACCGCCATCGGTACGGTGGCCAGAGCGCGCATCGTGCGGGAAATGAGTTCGGCGTCGGCGCGGGCGTCTCCCAAATCATTCGCCGCCGTTGCCGCAAGGCGGTCGAGCGCGGCCGGTATCGTCAACGGCAAGCCGCCGGTCGGCGCGACGACCGGGCCGAGCCGCACGGCTCCCCCCGTCAGGCCGGAGGACGACACAATCGAACGGATCACAGAACCCGAGGCGCGGAAATCCGCCGCCATGACATCACGCACATGCGTGAGCTGGCGCACTAGCGAGAAGCCGGCGATGGCGGCCTCGAGCACGGATGAGGCCACGACCGCTCCCGCTGACAACAGTGCGGCGACCGTGTTGAGGACGCCGCCCGGCATTGCGGCACCACCGGTTTCCTCGAATGCGATCTGGATGCGGGCAACGCGACCTTCAAAGGCGGCGAAGGTCGTGGCCGACTGGAGCGCGACGACAGTCAGCGCCCCATAGTACGGATGCACAAGAAGGCCCGGTCCCTTCTGCTCCAGGGCGGCTTCCAGTCGGCGGGCGCGGGCGACAACGTCAGCGCCGACCAGGAAGGCGTCGATGTTGAAGGCGCGCGGATGGCGGCCCATGTCTTCGTGGAACGGCTGGTCGCGAAGCGGGAATTCGTGCGTGATGACGCGGCGGCCGAATTCCTTCTGCGCGCCAAGCACGCCGAACGAGACGCCACGAAACGACGCCGGCCGCAGTGACGAGGACCAGCTCATGGCGTCACCATGGACGGGCCGGCCGTGACATCGGTGCCGATGCGCGGGTCGTTCATCTGGGCTTTCACGGTCGGCGGCCTGTCATAGTGCACACGAACGTCAACCGTGCCATCAAGGTTGACACTCTGTGACGACGGCACGCCGCCCTTAAAGGCAGACGGCACATCCGGCGCGACCGGAGGTGCATCAGGTGCGGAGGGCGAGGTGGAACCTCCGCCCCACAGATTGTTCCATGCGGAAGAAACACCGCCGGTGACAGTGCCGAAGCCGGATGACACCTTGTCCTTCGCCCAGCTCGCTGCGCCCACAACCTTGTCGATGCCGGCCGAGATGCCTTCGATGGCGGCCGCGATCGTGTCGATGATGGGCTTGATGGCATCATAGACAGCCTGCACCGCGGCCTTCATCATCGGCGCGAAGGTGCCCTTAATCCATTTTTCGACGGCCTTGAATGCCGCCGTGACGGGTGACCAGAGGCCGGCAATGTCTCCAACGACGCCCTGGATACCGGCAACGACACTGTCGAAGCCGGCGAGCAGGCCGGTGCCGAACTGGCCGTCGACCCAGCCGAGGAAGGACCGGAACGCGTCGTAGACCGGCGACCAGAAGCCGGTGAAATAGCCGAGAAGGCCGGCCGCGATCGTCTTGAGGCCATCAAAGGCACGGGTCAGGTCGCCGGTGAAAACGCCGGCCAGAAAATCACCGAACCCTTCGAATATCGCCCGGATATCCGCCCAGCGCTCCGACAGGAAAGCGCCAAGCGGCGCGAACGCCTCGCGGATGCCCGCAACGACGCTGTCGAAGCCGGCGAGCAGGCCGGTGCCAAACTGGCCGTCGACCCAGCCCAGGAAGGTCCGGAACGCGTCGACGATTGGCGACCAGAAGCCGGTGAAATAGCCGAGAAGGCCGGCCGCGATCGTCTTGAGGCCATCAAAGGCACGGGTCAGGTCGCCGGTGAAAACGCCGGCCAGAAAATCACCGAACCCTTCGAATATCGCCCGGATATCCGCCCAGCGCTCCGACAGGAAAGCGCCAAGCGGCGCGAACGCCTCGCGGATGCCCGCAACGACGCTGTCGAAGGCGGCGAGCAGGCCGGTGCCGAACTGGCCGTCGACCCAGCCCAGGAAGGTCCGGAACGCGTCGACGATTGGCGACCAGAAGCCGGTGAAATAGTCGAGAAGGCCGGCAGCGATTTCCTCAATGCCGCTGAAGGCACGCGCGAAGTCGCCGGAAAACACGCCGGCAACGAATTCGACGACGCCGTTGAAGACCCGTTTAACGGCGGCCCAAAGCCCCATGAAATACGGAACGACCGCGTCCCAATTGCGATAGATCAAATATGCAGCGGCCGCGAGCGCCGCCACGGCGAGGATTACCGCGCCGATCGGATTCGCGGCGAGCACCAGGTTGAAGGCGGCCATGACGCCCATTCCTGCCCGAACCGCCGTGAACAGCTGCGCGAACATCGCAACGAACGGCCCGAGCGCCATCTTGCCGATAACCAGGCCAAGTCCGGAAAGCGCGCGCAGGAGCGGCCACAGCGTGACCAGCAGCTTGCCTCCGATCAGGACAGACAAGCCACTGATGCCGGAATGGAACGGCCCGAGCTGCTCGACGATCCAGGCGATAGCCGAGCCGATCGGCGACAGCGCCTCCAGCCAGGCGCGGCCGGCCTGCTCGGCCTGGCCAAGGATGCCGGGAATGCGCTCGATCCAATCGGTGATGCGCGTTGCGATAACTTCCCGGTTCGCGATCGCCCATTCCGTGAACGACTTGAGCAGCGGGGCAAACATCGGCAGCAGCTTCGAGGCAATCGTGTTCTGAAACCCGGTCGCCACGGCCTGCAGTCGGTGCATGTCTTCGGAGAGCTGCTTGAAACCTTCGGCCGTCTTTTCGTCGATGATCAGGCCAAGGCGTTCGGCCTCGTCCATCATGTCGCGCAGGCTGTCGCCGCCACGATTGAGCAGCGGGATCATCTTCACCCCGGCATTGCCCATCAAGGCCATGGCCGCCGCGCTCTTCTTCGCGCCATCCGGCACACGGGAAAAGGCGCTGGCGATGTCAACGAAGATGTCTTCCGTAGATCGGAGATTGCCGTTCGCGTCGCGCAGCTCGACGCCCATGCGGCGGAACCCGGCGCGCAATTCCTTGTTTCCGTTGACGGCATCCAGGACTTTGCCGTTCAGGTCCTTCATCGCGGCTTCCATTTCGGAAATGTCCGCGCCCGAACGCCGGGCGGCATAGCCGAGGCCCTGATAGGCACGCATAGAAATGCCCAGCCGCTCCGCACCGGCTGCGGCGTCGTTTGAACTTCGCGCGACGCGAGCAAGGATCGCGCCGGCGCCGGCGGCCATGCCGGCGAGTGCAATGCCGACATTGCGGGCCATGCGGCCGATTTCAGCACCGGCAGTCTTGGCCGCAGAGACGACGCGGCCAAGCTGGTTGCGCAAGGGAGCAAGGTTGATGTTGCGAAGCGATCCGCCGATGGCGCGCATCGGGGCCGTCACGCGATCGACGGCCTCGACGACAACCCTAATTCCCTTGAGCATGCAATCGCCTCGCCTGTGCGTGCCACCGAAGCATTGCGGTGACGGTCAGCCCGACGAGATCGCCGGGCGACCAGTGAAAGGCCGCCGCCAGCTCGCCTAGAGCGTCGAACCAGTTGCCGGGGCGGCGGCAGTAAAAGCCTTGGCCAACTGACCGATCAGCCCCATGTCGCGCATTCCGATCTGTCCAGCCTCGCGGTCGGTCACCGAACACGCCGACACGATGAGACGGCGCGTCTGCGCGATATCGCCGCGTACGTTGTCGAGCTTCATCAGATCGTCCAGCGACGGTTCCACCATGGTCAGCCTGTCGACCTCGATGCCGCCGACCTTGATCTTCTTCCAAAGCCGGATACGGATTTCGTCGCCGCCAAATTCGAAGCGGTCATTCCGCGCGACGGTCTCAAAGCTTTCGCCCCACTGCTCCACGACCGCTTGGACGCGGCCTTCCAGTTCCTCGTTCTCGATTGCTTCAGTGTCCATGTCAGATCAGCTCCTCTGCGCTCATGCCTTCCCAGCGGACGGCGATTTCACCTTGTTCGGTTGTGATGTTGCCCTCCGACGCAAACCAGGCATTGCGCAGAAGGACGGTTTTGCCGTTCGCCAGCTCCAGGGTGACGGTCGCGTCCTCGACGGCCATCATGGCGGCAACGTCGAGGTCGGACGCATCGGTAATTGTGCCCTCGATAAAGGCGGCCTGGGGCATGGCGCTGAAGCCATGGACGCGATCAGCTCCGACGATCGCGGTCTTCTTCTCGCGACCGAGATTGTAGGTGAAGCTGCCCTTGGCATCGAACTGTCGGGCATCGACCTTGACGAATACGGTGCCCGCACGGCGCAGATTGCTCATGCTGTGACCTTTCCTGTGAGACCGTTAGAGACGGAACTGAACGAGCCCGGCGAAGACGCGGAGCTGGTTGATGATGTCGGGCGGGATGATCGCGTTGAGGCGGTCCTTGTCGGACCCGTCGCGTTCGACATAGAGATCGGCCTTGAACTGCTCGCGCCCCTCGACCAGTCCGGCTTCTTCCCAGAGGATGAAGCGGCCGACCAGCTCGGCCTTGGCGACCTTGGGCGTCATGACCGGCTGACCGGGGCCGAAACGCGTGCCATCATCGGCAAGCTTGTGGCGCGGATATTTTCGCCAGAAGAAGGTGCGCGTGTCGTAGCGCAGATAGGTCAGCGTCTTCAGCGTCTCGATGTTGAGGTAGCTGGGATCATCCAGCCCGGTCGCGGTCTCGCGATAGGTCGTGCAGACGCGTTCGATGACGACATTGCCACCAGCGTCGACCGTCGCCGTCGAAATCCCGGAATGCAACAGCAGATTGCGCTCCGCCGCAGAGAAGCGATCCTCCAGCGCGGGCGCAAGCACCCCTGGCAGCGTCAGGGTCTGGACCGGCCGCGCCGGGTCGTTGGCGAGCGCAAAGGCGCAGACGACGCCCAGGACACTCGCGATCTCCTCGGCCGGCGTCGGGCTGCCCGACAAGCCAAGCATCGACAGGTGCGGCGAATTGCGGCTCTCTCCGACAGACGAAATCTCGCCGTGCGTGCCGCCCGTCGCGGCATAGGCATGACCGTCGATCATGCGCATCGGGCCGAACCGGCTGGCAAGCTCATCCTCCAGGACATCCAGATTTGGCGCGTCCGAATAGGGCGTGACGAAATCGGTAAACCACTCGTCGCCGATCGCATCGAACACCGGCGCGATGTCCGGGTTGCCGGTGCCGCCCGTCATCGCCGTGACCTCCAGGCTAAGGCCGGCCGGCGTCTGATCGCCGCGATAGTAGTTCAGGCGGATGTCGAGATCGTTGCCGCAAAGGCCCTTGTGGCGCGCCGTGAGATTGACCAGGGTCGCCGTCTCGCTGTCGACGGCGGCCGTCACCGGAAGATCGGGGTCCGCACTGATGGCGGCGACGATCGCCGTGGCCGTCGCGGTTGCGGCCTGCCCGGCCTGGACGCCGATGCGGACAAGGCGTCCGGCTATCAGCAACGAGATCATGCCGGCCGAGGTGGCCGTGCCACTGACGGCAATCGTTCCGGTCGCGGCGATACCGGCCGGAAGATCGGCCAATGGGATCGCCCACAGCTCGACGAACTCGTTCGCCCTCTTGGCCTTGTCGAGCATGCGCGCCAGCATGGAGCCACGCCCGTAGAGGCCGATTGCCTGCTTGTTTGATAGGATGCGTGTGGCCTTGAGCGCCTCTCCGGTGCCGATGGGGAGCATCTGGCCGATCACCAGGGCTTTTGCCGGCAGGATGCCAAGCCCGGTTACCGCCTGGGAGTTGTCGATTTCGAGATAGGCACCCGGCACACGCAGATTGATCGGGATTTGATTGAAGCTGATGGACATCTTCTATTCCTCGGCTTGAGCAGCGCGACGAGCGCGGCGGGAATTGGTCTTCTCGCTTTCTGCATCAGGCGCTTCCTCCGAGGAACCGGAAGGCGTTCCGGCCGCCTCGGGCGCGGCGGATTCCTCGGGCGCGGCCGCTTCTTCCGCCTCGACCACGTCGCCAGACGTCAGGCGCCTCCGCCAGAAGGTGTCGAGTTCTCTGGTCTCGCCGCCATCCGCGAGGAGCTGCTTGGTTACGGGATCGCGCACGGTGCGGCCGGGCGCGGGCTTCAGGTTCATGCTGGTCACGGTTCTGGCTCCTGGATGGGAAGGTTGACGAGGTCGGAGGCGGTTGGAGGCGTCGGCCACTCGGCGGCGAAGCGCGCGAAATCGTCCCACTCGGCCGGATCGTCCTCGATGGAGAGGAGAAGCCCCCCGGTGAAGGACAGGCGGACACCGTGGCAGAGCACGCCGCCAAGCATGTACGGCTGGCTCTCTACAAGCTGGAGGCCGAAGGGTTGGCCGTCGGTAATGGGCGCGTTGAAGATACCGTTGAACGACGGATCGCGCCTCCAGGCGGCGCGGAGCTTCTCGACCAGGCCGTCCATGAGGATTTCGGTCTGGCGGGCGTCCTCGATCGCCATCCAGCCGCGAATGGCAAAGTCGATCTCGACGCGGTTCTGCAAAGACGAGTAGGCGAATTCGCGCGTGGCAACGCGGTGGATGTGCCAGCCCAGAAGGCGCTTCGGCTGGTCGGCCTGCCCGTACATGTAAAGCTCGGCAAACTCTTTTTCCCGAGCCGCATAGCGTTCGTAGGCATGGATGACGCCGATGCCGGCGATCTCCAGCATGCGGTGGCGGATCGCGGCGCGGATGGTCTCAAGGCTCGTGCTCATCGTTCACCTGCCGCAATGCGGGCCGTGGCGCGCTCGATTGCAGCGCCGAGGATGGCCATGATCTGAGGCTCGACCGCGGCGAAGCCGTCGCGGAACATGAAAGCGCCTTGCGTTCCTTGCTTCGCGATCTTTCTGGCGATCGCCCAGGCAACGCCTTGCGCTTCCTTGTCGCGCAGGCCCAGCTTGCGTTCGACCCAGTCCACCAGGGGCGAGATCGGCGGCATATGCGGTTTCGAGCCGGTTTCGACGGGCACGGCATAAGGCAGGCTGGTCGCCACGCCGCCGCGCACCACCTCCTGGGCGAACTCGACCGGCATCGCGCCGATCGACTCGCGCAGGGTGCCGGCTCCGCTGGTCGGGGTGCGCTCGCGGATCTCGCGCTCGGCGAGCATCGACGCTTCCGTGACGCCGGTCGTCAGCTCCTCGATGACGATGTCCGGAGCCTGCGTCATTAGGCGGCGCAGGCCGTCGGCTTCGAGCCGAACGGAGACGTCAGGTTCGTTCACCGGCGGAACCTCCCGCGTCCGTGGGTCAGCCTGGAGCCGCCTGTGGTCGAGGCAAGAGGCGTCTGCACCACAACGCTTGCGGCCTTCGTGCGCTTCACGTCGATGCCCAACAGGTCATGATAGCGCTGCCGCCAACGCTCGGCCCGCTTGGCGAAATTCTCGGGCTTCGCGCCATGGTTGACCGCGTCAGCCGGGATGGTCGGATTGCCGTCGCCGGAGGTCATGGCGGCGACCTGGTCGAAGAGGATGGCGGCCGCATAGCTGGTCAGCGCCTCACGGTCCTCTGGCGGAACCGTGTCCTGATCCTCGGTCAGCGCATGCGCGCCGCCGAACGTGACACGCATCGTCGCGCCGGTCGCGACCCCACTGACCAGCTCGCGCGGGCCTTCCGGAGCGTCATATCGCGACCACTGATGCGGCGAGAGGAAACGCGGCGGGCGCAGACCGACCGGATATTCCACGGTGAGGATGGCGCGCGCACCTTCCGGCAGTTCGATAAGGCCGTCTTCGGGCATCGTCACATCGGAAACGAAACGCCGAGGCCGGTCGCGGCCATATTGGACCAGCGCCAGCGCAATCGCGCGGTCGCGCTGGTCCGCGTCGATGCGCGCGGCATCGTCGCGGACCATGTCGTCAACAAGCGTTTGCAGGTCAGCCAGCATCTTCGGCCGGCACGACTGATTTGGCTACGCCACGAAAATCGACCGCCGCGCCGCCGTATATGTGACGGATTTTGTAGGTGATCTCATCGTTCGTGAAGAAGCTGCCGACAGTCGGGCTGTCCTGGACGAACAGCTCGGGTTCCTCGTTGCCGTCCAGGAAGCCGATTTCGACGGTCGGGATATCGAGCGGATCGGCCGAAATCGCCCAATCGTTGCCATCCGTCCAGTACCAGACCGGCACGATGGTCGGCACCAAAGTCTGCACGAACGTCTTGTCGAGGTTCGTCGCGCGCTGGAAGATGTTGTAAGCGGCTTCCTCCAGCTCCGGCGGCACCCAAAGATATTTCGGGCCAACGCCGATCGCATCGGCCGTGCCGAACTCCTGCTGCTTGACCATGGCGAGACGCGCGGCCGCATAGGCCGCAGCCGAAAGCGCGTCGGTGTGAAGGTTGCCGTGATCGGCATGGAACAGCTTCTTGCCGTCGTAAACGGTCGGGTTCTGCCGGATGAAATCTAGCACGAACTTCGACAGCGTGCGCTTGGCCGCGCGCGACAGCCGCGTGGGAATGCGCTGGATGGCACCAACATCGTCGTTCTTGATCATCTCAAGGGTGACGGTTTCGGTGCCGCCGCGCTTGGCGACCGCATAGCTCGCCGCCTCGTCTTCGGGGCTGGTCAGCGGATCGTAGCTTCCCCGTTGGGCAACGATCGGGAGATCGCCATAACCACCGAAGCGGGTGCGCTCCTGGGTACGGAAATCGTTGATCGGTACCGGTGCGCCGGTGAGCTCGCGCCAGATATCGAACTCGGTCGCGGTGCGATAGTCGGCGATCATGCGCCGCGTGATCGAATCGCCGAGGACTTCCGAGAACGACGTGCTGTCGAGCGCTTCGGTGAAACGCGCCGACTTGTTCACCCGGCCGGTCACCTTGGCGTCGCCGGTCAGATGGACATAGCAGTCCTTGATGGACCGGGCGTGGCGATGGTCTTTGTGCGCCGGGTCGAAGAAGGCTTCCAGCATTGTCCGCCCCTTTTCGCGGGGGCCGTCGCCGACAGTCGCGCCAAGTCCCTTGACCTGTCCGCCACCGACGCCCAGGCCGGACAGATAACGACCCTCGTCAGCGATACGCTTCACCACTTCCGCCTCCGTAAAGGTCGTGCGACCGGAAAATTCCTTGCGAACCCGCTCCTTCGCCGACTGCGGCAGACCGCAGGCCGAAAGACGGCGATCGAGCGCGAGGCGGCGCGAAACAACGGCCTCCACCATGGCGGCGGCAATTTGGCCCTTCTGCTGCTCCTGTTCTTCGACCTTCTTTTCCTCTTCCGGCGGCGGCGTCATCGCCGCGCCGAGGATGGCGCGAAGATCGTCGTCACCCATGGCGGCAACGTCCTTGCCCTCCAGCAGGACGGGATCGATCGCATTGATGCCGGCAATGATTTCCTCGCGGCTCATCACCATGAAAATATCGGCGGCTTCGGTGATCAGATCGACCGGCGTCTGCCGCTTCAGGGCCTCGGACAGGATCGCCTTCAGCTCCTCGTCGGTAAGAGCTGCCTCGTCCTTGCCTTCCAGCAGGGTCGGATTGGCGTTCCTGATCAGGTTCAAAAGTTCATCGCGGTTCATGAGCGCTCCTTGGGCGACGGCTTCGGCAAAATTGATGATCTGGCCGCCCGCGCCGGGCTCGACGATCAGATCGACTGAATGGACCTTGGAAAAGCTTTCGGCCGTGCGCGTTCCGCCAGGTCCTGGACGGCTCGCGCCTTCGACAGCGATCGACAGGCCGAAAAGATGGGTCATGCTGCGCGAAACAGCCTCGCGCAGGCGGGTGGCGACAGGATCGCTCTCGCCGACGATCAGCGTGAGAGTGGCCTGTATCTCGCCCTGGTCGGGCGTAGCCCCTTCGACAAAGACCGGCGCGGAGAGGCCGCCGATCAGGTTGCGCACGTCCTTGCCGGACATGGCCAGGTGCTCGCGGTCGGAAAGCGCGAAAACGCGCGCGCCTTCAAACAGCGGCGCGGCCTCGCGCAGGACGGCGGCCGGATAGACGGTGCGGTTCTTCGATAGGCCGGCCGCGATGACGCGCACCGTGTAGCTGCCCGTCGATCCGTCGGACTGGATGGCTTCGGCAAGAAGGCCCTTCACGACAGACCAATCTTTCGACCGTCGCGCGTCACCGCGATCCTGCCATTTTTGCTGATGCTCAGCACGTCGGCCGGGCCATAGCCCTCCGCGACGAGCTTCTCTTTCAGCGCCTCAAGGCCCTGAATATAGCACGCGCCCAACACCAAAGCCGCATCTCGGGCTGCATCGGCAAGCGCCGAGAAGGCGGCACGAAACTCGCCCAACTCCTCGGGCGACCAATCTCCATGCTCGTCAACCAGCGACCGGACACGCGCAACCTCCCTCACACCGGACGCGCTCCAGTCGCCTATCGTTCCCAGAAGTGTCGCGCGCGCGGTCTGGTGGATTTCCAGCGGGTCGAGCGAAGCCAGCGCGGGAGATGCAGTTGCCGGCTCCTTGGCGATCGCTTCCCCCTTCGCATCGGCCTGGGCCCCTTTGTCGGCTTCCTTCTCGGGATCGTTTGGCGATGAGGTGCCGGCAAGGTGCTGAGCCCCGGCAGCGTTCCTGTCATCCGTGGCCGCGACAGTGTCGCCGTTAGGCTGCGTTGCCGGCGTTTCGACGCCAGGAGCCGAGGTCGGGCCTGTATTTTTCTGAGTAGTTTGAGGGCTCTTCGCCACGCGTGCTTCTCCGCAGACAATCGGGTCTGCAAGCACAATGGCGAGAGTATCGGTCGCGGCTAACCGGAAGCGCTTCCGCCGAAGCGGAATGAGCGGCTCATTAAACGGTGATTAAACGGGGCAGGACGCGCGCGAATCAAAAAGATAGGGCGAACATGCCAAAACGTCGAGGCGGCCGTCCACGGGCTTCTATTCGAATGCGTCCGAAATGATCCGCTTGCCCCGGCTCCGAGCGCGTTCGTCGTCCGTCACTTGCTGCCGACCCGGCCGCATCACCGTCCAGCTCTCCATATATGGAATGGAGGAGCAGCCACAATTGATGACTTCCTCGATCGGCCCGGCCGGATCGCGTGGATACATCAGCCTGACGCCATTCGGAAGATCGAACGGCTGATCAACATCTCTGATCTGCCCGTCAATCGCGTCATGCTCGAAACGGCTGTGAATCTTGCCTGACCGCCGCCACTGCTTTTTCAGGCCGGGCAATATCGCCTGCGCCTGTGTCTGTCGCTCCTGCGCGGCTTCCGAAAAGGCGCGGCCCAGTTCGGTGCGTACGATGGTGCGCGCGCGCTTCATGCCGCCATCCTGAAGGACGCCGGCCACGTTCTTCGCCACATCCTCGGGCGACAGCACGCCGGTCACCGCCATGGCAAGGTCGGTGGTGATCTTCGCTGCCGCCTGCTCGGAAATGTCCTTGACGCGATCGACCATGAACACCCGCGTGGCATCGAGCTTGCGCACGTCCAGGCGCATCAGATCGCCGCTGATATCGACACCGCCCGCCATCAATGGCCGATCGACCAATCCCTGGCCTGTTGCATGAGAGCGGTCGAGGCCGGCGTTCAGGGTGGCGACGGCATCCGGCTGGAACTTGGCCAGCTCGGCGCGCACCTGCCGTTGCAACTCGGTTAGCTGCCAGTGCCGGAAGTCGCTGGGCGCAGCCTTCAGGATTTTGGCGATGCGCTTTTCGGCCTGGCCAAGCAGCGTCTTGAGCTGATCGGCCGTGTCGCGCTGGATCGCCACGCCCTCACGCAACACCTTCTGACGCTCGCGGTCAAAGCGCCGACCGCGCTCCTTATTGTCTCCCGTCACGCTGCCTCACGGGGTTCTGCATCCTCTCCCGGCTCCAGCCCGTCACGGGACGGATATGGCGAGATCGAGAAAGCCGACGACGGCGGATCGCGGAAGACATCGTTTTCCGCTCGGCGAGCGGCCTCCTTTGTCGCCGTGTCCAATTCTTCGGTCGCGTCCACCTCCAGCCCGAGAAGGCCCGCCACCATGGCAATGAGGCGCACCGCCGTCTCGCGAGACATGACGTTCGCCTGGACGGCCTGCGAAACGGACACGACAACCTGCTGAAGTGCGGCCGCGTATTTCGTCACGTCGCGCGCTGTCAGCTCGGGGAACACCGCGCGCGGCAGATAGTCAGGATCATTCGCCAGCTCCGGCATGCCGATGGCGGTAAGGCGATTGCGGATCACGAACCGCGCAACGTCCTGAAGGATCGCCTTCCACAGCCGCTGGCGCTGCGAAAACACCTTATAGGTCGGCTCGCCCATGCTCGACGCGGTGGCAAGGTTCACGTCGCCGCCATCCGCCATCCAGAATGACGGGATCGTGGCACCGCCGAGCGCGTAATTGCGCGTCGTGCGCAGCGTCTCGGTCGCGTCGGCCGCCGCCAGATTGGGCGAGAGGACGTTCCACTCTTCGTTCTCGTTGTGGACGCGAACAGACAATGGCGACGGTGGCTCGATCGTCCGGGCCCGTTCGGTGACCTCCTCCGGCGTCGCGCCTTTGATTGTCACATCCCAGATGACTTGGCGTAGCGCCACAGCGCGCTCGACCTCGCCGAAGATCAGCTGCTCGTGCGCATCGACGATGTCGATGGCCGACAGGAGATCGGAGCGCCCGCGCCGGCCGGTCGAAAGATCGTTGATGCGCCAGAAGAAACAATCTCCTGCCATCATGCGCGCGCGCATGCGCCGCGCGCCCTCACCGAAAATGTCCTCTTCGCCTGGATAGATGACGCGATAGACCTTGCGGCCGCCACCTGGCTTTCTGACAACGACGCCGATCGCCATGCCGGCATTGTCCGGATCGGTGACGACCCGGTCGATCGCGGCCGGATCGACCTTGCCCAGGCGAACATGACCGTTCACCTCGTTGACAAAGACAGGCCAGCACTGTTCGCCGAACAGCGCCAGCTCCCTGACGTGCTTTTCCATGTTCAGGTCGAGACGGTTGATCGGATCATTCCAGAAATCATCCAGCCAGCCCTGCGCTTCCTCATCGTCGACTTCCAGGCGCACGCCTTCGCCAAGCAGGAAGGCGACCGGAAGTTCAATCAGACGATTGGCGAGGCGATTGCTTTCCCAGACGTGCGCCGCCAGTTCCTGCATGCGAGTCTGCGATAGCGGCGACAGATCGCGCTTACTGGACCCACCGGAAAGGCGATGCCAGCCGGGTTCGGCATCCACATCCACACCAGCGGCCTCGACCGCGCCATCGGCCTCGACCATCACAGTCTGCGACTTGCCCCCGAACAGAAGCTTCAACGCCCCGTTTAACAGTCCCATCAACGTCTCCCGAACATGCGCCGGCCACCTTTCGCCAGCGCTGCCAGTCGTGCCGCAAGATTGCCCGCGCCAGACACCGGAACCGATGATGGCGGCGGCACTGTCGCGCCGGCCGGGGCGGTGCGGTTGAGCGAGATACTCCAGAGCATTTCGAGGCAGTCGAGCCCATCATCGTGATCGACCATAGGATAGTGGCGCATCTGGTCGAGCAGCGCCGTCTGCGTCGAGGAAAACCGGATCAGCCCGTTGGCGACATGCGGCTGAAGCCGCTCGATGCGCAGCGCCTTGTCCGTTGTCGGGATGACGGGCACGGCTGGCACCGGAATGCCGCGCACCGCCGAGCGCGTCACGAGCTGCTGACGCAAGAACTCCTGGAACTGGACGCTCTCGATCGCCCAGCGCAGGCAGCGATATTCCTCCTCCAGCGTGATGATGTCCTCAATGATGCGGTCGGGGAGCCGTCGCCGGATCAGGGCTTCGACCACGTCGAGCACGCCGGTTTCCCGATTCAAGCCGCCGACCAGGATGGCGCTCGGGTCGCGGGCGCGGTTGTTCTTGCCCAATGACGGATCGCAGGCCCCGAAGAATATCCAGTCGCTGGTCTCAACCCAGAAGATCGGCGCGCCGAACAGCGCATCCTCATTGGAGACCGGATCGTTTTGCTGCTCGCTGTCAAAGGCGGCATGACCGATCTTGACGCGCAGGCGCATCAGCGCGACGAGCGGACGGACGCCCGGCCAGCTCACTTCCGCGCCGGCATCCATCACGGCCTTGCGCTCGGCATAGAACTCGTCGGCCGCAGCAGGCCCCTCGTTGCGCAGGACTTCCTCCCACTGGTCCCACAGGTCGCGGCGATCGGGCCAGCGCCGGATGGAGGCAAATTTGATGCTGCGCCAGAGCGGATTGCGCTGCTTGCGGGCCAGCACGCCGTCATAATGCAGCGTGGTGCCGATATAGATCACATCGAGCGACCCGTCCGCCGCACCGACGTTGAGCACGGCCTTATCCACCCAGCCCTCCAGCTTGTCGCGCTGCTCGGGGCTCCGGACGTTGTCGTCATTCTCGATGTCGTCGAGGATGGCGAGATCGGGACGATGCGGACCATGGCGGCGGCCGCGCAGGCGCTTGCCGGAACCAGCGCCCTCGATCTTGACGCCGTTCCGCGTCACCATCACCCCTTCCTTCCACACCCGGCCTTCGCCGCAGATTTCCGGAAAGTCGAGCTGAAGGCGCGGATTTGCTTCCAGCTCGGCCCGGATCGCGGCAAGCATGGTCGCGGCCTGGTCGAAGGCATCCATCAGGACGAGGATGTACCACTTCGCCCTTTTGGCCACGCACCAGAGCGAAAAGAGCTGGGTGCAGATGGTGGATTTGGCCTCGCCGCGCGGGGCGGCGATGACATCGTTCTGCCCGGCCGGATCGTCAAGGATTTCCGGCAGGCGCTGATAGAGATAGACGTGAAGCCGGCTATTTTCCGCCGACTTGATGTAGTGGGGGAAGTAGGTCCGGCAGAAGAACTCGAAGCCGTCCGGGGCCAGCGCCTGGGCGCGACGGTCGGCGATGGCGGCAGGGCTGTCGTCCAGGCCGATCACCTCGGCCTCGATGCGGCGGCGCAGCTCGGCGGCGTAAGCCTCAAGCTCCTTCTTCAGGTCGGCGGTGCTCGCCTTCCTCGGCCGGCGCGCCATCACGCAAACTCTTTGGTCAGGACCGGAATGAACGCCTCCATCGCCTCCAGCAGCCCTTCGGCAAGGTGCGGATGGTCGGACATCACGAATTCGCCGAAGGCCTTCATGCAATCATTGGCGGCGGCCAGGCGCGACATCTCCGGCGAGAAGCGGCCGATCGCGGCGGCCGTCTTGGTGACAGCGTCGGCGAGCTTGGCAAGGGCCTCGGCCTTCTTCAGCGGATCGACGCCGGCCGCGGAACGGATTTCCTCCATGACGGCCTGGTGGACAGGGACAAAATCGGAAGCGAGCATCTGGGCGACGGTCTGCATGCCATCGGCCGAGATGCGCGCGACGGAGCGCGCCTTTTCCCAATCGTCGCCCTCGTTCTCCGCGTCGCTCTTCCAGCGCCGCGCGGTCGCATAAGAGACGCCGACCCTTTCAGCCGCGAGTTCCATGTTCAGCCGCTCATGGACATAGGCGGCGCGAAGCTTGGCACGCAGTTCGGGCGGATGCGCCATGGCTCTACCGCTTCAGGCTGTCGAGCGAGATTTCGAGGAGCGTGCGACCGATGCCGGCCGTCACGTTCGGACGCTTGACGCCGGGATGATCGCTGCGCCCCTCGGCGATGTTGATGCCGCGCTCGGTCAGCGTGGCACACAAAGCACCATGCTTCACGTCGGCAAGCACCATCTCTTCCTTGTGAAGCCAGATCACCTCGGCGCGGACCTGCTCGCGATCGGCCATGATGTGGACCGCGCCGACCATGTCGGTGAGCAGGCTTTCATGACCGGTCTTGCCCTTCAGGTCGAGAAGCGCGCGCAGGATGGCCAGCCGCAGGTGCCGCGTCCAGGCATCGCCATATCGTTCAAGATCACTCATCATCTACCTCGCGCCGCATCACTCAAAATCTGATCGTGGCGGATCAACCCATCTTCAAGCCGGGCCTGCCGGTTGAGGATGTGGCCATAATCGGACTTCGCCGCCTCCAACTGCCCGATCACGCGTTCCAGGCGGATATTGGTTTCATGAAGCTGGGTGGAATTCGGGATATGCTCCAGCTCACTTTCGATGACAGCGACCCGCCCGCTCACTGCCCCAAGAGAACCGGACACCGCCTGCACGTCGTCTCTGACCTTTTTCTGAAGTTCGGCGATGTCGTTTTTCGTGGCGAACTTTGCCGTCATCGACCACAGAACCCAGCCAATCAGCAGATTCATCGCAAAGACCAGAATGGGCCAATAACGCAGGACTTCGTCCATCAAGGTCTCCAGCCGCACCACAGTGCGCCCTTACGGTTGTGCTCGACGGCCGAAAGCTTTTCCGGCAGCGGCATGGCGGCAATTTCGATTGATGAAGGGCGGCGCGGTTGGTTGTGCTCGCACCACACGGCTCGGGGGTCCGCGACCGGCTCCGGCGCGGTAGTGCATCCGGCGACGACAATGGCGAGGCTCAGCGCCGCGATCTTGACCATGCGCTCAACTCCGCCTCAAGTTCCGCCTCGGTGAGGTCACTGACTTCGCGCTCGATGCGAGCGGCCTCCGCCTGCATCTTCAGGCGCTCGACCGCAGCAGCCGCTTGCGCCGACGCCATGTTGCGGGCGGCTTCGGCCTCGGACTTCGCCGCGCCTGCCCGGTGCGCCCAGACCAGGGCGGCAAGCACGGCGACGACGAGACCGACGATCAAGATCAACGTGAAGTCCATCGGATCAGACCTGCCCGGCCGGGATCAGCCGGGCGCGGAGAAGCTCACCGACGCGCTCCGGCGTGAGGCCGAAATAGGCGACGGCGTCGGGCGAATAGGTCAGCACATATTCGATACCCGTCCCGACGATGGCGTTGCCGATCGGGATCGACTTGCCGGCCGCCGCCGTGTCGAGCTTCTTCAGAACAAGCGCCGCGCCATTGGTCAGCGCCGAGTGCAGCGCATCACGATGACGCGCATCCAGTTCAAGCTTGAAGGTCGCCCGCAACCAGCTCGACAGCCAGCCGACGAAGGCAACGATGAGAACGCCGCCGATCTCGACCAGATAGGCACGGATCGGCTCAAGCAGGGATGTT
This sequence comes from Mesorhizobium sp. KR1-2, assembly GCF_040045035.1. Lineage (NCBI taxonomy): Bacteria > Pseudomonadati > Pseudomonadota > Alphaproteobacteria > Hyphomicrobiales > Phyllobacteriaceae > Mesorhizobium > Mesorhizobium sp. KR1-2. The sequence continues at coordinate 254,179 of NZ_JBDZDS010000004.1, read as the reverse complement.
GCCGGCAATGCGCCGTCCGCTGCAAAGGCGGGTCCAGCAACAATCCATGCGATTATGAGAATGGCGACCGCAAAGGCCAGTATCTGTAAAGCACGCATGATGACTCCTGTAAGGGCTGTTTTCAGGCGAGAGCGCCGAGCGGATCATTCCGCACGTCGAAGGAGGGGCAGGCTTTGGCGGCCACCTCATTGTGGCCGCGCACGCGCTTGACGTGATGCTTGGCAACCAGCTGCTGGGTCAGCCACAACAACGAAGAGCGCTGGGCGAGAGTGCGCGTGTCTTTGGCGGCCTTGCCATCGGCCGTGACGCCGCCGATGTAGGAAACGCCGATGGTGCCGGTGTTGTGACCTTCGACATGCGCGCCAATCTGCCCGATTGGCCGCCCTTCCATGACGCTGCCGTCGCGGTAGACGACATAGTGATAGCCGATGTCCGAAAAGCCGCGCTGCTTGTGCCAGGCGCGGATGTCGGCAACGGTGAAGTCTTTCCCTTCGGGCGTGGCCGCGCAGTGAATGAAGATTTCGCTGATCTGTCGCGCGGTATCGAGCCAGCGCAAGCTGGCGGCATTGGGAGGCGGAGCGGCCTGGGAGATATGCGCCTGGGCTATCGGCGCAGGCTGCGTCATCGCGCTTTTGTCGGGTTCGGTGCGGCCGGGCTTGACCGGCTCGGTCGCGCGGGTGAGCGCGGTGCACGTCTGCGGCCCGGCAATGCCGTCGACTACGAGGCCGAAATCCTTCTGGAAGGCGCGAACGGCGCGCTCCGTGGCCGGCCCGAAATCGCCATCGACCATAAGGCGCGGCGACGGGATGCCGATCTCATTGAGCGATGATTGAAGGGAGCGGACGGCATTGCCCTTGCTGCCGCGCTGGAGAAGCGCGGTCATGGCAGCACCTTCACGGTGATATGGTTTGTGCAAAATAGACAGGTCATGGACCCATCTGGCCGGACATCTTAGAATGGCGTAACCGGCATTGCTTCCGCCACGCAGGCGGAAACGAAGGACTTAGTCGCGCTCGAAAAGGTCCATCTGGCGATCGTCGCCGCGCGGCTCGTTGCGAACCTCGCGCACCCAGCGCGGCGAGACGCCGAGACGGCGGGCGACTTCGCTGGTCGAGCCCTCCGCCTCGCGAATGAGCTGCTTGCGGGCAAGGTTGCGCCGCACGGCCATTGTCGGGACCGGGAAGCGGTCGCGACCGGCCGCGTCGACAAGCTGAAGCGCGGCCGTCTCGCCGACCGCCTGGATGAGATGGTGACCCTCGGTCAGCTTCTCCGGAATATACACATAATCGCGGCCTGCATAGGCGTCGACGAAGCGAAGGGCCGGGCCAACGCCGATTATCTCGACGAGGTCGAGCAGGCTTTCGGGCCAGCCAGAGGTGTCGATGCCGTCAGCCATCACCGCCTCCGCGCGCCGCCATCGACTTCAGCGCCTCGACGATCCTTGAGCCGATCGCCGGATCGGTCAGGAAGCGCGCCGAGGACACGCGGCGGCCGGTCTGTTTCTGGACGAAGGCGTCCAGCGCCCGATCGGACCCGTTCCTGATCACGCCATCGTGGGCAAGCTTCATCCAGAGCGCCCGTGCCATGCGCGGGTGACCTTCCGGGTAGGAGGAGCGCGGCGTGCCCTTGAACGCGCCCTGCCGCGCCAGATAGTCGAGCATCTTGCGCCGCCCAACGGCCGTTAACTGGGTGCTTGAACGGACGTTGGCGAGCCGTTGCATGAGGTCGCGGCGATCGTCGTCGGAGAGGCCGAGCTTGGTGCATCCCAGGCGTATCTTGCGCAGCTCGGACTTGGCACGCTCGGCTTCGACGGCTGGGCTATGAGATGCGAGGCGCGGCTTCATGCGACACCTTCCGGCTCATTGCCTCCGAAGTACGGCAGCGCCAGCAGTTCCGTGTGGCCGATCGAGCGGGTTTTTTCCTTGCGCGTCGCCTTCTTTTGCGACGCTGCGGATTTCCGTGCGGCCTCGATCTCCATCTTTGCGCGACCGATGTCTGCCAAAAAGAAACCTAAAGCGCCGGGCTCGGTCACTTCGAACTCGACACGCACGATAGAGCGCGATCCCTTCACCGTTGCGGTGTAATTGCGGATCGCTACCTCGGCATCGAGATAGATGATGGTCATTCGCCGACCCTCCGCTCGATCTGACGACGCGCGGCGTTCTGCCAGTTGCGCAGCAGACCATGGTGGCCGGCGGTGCAAGTGGTGGTGACGCCGGCGAGGCGTAGGCGGTATTCCGCACCCTCGGTCAGGCCTGCGCCCTCGACCTCAACGAGGTGGCCGATGACGCCGCGCGCGGTCTGGCTTTCGTCGGCCAAAAGGTTGGAGATGGTGTCGACCAGACGGCGCAGTCTTGCGATGTCGAGTGCCTTCACAGTGATCTCCTATGCCTTGGCCAGATCGATGGTGATGGCGCGGAAGTCGGCGTCCACCCGGTCGCGCTCGTAGCAGCGCACGTAGAGCTTGGAGCCCACGACGCGCATGGCCGCGCGGATCGCGTCCATGGCGCGCCTCCAGCGCTCGTCCTCGATGTCAAGGCGAAGCAGCATGAAGATCTCCGATCGGTTGATCTGGCCTTCCTTGTCGACATTGAAGGCGCGGGTGATGATCGAACGGATTTCGGTGCGGCTGTCGGCCGACCATTCCACCAGGCATTCGTCGATCAGGGCCTTGGCGATCTGGAGCTGCGGGCCGAAGTCGATGGTGTCCGAAACCTGCACCTGGACCTTCATCAGGCCATCGAAGGACATGAAGGTCTTGTTGCCCTTCGCGCCGCCCTTGGTGGCGCCGTACTCCTGGGCGAGAACGGCCTCGAAGGCGCTGAGATCGTCGAAGGTATGCTGCTTGAAGCGGCCAATCTGTGCCGACAGATCGCGGGCGTAGCCGATCACCTTGCGGACGGTCTCGTCCTCAAGCAAGTTTTCGACGCGAACGGCTTCCTTCGGTACTAGGTTTCCCTTGGCGTCGGGCATGTAAGCTTTGCCGTTGACGACCAGCTCGCCGGTTGGGCGGTCCTCGAGAATAACTGCGTCCATGGTTCTACTCCTGTGGCTGGGTTTCGCCGCGGATCGCGGCCATGAGGCGGGCGACTTCGTCCGCCTGGGTTTGGATCGCGACATCTCGCGCATGGTCCTGGTCGTCATTGCCGATGATCGGCAGCTGCAGGGCGCGCACCAGCAGATCGGCTTCTAGGCACACCGCCCAGAAGCGCTCGGTGGAGTGCGCCAGCGCCACGATCTCTGCGGCGCTGGCGGCCACGGCCTGCCGCTGCGGGTTGGCGATGACGCGGCCGGCAACGTCGAGCACGTCGACCTGTGTGGCCAGTTCGAGGAGCTTGCTCATGCGGCACCTGTCGGGCCGTCAGACAGGATCGGTCGATGGAAGACCGGAAAAAGCTTGACGTTGCTGCCGGGCCGGGTCGCTTCGTCGAGTATGCGGGCCATTTCCACATCACGATCGCGGCGGGCGTGTTCGTTCCAGCGGTACACGCTCAACTCGTTTTCCAGCATGCGCGCGATGCGATACATGCTGTCGCAAGCCTCCTGCATGACTTGGAATTCGGCAAGCGTAGGGGTGGCCCTACCGTCGACATAGAAGTCGAAGGAGGCGCGCAGCATCTTCAGCCCGTCGGACACTTCGAGAATTTTGACTTGTTCTGCCATTTCACTCTCCATGGCTGGAATGCGGGCACCTGCCGGAGCGGCACATGCGGAAGAGGACGACGCGTTGATGACTGGTGCTGTCGAAGGGCGCGCGCTGCTCGTGGACGCACTGGCCTGCGGAGATGATCCCGAGAACAGGACATTCCACGGTTGCGGCCATGAAGGCACCGCGCGCGGCCTTTTCGACCCGCGACAGGTCCGCCGCGTAGGTGCGGCGCAGCAGCGTCGAGACGACTGCCGGCGTGTAGCCCATCGCCTTTGCGGCCTTCGCCTGACTGGTGCTGTCGCAGGCGATGGCGAGCGCTTCGATCCAGTCGGGCAGATCATCGCCCCAGCCCGAGCGCGCACGTTCAAGGGCGGTTGTGGTTCCGGCCGTCATGCGCGCGGCTCCTCTTGCCAAACCACCTGGTTCAGGTTCGGGTCGAAAACCGATTTGAGGCGTTGCACCATGGGCGGCAGCGGCCCCGTGTCACGGCTTCTGACAAAGCGGTAGACGCTCGGAACCGTGCCGTTCCGGCCAGCCGCGCGCCCCTTTGAGATGACGGCGAGATAACCGGCGGCCGCGAGGCGCTTGCAGTAGTCCTTTGCGTCCACGTCGGACACGACACTGCCGGGCACCGATGCCTGGACGGCGAGATCGGCAGCGGTGAACTGCAGGGCGATCTTCATCGTCCGCCACATCTGCTCGCGGCTGGCCCCTTGCGTGACGGGCGCGCCGTCGGGCCGCAGACGCGGGGCTTCGTGCCCGACATCGCGAACGAGACGAAAGAGCACGGGCGCAAACTTCGCCGCCGGTTCCGCATCCACATAACCGCCAGCGCGCAGCGCCTCGACATAGGAGCGGATCGTGGCGCGGTTGATGCGCGTTGCCCGCTCCAGGTCGGTATAGAAGAAGCCTTCCGGCTTGCTGCGGATCGCCTGCCAAATGGCTTGGCGGGAGATCGGGTGACGCTTCTGCAGCGCCTGGTCGATGGGTTGACGCGCCATGATCAAATCCTCGGAGCCGGAGCCTTGCCGGTGTAGAGCGGGCGGTCGCCCCAGCGGGCGCGATCCATCTTGGCGACGCCTTCGCCAATGGCCGCCTGCGCGATGCGATCCAGATTGGTGACAATGCGGCGGGCCGAGCCTTCCGCGATCTTCACGAGGTGCTCCAGCAGATCGTCCGCGATCTCGACCTTCCGGATGTACAGGTGCCGAAGGTGGCGGGCGTCGTCGAGCTGCACCGGCTGCGCGCCAACCCATTCGAGCACGCGGCCGTGGAACTTCTCCCACTTCGCCAGCTTGGCCGGGAGCCGCTCCTCGCCGATCAGCATCATCGGCGCGGCCGAGCCGCGATAGATGTCTTCGACGATGTCGACCATGCGCCGCGCGACGACATTGTCCATCTCGTCGATGATGAGCGGGCGCTGTGACAGCGCGAGCTGCTCGCAGATCATCTCGATCAGGTCCGGGATCGAGCCGCGCTCGTCCGGCATGCCCATCTGTTTGAGGATCGCCTTGACGAAGAAGCGGCGCGTCCAGTTGGCCTTCACCTCGACGTAATAGGCGCGGTGGCGGTTGGCGACGAAGGCGGCGGCGGTGCTTTTGCCGTAGCCGCTGGGGCCGTGGAACACGACCATGCCTGGCAGGTGCAGTTCGCGCTTGACGGCGATGTCCAGCGCCGTGGCGCAAAGCGAGACGTTGCGAAGCGGTGCCGTTGTAGAGAAGGCGTTGACGGCGGAGGTGTCATGCATCATGATTTAGTCCTTCAAATTGGAATGCACTTAGCCAGCGGCGGCGATCGGGAAGGCACTCCCGAATGCCGCCGTTAGTTCTTTCAGGTCGTTGCGCGCCCTGAATTCGGAAAGCGTCTGGTAGTCGCGATGCCAGCCGCGCAGGTGCCCAGTGACGGGCTGTCCCGCTGCAATCGCAGCATCGACCTCATGCCAGAACGCGAACCTCTGATCTGGATCGAGCGGAATGCCCGTTTCTGACACCGCCGCAGGTTCCGGCGTAACCGGAAGCCGATCCGACAGTGCAAACTCGGCCTCAAGCTCGGCCTGAAACCGCAGGGCCTCGACCGGCATCTCTGCCGACATTTCCAGAAGGGCGGGACCATTCTCGGCCCGGATCAGCGCGATCTGCTGTTCCTTCAGCGCGATGCGGCGGTTCTCACGCTCGCGGCGCATGTGCTCGACCTTGGAAGCCGGCATCTCCGGAACAACGTTGGCGTCACGATGCGCGATGCAGATCAGGCGGTTGTCCAGGGTGCGCACCCACACGCGGGACCCGTCGTGGATGTCGTAACCGACCCGAACCTTCTCGCCGCCGAACGGCTCCAGCTCGTGGGAGAAGTAACGGCCCCATGGCAGGCTGATTTCGCCGCGCACCGCCGTGCGCAGGAGCTGCGGCCGGAACAGGTCTTCCACAACCTTGTCGCCTAGCAGCATCGGTTCCCAGCCCTGCGCCCTGGCGGCCTCAAGCGCCTCGGCCGGGCTTTGGTGCCGGAGCTTTCCGGTCTGCGGGTCGCGGACCTTGGGCAGGGCCGAATGCGGGCGGTTGTTGTAGGCCTCGACCTGTTCGCCGGCCCAATGCAGGAACTGGTCCCACTGCATCATGAGCGGCGATGCGCCGGCCCGCTTAATGTCCGCCTCGACGATCTTGACGACGCGGCGGCGCGCCTCGTTGTCCATGTCGCGGCCGCTATAGGTCGGCAAGGAACGGGCGGCGCGCTTCCACAACGTGCCCTGGAGGCGCTCGACCTTGCCGCGCGACTGCGCACGGCCGGCGATGGAGTTGACCGGCGTTGCACCAATGCGCGTGAGCAGGCCGGTGACCTCGCCAGCGATCATCTCGCCGACATAGCCGGAGCCGTTATCCGTGTAGAAACCTCCGAACTGGCCGTGCGCCTCGACCGAACTGCGGATGGCGTCCATGACGACATGGGCGCTTTCCGCAAGGCCGGCCGACCAGCCAGAGACGTAGCGCGTCGCCAAGTCGATGACGGCGCAGACTTCCGGCCGGAACGGGCGGCCGTGGATCGGATGTGCCACGTCTGCCTTGAAGCAATGACCATCCGACGACACGATTTCAAAGGGCATTAAATCATCCGTTGAACGCCGCCTGAACGCCTTGAATTTCAGGAGGCCGTTTGGTCCATGCCGGCCGCGCTCGCGATCGACGACGGACACGCTCTTCAGGAACCGCCGCGCCGCCGAATAGGACGGCACCGGCACGCCTGCCGGCAATGCGGCCGGAAGATCTTCCATGATGGCAGCAAGCGGCCGCTGGGTCGGGACGCGGTAGAGCTTCATCAGCGCCGGAGCCCAGGCCGGCACTTCCTGCTGGATGACAGCTTCGCGGGGGGCAAGGGCGGCAATGCCGGCCTTCACCGTCTCGGCCTTCCAGCGGAACAGGCTGCGACGGGATATCGTGCGCTTGCCTTCCTTGCCGGATTTGGCATTGGCAATCGGAATGAGAGCCTGAAGGTCGGGGCGCAGCTCGCCGCGATCTGCCGTGGCGAGAAGATGAACTATAGCCTTTTCCTGCCCGCCGATCTGCGCCAGCCGCTCGACTTCCATCAGTATCGCGGCGCGGGCTTCCATGCAGCGGCGCTGCCAATCGGCAAGACCGGTTGTGCCGCGTTCCTCCGCGACGGCAGGAACTTCCGCCAGGGCGACAGTGGCGGGCACGGCTGACCCGACCGACAGCTCGCGGGAAAGCAGTTGCTCACGGGCCTTTTGCGGCAGGGCTGAAACTGGATACTCGCGGCCGCCGCCGCGACCGGCGCGCGGACGGGATGGCCAATTTTCGCGCTTGGCTTTGTCGATGACGGAGACCTTGGATGTGGGCAGGTTGTGTAACCCTGCCGCTGCTATCTCTTTTGCGCTTAACCAAAGGTCGGTCATCGTCCGTCCCCCTTGCCTATCTGCTGGGAGGCCCATTCGAGCGCGCCGGGTGAAAGCTCCTTGCGCAGAGCGTTGCGCCGGTCCTTGATGCGTTTCTCCTCCAGCTCCAGCATCACAAGCTCGGCTACGGTTGCCGCCTCGCTGGGCACGGCCTTGTGGTCGCACGCTTCCACCAGAAGCGTCAGCAGACGGTAGTCTTCCGTTACGCGGCAGAGCGCGGGGATGCGCCACGCAGGAAGCTGCCAGTCTCCGGAGCCGGGCGCGCAGAAGCGGTCCAGCATGTTCTTGGTCAATTCGCGTTCCGGCACCGGCTGGAGACGGTTGACCTCGGCCGCGATGTCGTGCCGGTCGAGCCCGAGATTGGCCTTGGCGAGTGCAAGCGTATCGCCCAACGCTTCGCGGATCGCGCTGTCGAGTTCGGCGAGCGGCATAGCCGGGCGGGTGTCGAAAAAGCTGGGCTGACCCGGCTGTGTGAATGTCGAGGAAGGACGACGAGCCATGAAAGTGCGGGCTCCTATTGCGCCAGATTTGGCGCTTTGCTGAATTCTGATGTGATGGTGACGCCGAGCATGTCAGCCCAACGGAAAAGCTGACTGGCGCTCGGCTCGGCCTCGCCGGCCTCCCACCGCTGGAAGGTGCGGCGGCTGGCGCCGAGCCGGTCCGCTATATCGGACTGGTAGAGGCCCATGCGCTCGCGGCCGCGCCGCAACTGCCCGACCAGGCGCATGTAGGCAAGTTTCCATGATGCGCTCATGTGCGGTCGTCCGCGTCGGCGAGTACGATGCCGAAGGCCAGCTCCTTCGCCCAGGCGAACAGATCTGGCGCATTGGGAAACGAGCGGCCGTTCTCCCACCTTTCCAAAAGGTCGACCGGTACCCGCAACCGCTGGGACAGGACGAAGCGGGTCAGACCCATCACATTCCTGCGCTTCTCCAGATCACGCGCCAGACGGCGCGCGGCCTGCAAGGCCAACATGGGGCGAGTGTCGGTGCCCATGTTCACGCCGCCTCCTGATTTTCACAATGACGGGGGGCATCGCCTAGGCTAAAACTATTGCCGGAACGACGAGGCGGGTTGATGCGTGCGCCGTTCCGGTCGTAGCGCGTCGGCCAGATGTCGCGAGGCGTCAGGTCAAGCAGAATAGCGATCGCAGCTTCACCCTTCGCATCCGATCCGCGAAGGGCGGTGCGGCAGGCATGCTCCGGCAGGCCGGCAGCGATGGCCAGACTGCCTAGCGACCAGGGGCGGCCGTCCGGGTCTTTTTGTATACGGACGGCGGCCTTGATTTCTTCGGGGTGCCAGTCGCCGGAAGGCGTTCGCGCAACGGAGCGCTTAGTCATCGTTGGGTTCCTTTTCTGGGCCGGTTGTGCGCCGGCCTTTTTTGGGGATCAGTCAGTTGGGATTACCGCTGTGAACACAGTTAAGGTATCAAATAATGATCCTTTTGCAACGCCAATTGGACACCTTACGGTTCCTTCTGTAAGGACGAAGGTTCCAAATGTTATTCTTTTTATGATTTCAATGGCTTGGCGAACTGAAAGCCGCTCAAAGCACAACGGGCTTCGGCCTTACGGTTCGTCACATGAACAGTAAGGATTTCCCCTTCCGGCTGAAGCAGGCGCTTAAGCAGCAGCGAATCACCATTCAGAAGCTTTCCGATTCGACCGGCATTGCCGTCTCCACGATAAAAAAGTGGACCGGCGGCTATTCTGAACCCACGCTTTCGAACCTTGTGATGACTGCGGAAGCGCTGAACGTGCGGATTGAATGGCTCGCAGAGGGCGAAGGCGAGATGCGCAGGGCAGCGACGGACCCGCAAGCACTTCTCCAGCGTCTGACCGCTGGCCTCGCGGCGCGCGATCCGCAAGGCCCACGATCAGGGAAGGTCGAGGACAGTCGGTTGGTCGTTGCCAATGAGGCAGAGCAAGCTTTTTTGGACCAAATCCGCGATGAAACCCGCAAGATGGTCGATCGCGCTTCGTATCAGGAGCGCCCCGCAGTCGAGCGGGAAATCGCCCAGGCGACTGAGCACTTCGACCTCGCCGCCAAGCTGTCGGAAGAGATATTGGTGGTCTACAAGGCAGAGAATGCCCGTATTGCCCCGCTCGACCTGTTCAATCTCGCTGTCGAGCATTCATACCGCATCATGCGGTTCACGCCGAACAAGGATCGCCGCCTTGCGATGGTAGCCACCGTGATCGACGAGATACGGGAAGAACTGCGCAAGCCGCCGACATCCGGTTCGTCTAGCAAACGCCGGGCCTGAGAATCGTTCGGACGCTCACCGCTCTAGCCTTTCCGGCATACCTTGCGCGAAAATCACTCGGCCGGATGTGGCTCAGTGTTGGAGATGATCTGGCGGCAAGTGTGGTGGCTTTTGCCGCGCTACCTTCTTGCCCCGGGTATTAAATGAGCGGCGCGCCTGGTTAGATTGAGCATCGAACCGCGCGCCGCGCTCCACCTTGTGCCAAATGCCGCGCCGTTTGTGTTCAATACCTGCTTAAACCTGCCCATTTTCGCTCACGGCGGTTTTCACCGGCTTGGGGCCTCAAAGCCTTGCTGCGTAAGGCCTTGCGGTCGATCAGTGCCAAACGCGACCTGTGCCAGAACGAGCAGTACCCCACACCACGTCTCGGAATCGTAGATGGACTTGGCCTCACTGGCGACGGCGCGGGAAACGGCCATCCACGAGGCGACGGCCCCGTCGATGCGATCGGTGGATTTGCCCTTGTGCATGGTGCGGTTGCCGGCGCTGTCGGTGTGGATCGCCACATTATCGAAGCACCAGCGCAGGACGGGGTGCCCACCATGCAGGAAGCGGCCGGCGAGGATGACGCGCTCCAACTCGTTCAAGGCCGGCGATTGCGTCACCCAGCCCTGGCGTAGCGTGGCGACGGGATAGCCGTCATCGGTGAGCGGTCCCATGACAGCTTGCGCATAGGCGGCATCGAAATCGATCTCGCGAGCGTCGAAGCGATCACACAGGTCGCGGATGCACTGCTCGACGGCGCGATAGTCAATCACGTTGCCTGGCGTGGCGGTGATGAAGCCCTGTTCTGCCCACAGCGGATAGGGAACGCCGTCACGCTCTGCTCTGAGCCTGAGATTGTCGCCAGGCACGAAGAAATGCGGGACGATGTGACAATTCTCGTCCTCGTCGACCACACAGGCGACCACGGCCGTCAAGTCCGTGGTGCTCGACATATCAACGCCGATCCAGCACGGCGCACCTTCCGGCACCGGGACCGGCTTTGCCGTCAGGTCATAGACCGCCATGTCGATGAACGGATCGGCGGAATGGTCAAGCCAGATGTTGAGATTGAGCTGGCGGAAGCTCTCGCGGTCGCCGGGGCGGTTCTCGGCTTCCCTCGCGTACTGGCGCAGTCCGTCCAGATCGGGATAGCCATGACGCAAGCCGGGATTGACCAGGTGCCAGACCGCTTCGTCGCGCCAGTCGCAATCGGGCGGGGCTTCGAAAATGATCGGCAGCGTCGCCGGGTCATCAATCTCGCCCAGCGCCACCTTGCGGGCATAGGCGTAGGTCTCGAAGGCGATGTTTTCCTGCCCTCGGCCGGCCGTGGTGATGATGACGTTGAGCGAGCCGGCCGTTTTCAGCAGGCCGGTTTTCAGCGCTTCCCATAGGTCGCGCTTCGGCCAAGAATGCAGCTCGTCCATCAAGGTCATGGTCGGCGTGCGGCCATGCTGGGTCTTGGCATCGGCGCTGATCGCCTCGACCACGGTGCCGCTGCGCTTGTCGGTCAGGCGGTTGCGATAGTCCTGGGCCTCGACCAGCGGGATCAGCCGGCGATCCTCGCGAATGACGCTGATAGCCTCCTCGAAGGCAATGCGGGCCTGCTTCTTGTCGGCGGCGGCACAGATGACCTGACCGCCCGGCGTGCGCTCGGGGCCGATCGAATGCAGCAAGGTCAGCGCCGCGCCCAGCGTGGTCTTACGATTGCCGCGCGGGATCATGGCGAACACGGTCTTGACGACGCGGGTGCCGTCCTCATGGCGCGGGCCATAGACGCGACGGATGATCCGCTCCATCCACGGATCAAGTGCGAACTGCCTCCCCTTCCTGAGGCTCTTGGGGTGCTTCAAGTGACGCAGGAAATTCACCGCCCGCTCGCCATAGCAGAACGGATCGGGGATTTCCGAATTGTCGAACACCCATGCGGGATATGTTTTCGGAGCTTCCATCATCCGAGGAAGTCCAGATTGTCGCCGGCACTCTCGCCGCGAACAGCAGGCCGGGAGCGAGACACAGGCGTCAGGCCAAGCTCGGCAGCCAGCAACCTTGCCCGCGTCATGGCGTCGGACTGGATGCCGACGGCCGGGTTGCGCTTCATGCCAGTGCTGACAATGCCGTCCTCGGTATCCTTGAAGGCTTCGAAGACGTGGCCGTGTTCCTGAAGGTGGCGCTCCATCTCCCGCACCTGCCCGATGGCCGTGCAATAATTCTCCAGCGATCCAAGGTCGGCAGTCGTCAGAATGCGGCGCTCGACAAGGATCGGCACGACGCGCTTCCATTCCCGCTTGGCGTCGGCAGACAGCCAGGCCGGAATGCCGGGAGCTTTTGCGATGGCCGAGTTATCGACCACAAGATGAGGTTTGACGCCGCGCATCAGCCTGCACCCACGCAATGAAGCTCCAGGCCACGGCGACGGCCGATCTCGCGGACTTCCTGAATGTTGAACTCGGTCTCGGCGTACTGGACGGAATTGGTCACGCTGACATTCGCGATCCAGCGGATGCGGAATACCACCTGTCGCGCGGCACCGACTTGACCGGCCGCTAGATATTCCTTGCCTGATTGCTGTTGCATCGATGCCCGCAAGGGCGTTTCGGTCGTGCCGTAGATCGGTTCATTGTAGGGATTGCGCCCGATCTCTTCCTCGCGAACAAGGACGATCTCGCGATCAAGCGTGCCGGCGCGCATGTCACCAGCTCCAGTTGCGGTATTCCCGCACGATGTCGGCAACGCTGAACGGCAATTCCTGAACGCTCACGCCGATGGCGGTTGCTTCGCGGTTTTCGTACCAGTGTCCGACAAGCTGACAGACGGCCTCGACCAACGCGGCCGGAACTCCCGAGGGATATTCTTCCTCGATCTTGAAGCCGAGTTGCCGCTCGATGTGATCCTGGGCGGCGGCAATCTTGCGCTCGATCAGGGCGTCATCATCATCGATATCAACGACGATTTGCTCTTTGAGAGTTTCAACGTTCACGATCATTGAACGAACCTTTTCGAACCGATCATCAAAAATCCCATTTCGGGAAAATCACGCGCGAATGGGGGGCGCTGGTCTCCCGGCATTCGCTCAAAGTTGATGACCACCCCCCGGTCATCGGATCGCATTGCCGAAGCCTCCTTCGTGCCTGACGTTCTTCCGGCTGTTGCAGCCACGGGCCATCGGCTGCCAGTTCGACCGATCCCAGAACAGGCGCATGTCGCCCTTATGAGCGATCTTGTGATCCACCACGTTGGCGATGCGACCACAGCCACAAGTACACAGGCGATTGACGGGCAGAGACAGGAACGCCTTCGCTTCCCTGTCCCAATCCTTGGTGTAGCCGCGCTGGTGAGCCGTTCCGCGCCGCTGGTCATTGCGTGCCTGGGCCTGCCGCGCCCGTCTCTGCTCGCAAGGGCAACGAACGCCGGCAGCGATACGGTGACCGCATCCGCATATCTTTGGTGGCTTCACTGGCATGGCTTTACCCTCAATAGGCGGGAGAGACAGCGCAGGGCGTGCCTCTCCCGATGAGCCCTTGACCGGTGGTCTCCGGTTGGTGCTCGCGATCTTGCAAACCTTGACCCCTCAAATGCCGGTTTCCCGGTGGCGGCAGGGAGGTTTCTTCTCGTTGTCGGACAGACCGCATCGCCCTCAATGACTGCCGCCCTGAACTTAGCTCGCCGCGATCTTCAGCTTCACGAAGCGGTCGGGATTGGTGACGTCGCCACCCACACGCTTGCGCGCATGGAAGACGTTGATGCCGTTCTTGGCGCGGGTGTACGGGTCCGACAGGATCGACATGTCGACGCGATCAACGATGCGATAACCGGACCAGTCGCCGAACACGATCGGGAAGGCATTGGCCGCAATGTCGGGCATATCGACCATCTCGATCACCGGACGGCCCAGCAGCGTCGAGGGCGCACCGTCACGCAGGGACGGCTGCCACAGGTATTGCCCGGTCGTGTCCTTGACCTTCTTGAGCGCCGCCAGCGTCTTGCGGTTCATCGCCCATGCGCCATTCTGAGCGTGCAAGGTCGGGACCGCCGCGAACACATCGATCAGCGTGTCGCCGGGGTTGTCGCCAAGAGTGGCCGCCTTGCCGGAAAGCACGGTCGCGATACCGGTCGCCGACAGGATACCCTTGGGCTTGCCGGTGCCGTTGCCAGCCACAAAGGCCGTGGCTTCCGCGATGGCAAAGCTTTCGGCCAGGTCGGAGGCAAGCTCGCCTTCGAGGTTATAGGTGTTGTCCTCCAGAAGCTGGCGGGACACTTCCACGAAGGTCGCCAGTTCATAGGGGGTGAGCGTCACCTGTTCGTAGGACGGTGCGCTTTCGTCGCGGTCCGCGACCTCTGCCACCCACGTCGCGGCGGTCGAGCCGATGCGGCGCGGATAGCGGACATCGCGGCCGCTAATCGTGATGACCTTGGCATACTGGCGGATCGGGCTGTATTCGCGAAGCGCCTTCAGGATTTCCGAACCGAACGTGGTCGGGGCCAGATAGCCGGCCGTGGCGTCGGTGCCGACGACAAGCGCCTTGCGGTCTTCATCGGCAAGGCCGGCATCACCACGACGGATATAGGCGCCGAACGCCTTCTGTTCCGGCGTGATCTCGGTCTTGTCGTGGCCTTCCGTGCTGGGTCGGTTCACCTTGGCCTCGATCTTGTCGAGACGTTCGGTCAGCTTGGGATCGATGCCCTTGCCCTCAACCGCCTTCAGCCGATCGTCCACCGTCTTCTGGAAATCCTCCAGCGCCTTGGTGACGATGCCGGCCGGATCGTCTTCTTCGCCCTTGAACTCGATGGCGCGGGCGAGCGCCTGTTTGTTGACGTGTCGCATGGTTATCTCCTTGCGAAATGGGCCGCCGCCCGGTTGATGGCAGCGGCAACGCCGAGCGCCGAAACTGCCGACTTGGCCGAAGTCACCTTCGCGCCGGAATGCATGGGGATCGTCACCAAAGACGCCTCCAGCAATTCGAGGGATTTGATTGTGCGGCCGCCGCCTGGGCGGGCGCTGGCCTGCTTGGTGATGAAGCCGATCGACAAGCCGCGCACCGCGCCGGATTTCACCAGGGCACGGACCTCGCGAGCGCGGGCCACGTCATCCACCAGCAGCTTGCCGGTGATATGCAAGCCGTCCGCCTTTTCCTCGGCGCTGTCCCAGGTGCCGATAGGATCATTCATGTCGTGGCCGAACAGCATCGGCAGGGGCAGCTTGGCACCCTTGAACGCGCCTGGCTCGATCATATCGCCGATGCGATCTGGCACGCCGAACTTCCACGCCAAGCCAGAGATGGCCCCAGCGTCGTCGCCGATGATCTTGGTTTCGATGAAGAGGCGATCCATTACTGACCATCCTTCGGCAGCGCCGGCCCGGTGGTGCGGGTCGAAACGGTGATGTGCGGATTGGCGAACTCGGTGCCGCCTGGATAGGGAGCCAGATCGATCCAGGCGCGGCCCTCGTTCGGATTGAGCACGCGGGCGCTGATCAGGCTGGAAATGGCCGTTGCCCGTTCCGTCAGGCTCGCCCTGGTCAGGTCGTCGCGGTCGAACAGAATGCGATAGGTGCCGCGTTCCTCGGGCGCGAACAGGGCGCGGGACAGCGTAGCCTCCAGCGCCTGAAGCCACGGCTCCAGCGTGTAGGTCAGGAACTCAAAACCCATCTGTTC
Organism: Mesorhizobium sp. KR1-2; assembly: GCF_040045035.1. Taxonomy (NCBI): domain Bacteria; kingdom Pseudomonadati; phylum Pseudomonadota; class Alphaproteobacteria; order Hyphomicrobiales; family Phyllobacteriaceae; genus Mesorhizobium; species Mesorhizobium sp. KR1-2. Next base: position 238,727 of record NZ_JBDZDS010000004.1, on the reverse strand, counting down.
CGAGTTCGACCATGTTGCCCGATCGAGCTCGAACAGCATCGAGGGCGGGACGCGGAAGGCGCGGGCAATTTCGAGGATCTGGAACTTTCGCAGCTCGAGGAACTGCGCATCGGTCGAATTGAGCGTCATCGCCTTGAATTGCGCGCCGTCCCAAAGGATCGCGGTCTTGCCGGCATTCTCGGCGCCCTCATGAGCGGCACGCCATGCCGCCTTCATCTTCTTCAGGCCCTCGTCGCCCAGCCCTTTCGGGAACTCGATGACGCCACCGGGCCGCGCGCCGTTCTTGAACAGGCGGGAAGCATGGGCCTCCATGACATGGGCGGTGACAATCGCCTCCCGCGCCAGCGTCAGCGCGCAACGCGAGAATGGGCCGCGCAGGTGGATGATGTCCGATGCCGGAACCGGCCGATTGCTCAGGCGATATTTGGGCTCGCGCGTGTCGGCATACTCGACGGAGATGACGGCGGGATCGTAGTGGATGATCTCGGCCGGCTTGCCGTTCACACGGTTCACCCAGGCCATGCCGCCAGCGTCACGGGTCAACGCCTCGGCAACCAGGTCGCGGATCAGCTCATAACCGCTGGTCCAGTCGTTCACGTCGCCGCGCAACAGCTTGAACACCGGATGCGCCTGGTCGTCCTCTTGCTTCCCGCCATCGGTGCGCAGAACGCGAATGTGGAGCGAGGCAGCGGCCTCGGAGATGACGCGGACGGCGGCGGCGACGGCCGGCACCGTCAGGGCGGCGGCGGCGCTGATCCCGGCCCCCGGCGTAATACCGGTGAACAGGGCTAGAAGCTCGCCATCAGGTTCGGCGAGTGACTTCTGCTCAACTGGAGCTTTGCGGGTGAACGGCCATATCTGCATGGCCGAAAATGGCCGCAGAAATTACGATAGGTCAAAGCAAAACGGCCCCGAGGGCCGCATTAATAATTCTTGAAAAGGCGAGGAAATTCAGGGATTTGCCGATGTATTACGCTGCCTTGGCCCGATCGCCGAAGACTTCCTTCCATGCAAGTGCTTCGGCTTCGTAGCGAGGCAATCCGCCGTCATACTCCATGATCGCCGCGCGCTCTTCATAGGCGTCGAGAAGGTCACTTTCCCGCCAGTCATCGTCATTTCGCGGTGCTACAGGTGCTACAAGTGCTACAGCGTTGTTTTTACAATCTAAATCCTGTATCACCTCGGCAGGTGCTACGGTGCTACAGGTGCTACAGGCCGGTGCTACAGCGCCGACGCGGCTGGCGAAGTCGGTGAACCGGGCAAGGTCAGGCATGGGCGGCCTCCCTTGCGTCCTCGCCGAGAATGCTGGCGGCAATGACATAGCAGCGGACGGGATTGGGGAAGCCGGGCACCCGCTGGAAATTCTGAAGCTTGCCGCAGCTGCCGGCCTTCAGCATCCCACGCCCGGCCAGCGTCTTCGCCACCATCACCGCGTCAAGTCCAGTGCAGACTTCGCCGCGCCACACTTCGGGAAGAACGAAATATTCAATGCTGCCTTCGTCATCGCGACGGCGGAAGCCCGCGCGGTTCTGAATGCGCGTGTCGATCGGTGCGCCCATGCTGTCGGTCGGGGCAAGGCTGCCCATCGGCTCGAAGCGGGAATTGCCGTGCAACTCGATAAAGCGGCGGACGGCAGACAGGGCTTCACGCTCTTCAGCCGGTTCGATCCCGCCGCGCGTGTCGAGCCAATCGCGGAAGCACTTCGCCGCTGCCTTGGTAGCTTCGCCAGGCTGCCACGGCAGCACACCGAAGGCCGTCGCCATTTCACCACCGGCAGCCACAAGAGCGAAGCGCGCCACAACGCGGCTCACCTGTCCATCGGCATTCGGCGGGCAGTTCTCGGCGACAAACTCATTCTGAAAGCCGTTCACCACGGGCGCGATGCCCTCGAAGTCGCGGGTCAACCGATCAAGGTAGGCATGGGAAGCGTGGCCGAAGTGTTCACCGGCCACCGCCTTCAGGTGGCGAGCGAAGGCATCGGCGGACGGGAAGCCGTGTAGAGATTCGAAGATGCCCATGCCCGCGCCTGCATCTGCCGGAATATCCACGATGCGGACTTCCTGCCCGGCTGCCGCGCGGCGGCCCCTGCCATCCTCGGCGATCTTGTCGGCAAGGCCGATCTCACCCGTCGAAAGGAAGAGGGTGCGCCACCGGGCCGCGCGGCGCGCTTCACCGCTTCGCCCGGCGCGTGTCTTGCCCTGGCCGTTCGCCAGCATATAGGCGACCTGGCCGACTTCCCGGCTATCGCACTGGCCCATTTCATCGAGAAGCAAGAGCGTGTCGCAGTGCATCAGCGCCACCGATTCCAGCCCGTTCGAAGTCGCGCGCCAGGTGCGGGGAAAATCGCGCCCGCCCCATATCGATCCCGCGACCTGAAGGGCAGTTGTCTTCCCGATCGAAGAGCCGCCACGAAAGTGGAAGCCACCGGATTCGGCCTCGGCGGGCAGCAAGAGCGGCCCGGCGAAGGCCGCGCTCATCGCGAATGCCAGCCGCGAATTGCCAATGGCATATCGGGCAAGGCCGTCTTGCCATCCCGCCAAGTCACCGCCAACGCGATAGGGATCATCGGCCAGGCCATCGCTTTGATAGATGATGCGTTCGGCCATTCTAGTTGTCTCCGAATGTCTGCCGGGGAAGGACGAAGGCGCGTCCGCCCCAGCCGAGGCGATTGACGCAACGTGCCTTCAGTTCTGGTCGGGCGGTCGAAATGTATTCGTGCAGGGCATCGCGGGCGAAGCGGCCCGGTGCCATGATCATGCCGAGGGAAAGAAGGTGTTCGCGATAGGCCGTGCCGTCACCGGCCAGCATCCGCATGGGCATACTCCATTCCTTCGTGCGGCCATCGCGATCGGTGACGCGCAAGAGGCGACCCCAATCTTCGCTATCGGTGCTGCGGGTTTCGGCCACCACTTCGAGAAGCGAGCAAAACCACTTCCATTCGATCGTGATGATGCCGGTTTCCTTGTCGGCACGTTCGATGCGCTTTTCCACGCCATTGGCGACCACGCGGAACGGCCAGCGTGCCAGCTCTTCCGGTTCGCCGGCCTCGACGCGGCGAAGCGTCTCGCGTTCTTCAGCATCGCGATAGGGAGGCAGGAAGGCGGGATCGCTCTTCAGCTCGGCGACGGCCTCGGCGGTCCATCCCTCTTCGATCGCGTCGGCAATATCCCACCCTTTGGGAATTACGCCTTCGCGAAGCGACTTCTTACCGTCCAGCCAAACCCACGCGCCGATGCGATCAGGCGGAAGGTGCAGGACGGCAACAGCGCCAGCCGCGCGCGACAGCTCGCAAACCTTGTCGCCGAATTGCTGCCCGGCCTCGTCATTGTCGGTCGCTATGATCACTGTGCGGCCGGCGACGGGTGACCAATCGGCCTTGTGCGGCGACTTCGCACCATGCGGCGGCGTTGTTGCTATCATATCAGGGAAGAGGATCGCGGCAGCGTCGGCGGCCTTTTCGCCCTCGGCAACGATTACGGAAGCATCGGTGCTGGCAAGAATGCTCGGCAGCCGATAGAGCGGACGCGGATCGGGAAAGCCCTTTGCGCGCCAGCCGCGACGGCCTTGGCCGAGGTCGCAATAGGTGATCGGCAGATAATCCTTCGCCGGATTGCCAGCGTTGTCTACATAGTCGAACCGGGCGACATAGCCGACCAACCCGGCAGTTACTTCATACGGCCAAGCCATCACCGGCTCACCGAACCTCGGGTGCCGGAATTGCATGGCGGGCGCGTCATCGGGAACGGGAACGATCGGCAGCTTTTCGCCTGCCTTCGGTGCGGGGTTGTCGGCCAGCGCGATTTCTTCGGGTGACAAGGGCGCAAACATTGCATTCATATTCACGCTTTCACCCCCAACATTTCAGCGAGCGCGCGGGCGGCTTCGGCCTGTCCGGTTCCCGCCAGATATGCGGCAAGGCTCACCGGATCACCGCCGCTTTTATCGGTTGCGAAGTCGGCCCACTTGCCGGTGTTCATGTTCACCCGGAAGCTGCCGGGGTTGCGATCTGATCGCCGAGGATTGCGTGCCACCCATTCGTGGCCGACACGGCGACCATCGGGCAGCCACCGCGACAAGAGCGATGGCAGTGCGGCAATCCCGGCCGCATTGATAGCGACGAAATCGATCCGATCCATTTCAAGGCCCCTAGCTAAGGGCCTCGGAACTGTTGCGGACAGGAGCGCCCAGCTTATCGACAGCCCAGCTATCAAGCTCCGCGGTCGGATAGAGCGGGGTGCGGTTCACCTTCTGATAGGCAGGGCCACCACCGACCGAAGCCCACTTCGCGAGCGTTGCCGGGGCAACCTCGACGCCATGGACGATCTTCAGATACTCGGCAGCTTCCCAGCGGCGAAGGCGGGGCTTACGAAGGGCAGAGGGAAGAGTGATATTGGCGGTCATTTAATTGTCTCCTGATTGCGAGCAAGGTCGAGAACTTCTTCGGGGTGATAGCCGAGGGCGGCGGTCACTCGGTCGAAGAGCGGGTTCATCTGCAAAACGACGAAACCGAGGGGGCGGTGAAGGGCGAGGCGAATATTTGCCAAGATGTCGGTGCCAGGCTCCCACGCGACCACATGCGAGTGGTTTCCTGCCACGCAAAGCAGCGTGTAAGCTTGCGTCGTAAAGGGCAGGCCAGGCAGGCGGCTTTCGTCGCCGGTGTGCGCGAACATTGCCCCCGCGCGGAAGGCATCACTCAGGTCAACGCCAATATCAATCAGCGCCTTCGCGGTCGCGATTTCCATCACGTTGTGAAATGAGAAGCTTCGCCTGTAGCCGGGGCTTCCAGGGTTTTCGATCTCATGGCCTTTATGGCCGATGATTGCTCCACGGCGAATCCATGACTGCAAGCTGGCGTTGGTTACGTCCGCGGCTTTGAGCACCTGTCCGGTGCTGAATTGAGCGTAGAAAATATTCATAGGTCGAACCTTCAAGTTGTCTGCTGACAACTCATATGGGCCGATTTTCTTGAGTATGCAAGCGACAACTCGCAGCGAGGCAATCCTACTCAAGAAAAAGGCCGCCCCATCCAGCGATAGAGGCGGCCAAGCAGTGGGCGTCATCCGGTCACGTGAAATCGCAATCATCGTGCTCCAGATCGCTCGCGGCTTCAGCCAGATAAGGCTCCAAGGGTTCGGGTTCGGAATCGGTGCCGGCTTCGAAATCAGGATCGCCGTCGATCACATCGAGCAGCGCCATCAGGTTTTCGATGGTCGTCTCGATCCGCTGGCGCATGGAAGGTGTCACGGCAAGGAAGAGGGTAGCGCAGTTCATGCCGGCCATCCTTCCTTCTCGAAGTAGTCTCGGCGAGGATGCGTCAGCCTGAAAAGCTCGCCGCGCAGTTTCTCGGCAACGTTGCACTGATCAATCGCGAGCCAGGCCATGCGCTGCACAACGCCGCTGTGATCATCGTCCATTGTCTCAGCGATGAGAGCGAGGCCTTTCAGAAGATCGCCGACCGCAGCCAACGGGCTTTCCATGTACGACACTTGGCGGAAAGGACCGGCTTCGTAAGGGTTAGCGCTCACGGTATTGAGGTCTATGTCGGCAGCGGGCATAGCTTCGCCGGCTGCCGGAATTTCTGTTCGCGGCATTTGTAGCTCCGTTGCAGGTAAATTACACTTTTGATATAACTCTACACCAGAAACCTAGTCAACACTTTTGATATAAGGTTGCATCAAATTGTCAGTTTTGCCAGCACAGTGCCGAGCGGCGCGAGCCCTGATCGGTTGGTCTCAAGATCAACTCGCCACCACCTCGAAGGTAGCAAAGGCCACCATCGCGAACTTCGAAGCCGGCCGGCGTACTCCCTACGAGCGGACGCTTGAAGACATCCGCGCGGCGCTCGAAACGGCCGGCGTGATCTTTATTGAAGAAAATGGCGAAGGGCCGGGTGTCCGGCTTAGTAAGCTAGTCGATCCAACCGCAGGAACTGGCGGCTTTCTCGTGCACGCCGAATTGCTGAAGGTCAAAAAGTGATAAGTTACCGAGAAGGGGCGTACGGCTGAGGGGCAACGTGATGAACGAGGTGGCGAGCATCTGGACGACCAAGGAAATTATCACGGCAGTAATTGCAACTGGCATAGTTTCCGCTGTCGCCTCTTGGGTCGTTGACCTCATCAAATCATGGTACGGGAGAAAGAAGGCCGCTCAGTACGGCGCGATGCGGTCGGCTGTCGCCCTGGAGCGATACGCCGTCTCCTGTTGGCACATCTTCATAATGGGCGAAGGTGAGTTCGAACGGCATCGCGATGTGACTTCGGTTCGGCTACCGCCTGCGCCTGACCTGCCTGCTGATGTTGATTGGAAGGCAATCGATGCATCTCTCGCGGACGACATCCTATCATTTTCAAACTCGTCGAATGTGTCGGAAGCTCTGGCTGAGTTTTCTGAGGTATGGGAGCAAAACCCTTTTGACTTTCACGACGCAGCAAAGGAGCGCGGCCTTGAAGCGCTCAAGTTGGCAGGACGAATACGGAAGCACTACCGGATGAAGTCCCACAACGATTTTGATCGTTTGTGGAAAGATTTTAGGAAATAGACTATCGGGACCGTCTCGGATTAGACATTTAGGCCGCCTCTTCCCATGATGCTGCTTGATGTGGGAGAGAATCATGGCTGTCTATTTGGTCACGTGGGATTTGAACAAGCAGAAGACGAACTATAACCAAGCTCGCCAAGCTCTCATCGATCACCTATCGCGCTACGACCACATGAAAGACCCTGGACTAGATTCGGTGTGGTTCATCAGTTCAACGGCATCCGCCGATGCGCTGGACGCCGACGCTCGAACTCGTATGGACACGAACGATCGATTGATGGTGACGAAGCTCGTCGGCGGGCAGCATCAAGGCTGGCTTAATGCGGACGTTTGGAAATGGATCAACGCTCGGCTCTAGCCCAGCAATTAGGGTGAGTGTGAACTTTGATTTTAGCGGGAGATATGCGCGAAGGGACATGCGCTCGTCCGGCTGAAGAAAGGAAAAAGATGGTCGATAATCTGAGTGGCAGAACAATTGAAGATGTTCCCTATTCTGGCCTGATCGAAAGCTTGAGCAAGATCACGCTCATATGCCACACGGCCGGCGAAGCAAGGAACGACCTCACCAAAGACGACTTGATGAATTTCATTTCGCAAATCGCAGTGATTGGGACGGAAGCCATGGTCTTCGCCGGCGTAACGCGCGAGGAAATCAATCAGGTGACGCAATACCTGCTATCCGGCATGAGTGTCGGACAAGAGCGAAACAATTGAAGCGAGAGGGAGCGACGTGAACGACGTGACGATCCGCATCTATTTCAGAAGCCCAGACGGTGCGGTCGAGGACGGACAGCACGACTTCGATTTCTCGAGCTTTGGCGGCGTGTTGCCATCGATAGGCGACTGCATTCTAAATCCTGGCGTCATTCACGGCCGTGATCGGCGCGAGCCGGCGAACCGTGAGATTTGGACGGTCGTCGGCCGAGTGTTCAATCCCAAGGATAACGAAGATTACATCGCTCTGATCGTTGAGGAACGCGCGCCTACTTCACAAGAATATTCGCTGCTGCCGAGCAAGTGAAATAGTCGTCCCTACGGTCGACATTTGAGCCGAATCTTCCCAAGATCCTCATGAGCTTGGGAGTTTCGACAATGCCGGTCTTCAACTCGACCGCGATCCGGCGGGCAGAATACGATTCTTCAACAGGTGTGCTTCAGCTTTGGTTTACCGAGTCGGGCGGACCATACAATTATTATGGCGTGCCGCCGCAAGTCTTTGATGGCCTTTGCCGCGCCAGCTCGAAAGGCGGATATTTCAACAGTCATATCAGAGATCGCTACAGTGTCGCGCGATAAGGGACAATTGGGGTGCTCCGCGACATTCGCAGACCCCCTGATCACAATCTGTTGCAATAAGAATTCATAGCGGCCATGCCTTGTAAGCGGTCTTGATTCGTGTTTAGGCATAACTTAACTTTCAAAGTGGAATATGCGCCGGATATCTCGTGACCAACAAGAAAGCGAAAGGGATGCACGGCGCGCCTCATCGAACTCCGAGCGTGTTGATGAAGGTGGTGAGTGCGTTGCATCAGGCGATTATGCTGACGTTTGGCTCTTCGGGGAAGCTCGCACTGAATATGCCGCGCTGCGTTCCCGAACCGACGAAACAAGTCGGCGCGAGGCAATATCGATCTCCCGCTATTTTTCACGATTTGCCGAGGCAGGACCGAGATCATTGGGCGAAAAGATGTTCAAGCCGGCAGGTAGGTTTAAGGACGGTGCCGGGAACGAGCCGCAAATCTGGGAGTTTAAGGCCTACCAGTTCCGTATCTATGGGATAATTGCAGAGTATCGCAGGAAGCGCACATATATAGGGACCGCGTGCGATCCCAGCAAAAAGAAAGACAAGGCCGACCAACAAAAGTTGAAGTTGGCGGCGGAGCGGTCAGCGAAGGTGGAAAGATGAGCAACAACCATCATATCGAGTCGTTTGACTTCATCAGTGCCGAAGAGAACGCACTGATGGATTTTCAGTTCGCGTTGATTGATGCGATGAACGAACGAGGTATGACCCAAGCCGAACTTGCCGAGACGCTGGGGGTTACTCGCGCCCGTGTGAGCCAGCTTCTTTCCTCGGAGGCCAATCCCACGATCAAACTGGTCGGGCGGGCACTCGCTGCGGTTGGGCTGAAGGCTGAGTATGGCCGAAAGTCTAAGCCCTCGACCAAGGTGCGCGAAGTTGTTTCCAGATCCAGGGAACACTCCTGGAAAGGTGGCTTTGCTGTCATGGCATGCCAAGCAATCGCGGTGAATAGATTGTGGGGCGATGAATCTTATGCAGCGAACGAAAATCGCTGGGAACGTTGCGAGCTCGAAGCAGCCTGAGATGGTCGAGACTACTGAAGTCGCAAAGCCCATGCCGAGCAATGAAGAGAAGGTTGAACGCTACAACAAGGTAGTCGGTTTGGCCAATTTGCAGGGCGTCCAAATGACAAGAGTTGGGTTCGACGTGAAGCCCGACTTTTTCAATGATCCCTCTGAAAATAAACTCGCCTACTCCGTCGAAAGAGGGGAAAGCCAATACGTTAGCGGTGAGCAGGTCGCTATCGTCAATATAAAGCTCACAGTGGATGCTAAAAGGAATCGCAAGAAGACCCTTTCTTGCGAGGCACATTACATCGTTATCTATGATAACTTGGAAGATTGCGATGAAGACGCCGTAGACGTGTTCTTGACGCGAGTTGCACCTTTCGCCTGCTATCCTTATTTTCGCAGTTTGTTCGCCAACTTGGATTGGGCGGCGAATACGCGGCTGCCTCCTCTACCCGTGCATAAAGAGCCACCCCGATCCTCAAAAAAAGCTAAGTGATTAGTACGTTGGATTATTGATCGCTCAATCTGTTCCACCTGTAGCACCTGCCGATTTTGAAGGTGCTACAGGATTTCGCCTTGAAGTTCCGCGCTGTAGCACCTGTAGCACCTGTAGCACCGCGAAAAATCGTGTCTGCGCGAAAACTTCAGACTTTGCGCTTCCGGTTCAGCAGTTGCACCACCTTTCCCTCAGCTCCCGTCATCATTCCGTGGATCGTTCGCGCCACCTTATCGGCAGCAGCAATCAATACACTGTCGAGATGATGGACATAGCGAGAAGTCACCGATCCCGCCACATGGCCCAGCATCGCGGCGATGGTGCTTTCGGTGAAGCCAAGATCCCCGGCCACGCTGGCATAGGAATGCCGAAGGGTATGAGGCGTGACGCCTTCCAGTTCCGCGCGCTTCACAATCCGACGCCATGAGCCAGGCATCCCGCCAAATGCTCCTTCACCACGAAGGGCGGTCAGCACGAAGGGATTTTCCTCTTCCCGCTCGATCTTTGCCAGCACATCGAACGCAGGCCGCCCGATCGGTCGCACCGACGCGCCTTCCTTCGAGTCTTCGAGCCGGAAGCATCCACCGTCATCGTCTACTTCCGACCATTTCAGGTTCTCGACTTCGCCCAGGCGGCATCCGGTGAGCGCGAGAAGCCATGCACCGTTGATGCCCTGGCCCGTTTCTGCGTCGGCCCCGGCGGCGGCCAGTGCCTTACCCAGCGCTTTATATTCGTCGGCAGTCAATCGCCGCTGGCGACGGTTATCGGCTGGCCGCTTCACGCCAGCGGCGGGATTGAACGGGATCACGCCTTCGGAAACCGCAAACGATAAGATGCCGCCGAGAAGTCCAGCGGTGCGAGCCGCCGTGCCGGTGCCCCCTTCCACGATAGCCTTGCCGCGCTTCCGTTCGGTCTTCTCCACCACCGCCGTCTTGCCGCTGGCAACGTCACGAATGAACCGGCTCATGTCCGCTTGCGTCACGTCACGCACCAGCTTGTTGCCGAGAAGCGGCCTTATGTGCCGGTCGATCCGGCCGCGATCAGTGTAGAGCGTAGAAGCCTTCTTCGCCTTGCCGCCCTTGCCCATGATCAAGCCGCGTTCGGCGGCCTGAAGATAGTTGTCGCAGAGTTGCGAGACGGTGAGCGACTTGCGCCGCGTCACCCGGTCCTCTTGTGGGTCTTCACCACGCGCCACATCGCCGAGAATGCCCTTGGCCTCCTTCCTGGCCTCTTCTACGGTCAACGCGCCGTGGGTGCCGATCTTTACGCGGCGGGTGCGGACGCCAGCGCGATATTGCGCAACATAAGTTTTCTTACCGCTAGGCCACACCCGAATGCCAAAGCCGGGAAGCATATCATCCCACACGAAATAGTCAGGCTCGCCCGGCTTCAGTCCGTCAATGACGCTCTTTGTGAGCTTTGCCATCGTGCTTCCTTTTTGAAGGCAAATGTCTTTACAGGAAGCATATAGGAAGCAGAAGGAAGCAAATTCGGGAAAATTCGCGCTTAACCGCTGCCTTTCCATACGCCAGAACTTTCAGCGATCATAATACCATAGAGATGTTGGGTAAATCGCAGGAAGCATCAGAAAACACCAACAACGCGCCCTCCGAAGGCAGAGGTCACAGGTTCGAATCCTGTCGGGTGCGCCAAGATATCCAAATAAAATCAACAACTTAGCCAAGTGCATTTGTTGGCGCAACTTAATGTTCCTATTAATCTCGCCATTTCGCCTGGTTTGTGTCGCGCGCCGCGCGGTTTTGCACTAATTTTCACGCGCTTTGGCACTCGGTGAGCGTTAAAACAATACTTGGTCCGCGCGGCAAATTATACTTGGACCGCCGCACTCCTTTTCGAGGCATCGCGATAGAATAGCCAGCCAAAACGTTGGCGCTGGTTCCGTGGTTGCTCATATGCGCCCGCATGTTTTTGATTCGGCCATGCGTATCGGCCTTGATACCCTAACATGCATCACCGGGAAAACTTGACGCGTCGAATTTCGGTCTAGGACGCCAGTCGTTCGGCTTCAAGAAGCTCTGCTTCTTTCTTGTATTCGTACCCGGTGCGGGAAATCCAGTTCGCGGTCAGCCGATGCAGCAAAGGCACGACCAAGCGCTGGTCTTGGGGGTAGAGACCAGTGCCGTCGATTGCATCGTTATAAGCCCGTGCATCGACAGCCTTCATGGTTGGACGTTCTTCCCCGGTAAGATGGAGCATGCGGCTGTAGAATACGGCCAGTTGATGTCCGTCCGCCCCGATAGAGGCCTCAATGTCGGCGAGCAGTTTGTAGTACTCGCGTTGCAAGCTCTGATGGTCCCGAGCGGCGGCGCTGAAATCGAATATCAGCTGAAGCGATCCGGCAAGCGCGATGCCTGCGCCCGCCCAATACGGTTTCAGCCCGAAGTTTCCTTGGAGATCACCCATGGCGGCGGCTCCAAGGATCACGACGACAAAGTTCAACCACTTGCTCCAGCGCTCGCAAGTGAGCCGGCGAGCGGTGTGATACAGCGCGTTGCGCAGGACGTTAAAGCGTATGTAGTCACGATCTGGTGTCATCATCGTTTCTTTGTTGGCGGTAGGGCCGCCGGTGCCGGTCGCATTGTACGAAGATTGTGGGGGAAGCGCGCGACTCGCTTCCCCCATTGCTTGACCAACCCTGCCGAAGTGGATCGATCAAGCTTTCCCGCGCCGGAAGGAACCGAACGGCGCGCGGAATTCTAATGCGGCGCTGACTGCCCCGGCGCACCGCTGTAGCGCGCAGCTTCTTCTCGCCATGAGGCTGCATGCCGTCCAAAGCGACTGGACATGTCGTGCTGATAGGCAACCACGTAGAGCATCAGGCGCGCATCGGTCAGGATCGCGTCACATAGGGCAAACCCTTGATGCATGCGCCAGCCCACGCCCAAGTCCCCTTCACCGGGCTTGGAAAGCGCCGCGATCTCGGCCAGCAGAAGCACCGCCGTATCGACGGCCTCTTGCGTGGATTTTGCCTCTGCTGCGATGGCCTCAAGGGGCCGTCCTGTGAAGGTGTAGAGCCAAACAAGGTGGCGAGCGCCATCAAGAACGCCTTCGGCCTCGATGATCGTTAGGCCGCCAAGCGCGTCGAGCAGATGCGAGACGAGCGCACGCATCAGCCTGCCGCTTCCGGTGCCGGGACAACGGATTTGACGATGCCCCGGAAGTCCGTCACCGTCGCGCCGTAGATGTGGCGCACCTTGTAGGTGATGATATCGTTCGTGAAGAACGAGCCGACTGTGGGGCTGTCCTGGACGAACAATTCCGGTTCTTCCTGCCCTTGCAAGAAGCCGAGTTCGATGGCGGGAAGATCGCGCGGATCGGTGGAGACGCACCAGTCGTTGTCGTCCGTCCAGCACCACACCGGGCGCACCTTCCATGCGAGCGATTGCGTGAAGGTCGGATCGTTGTTCACGCCGCGCACGAAGAGATTGTAGGCCACTTCCTCAAGCGTGTCAGGCACCCATAGATAGCGGGCAGTCAAGCCGATCTTCTCGCCGCTGTCCTTCTCGCGCTGCTCACGGATAAGAAGCCGTGCCTGCCCCACCGCTTCGGCGGAAAGTTCAGCCGCCATTAGGTTCTTATGGTCGGCATGAAACAGCGGCTTGGTGTCATAGATGGCGTGGTTCAGGCGCGGAATGTCGAACACAAACTTGGACAGCGTCCGCTTAGCCGCCCTCGCCAGATTTTGCGGAATGCGCTGGATAAGCCCGACATCGTCGTTGGTGATCGCCTCCAGCGAGACGGTTTCGGTGCCGCCGCGCTTCGAAACGGCATAGGTGGCTTTCTCATCGGTCGGGCTGGTGAGCTGCGTATAGGGCGCGCGCTCCGCCACGGTCGGCAGATCGCCATAACCGCCCCAGCGGACACGCTCCTGTGTGCGGAAGTCGTTCACGGGAACGATGTTCACCAGATCGCGCCAGACATCCAAAATGTCATCATTGGCGTATTCGACCAACATGCGCCGGGTGATGGCATCGCCCAGAACAATCGCAAGGGTGTCGGTGCCCAGCGCCTCGGTCATGCGCTGGTTGCGCGGCGGTCGCCCGGTAAAGCCGGTGTCACCTGTCAGCGTGACGTAGCATTCACGGAAGGACCGGACGGAACGGTCTTTCGGGTCAAAGAAGGCGTCCAGCATCTGCGTCGCCTTCTCGCGCGGCCCGTCGCCCATCTGGACACCGCCCAGCCCGGTGACGTGACCGCCACCGACGCCAGCCGCCGTCAGATAGCGGCCTTCCTGGCTGATCCGTCGCGTCAAGTGGGCTTCGGTCATGATGACGTTGGCGGTCACTTCCGCGCGCAGCTTCTGCTTTGCCACCTCGGGCAGACCGCAAGCCGCGATCCGATCACCCAAACGGACTTTGCGCTGCACGGCTTCCGTCATCGTGTCTGCCGTCTCGGGATTGTCGGCTTTCAGGAGCGCGCGCAGCAGGTCCTGCAACTCGGCATCCGTCATTTCGTCCACGTTCTTTTCGGCCAGAGCCTCCGGCCTTGTCGCCTGGATAAGGGCGATGATGTCTTCGCGTGTCATGAGGGTTCCTTGGGAAAGACTTCCGGCGGCTTCGACAAACGAAACGATCCGACCGCCCGCGCCGGGTTCAACGATCAGATCGACAGAATGAATTTTGGCAAAGCTCACGGCTTCGCGTGTACCGTCCGCGCGGCGGATGCTCTCGCCCTCGGCGGCAATGGACAGCCCGAATAGGCCGAGCATGTCGTTTTCCACGGCCTTGGCGAGTTGATGGCCGATGATGCTGGACGGATCGATGAGCTTCAGAGTGCCGACGATCTCGCCACTATCGGGCGACGATCCCGGAACAAATTCCGGAGAGACGATGCAGCCGATGAGATTGCGCACGTCCTTGCCTTCAAGGGCGATATGCTCGCGGTCCGACTTCGCGAACACGCGCGCGCCCTCAAACATCGGCGCATGGCGGCGCAGCACGGCGTCCGAATAGAATGTGCGGTTGAGCGAGAGGCCCGCCTTGATGACAAGGACGCGGAAGCTGCCCTTAGTCATAATTGCGACCGTCTATATGGACGCGCGCGCCAAACGAACCATCATCAAGAACAGGGGCAAATCGGCCACCCGCACTTATGCGGTGCGCCCTCTCTTTGGCCAGCTTTTCGGCCTTGCGCTTTTCCACAGCTTCGGGCGCTGCTTCTTCTTCCACGCGCTTGGCGAGCTGAGCGATCCAACTCTCGGGACGGTCAACCTCAAGCGCGATGGCTGCGATTGTTTCAGGCGAGGTCCCCTCGGCACGAAGTCGCCCCAATATTCGCAGACGCGTATTTCCACCCGGATGAGGAAGACGCACACCCAACATCTGTGCCGTTCCCCTTATCCATCGGTCGCTATACCGGAACCGCTTCGCTAGTTCCGATGTAGAATACTTTCGAGAACGAATGGCGCTGTGTAGATCATCAATCCTTTGGACCTGCTCAACGTACTTTTTCGACATCGACAAAACATAAAATCGATCTCTTGGCGCAAAATTGATAATCTTCCTCGCGTCTTCCTCACCAATTGCATCAGTGAGCTCAAGATCATCAGAATATTCTTCTGGAATATAGATATACCCACGGCCAGCATAATATTCCGCCAGCCGGTCGACCTGATCCCAGCCAATCAACTTAGCAATAGCGAGAGTCATTTCAGAACGCTGCGTTGCGAAAGGGCTTCCAGGCCTAAGCTTCAATTCCGCCATTGCTTCCTGTCCGTTCGGAACATGTTCCTGTTGCGTCTGCTGCAAATTCGAGCATTCGCGCGCGCGCGGACACCGGAAGCCCTTCCGGCGCACGGCTAAGGGCTTGAAACGGATTGGTTATTGGGCGCGGCAGCGTTCGCCCTCTGGATGGCCTCATTAAACGGCCATTAAACGGGTCAGGGCGCGCGCAGTCACATCGCACGCATTCCGACAGCGCAAAGGATGACGAGCGCGCTGTACGGGCTTCTATGGCTGTTTTGTCTATCTGATCACTTGCCGCATCAGCCGTGATCGAGTATACGAGCTACTGGAGCTTGAAAACTCCTCGGGCGGTCTGCGCCACCTCGACCAGCAAATGGTCCGAACGGCGCTTTTTTTATACCCGGTTTCCGGGGCGGTCGCACCTTATGCGGCCGGGAGGCTGCGGTGCATGTCCAGGGCGAAAGCCTAAAGACCGTGGTGCCGTTCCCGAACGGTTTTCAACTCCCGGCTCCCGCGCCGAACGCGGGGACAAAGCGCCTTGAAAAGCGCTCGGGAGACTGACCATGTTCCATCTTATCGATCCTGACTTTCAGGACAGCCCTTGCAACATCATCGACGAACTGCGCCATCTGACTGAAGCGCTCGCCTCCGGCTACGAACTTTCCGCCGATGTGCTGGCCACCGGAGCAATTCGCGACGGCTATCGTCATCTCGGGTCCGCCATCGTCCGGTCGCTGGGAGACCTGTCCGGCGAGTTGCAGCGGCGCGGGCTGACATACTTTCCCGAAGAATGCGCGCCCCATCAGTCCGAAGCAGAGAGGCGAGACCGCGACCTTACGCTGACGATGCAGGGCTATTTCCTCGGCAAGCAGTCGGCAGGCTTCACGACGATTGCGCGGGTCCATCCGAACCCGGACTCTCCCGACCCGCGCCGTTCGGACGAAGAAGAGGCCCGCCACATGGCGATGATCGCCGACGCGCTGGCGAAAGCGGAGGCGATCACGAGCCGGATGCGCGAGTTCGAAGACGCCACGCTGGCGGACGGCACCCCGCGCCTCACCATGAACGACACCGATGCGGTATGGCTGCGGGCTTTCCGTGAAGCTGTAAGCGAGCAGGAAGGCGCGACCGAAGACCAACCGGAGGTGACGCCGAATAAGGCAGCCAAGCGGCGCTCCGCCTGAGCGCAAAGCGATATGCAAGGCGGGGCACCGGCTCCGCCTCTTTCTTGTTCCGGTCCATGTCAGCGAGTTACGCCATGCCGAAAGACGGCTTCCCCTTAACCGTATCCATCCCTGCCGAAGAGTGGGAGGCGACCTTGAAGCGCCTCCGTTTTCTTGAGGCGGCCATCGTCCAGATCGCTCGACCTGGACAAAGGCTGCGCGAGTGGTTCACCGCGTCGAGCCTCGCGGCCATGCGCCTGCCCAACCTGCCGACGACACGTCACGGCATCGTCATCCGCGCCGACCGCGAGGAGTGGCCCCGGCGCTTTGTCACAGGTCGCGGTGGCGAGCGTTTCGAATTCCATTTCTCCGCGCTTCCGCGCCCTGCCTTCGATGAGATCATTCGCCGGGTGTATGCCTTGCCAGAAGGATCGTCGGACGTGGCGGAAGTCCTGCCGCCGTCGCTGCCCGAACCGCCTCGGCAACGTGACCCGACGCCGCAATGGCTGTTGCCGCTCTTGCGCGTCATCAAGGACGGCGGCCCCATCAGCCCTTCCGCCGTCATGCGTCGCCTGCCCAAGCACCTGCCGAAAGGTGCGCCAATTCCGACGCTGGACGAGGTTTCTGCCGCGCTTCGCTCCTATGCGAAAGGTAGCGGTTAGCGGGGCTTTAATATCCTATTTAAGGGCGCAGTATAGCGCCCTTTTTTATTTCAAGTATTGCAAGTAACGTATATGCGAACACACGCAGTCAAATGCTACAGTTCCGTGCCACTCTTAGCAGTCAAATTTTTGAAACCACTCGCAACTAACTTAATGAAATTCATGAGATATTTTCGAACAATGGCACTTTTGAGGTGGGAACTGTTCACGGGCTACAGTTTGCCAGATTAACTGTAAACCGGGAAAACTCGCGAATTTACTTCTAATATGCGGCCATCAACACAGATGCGAGCTGACGCTTCCGGTCGTCTAGCGACCTCTTGGCGGGTCCGCGCCTCCAGCCTCCTTTCAATGTTTCCAAGGCCTTGCCTGCCGCTCCCAGCCTTCGTGGTGGCCACTGCGCCTTGTTTGAGAGGAAGACTGCTCATTTCTATCGTGGGCTCCCGACCTTTCTGCTCGTACCAGTGCAAAAAGGTGTCAAAACGTGCGCAAAAAGCCGCTCACACTGCTCAAAATAGCTCATTTTCGTTTTGCGCCTTTTGCACCGCCGATACAGCTTAATCGTTTGGTTCCATTGCTCTTTTTCGATTAAGTGCCAAATGCTACCTGTGCAAAATCAAGCAGTACCCCACATTTGTGTTGCGCGCGGCGCGCAACAGTAAGCGCTCTTGATCTCCACTTTCGCCTTCGCGAGGGCCGCTTATCGGGTCTCACCAGATCCTGAGCGAACCCCACTTCTCCTTGCATTCGTGGACAGTCAGGCTCGGGTCGTGCGACAGTGCTGCCGTCACGAATTCGCGGATGAGATCGATCCAGCCGACGCCGACATCGACCCATTTGGCATCGTCGAAAACGCGCGGGAATTCGCTCTGCAGGTCGTCGAGTTTGATGGAACCGCTGGCGTGCTCGACACTGCCGTCAAGACCAGTGGCTGCAATCTCCTTGGCTTCACCAGCAAATGCGCGCCCAAGGAAGAACTGGCCTATCCCCTGACCGCCAATCCTGCCGGCGACAAAAAGGTCAACGTAATCGTAAACCTGAACGTACGCTCCGAAGCGCGAGAGACGCCAGCGTCGTCGGCGCGGTGCCTCAGGGCGCCTGCGTGGAAGTGGACACCTGCCTGACAGCTTCGGATGGCGTCTGGTGCAAGGCGCAGTTCGGCCCGAGAGGGCCGGCTGCGGAAGACTACCCTGCGCAAGGAACGCTGGCGGATCGTCACCTTCGCCAGGGGGTGCAAATCCAACCCCTGACCTGTCCACCGCCGCCGGCCCCCGGGCACAGCACTGACTTGTCCGCCGGCTGCGACCTCCAGTCAGCTGCCCTACAAGGCGTCCGCCGCGTTTCTGACCGACGCCTCCCTGGCTCGCCGCGCGGCCGCCAGGACTTGAGCGATCAAGCTCGTCAAAGAGCCCGTTTGATATCTGGCTGAAACGCGTTTCGTATCGTCTGCGCTTCAATCACGCCGCCAAGATCGTGCCTTCGGTCACGACCTCCGCCATCCCTAGTATTCTGAAGACAATTCAAGCTATACTGGGCCGCTTTCCTGCGGAGACAGCGTCTCCCGGATCGCGGAGGAACCGAGGATGGCCTTGGCGCTGGTGCTCGTTCTGATCGTATTGGGCTCAGTCCTGTTTCATGTACTGAGCCCCTGGTGGTCCACGCCGATAGCTTCCAACTGGAGCTATATCGACAATACTCTGTCCATAACTTTCTGGATCACCGGCGCGGTCTTTGCCGCGGTCGTGCTGTTCATGGCCTATTGCATCTATCGCTTCCGCCACAAGGAGGGGGCTCAAGCGGCCTACGAGCCCGAAAGCCGGAAACTCGAAGGCTGGCTGACGGTGGTGACGGCGCTGGGCGTCGCGGCATTGCTGGCGCCGGGGCTTTTCGTCTGGAGCCACTTCATCACCGTTCCCAAGGATGCCACGGAAGTGGAGGTCGTTGCCCAGCAATGGCAATGGAACTTCCGCCTGCCCGGCGCCGGCGGCAAGCTCGGCACTTCGAACGCCAGCCTGATCAGCGCGGACAATCCGCTGGGCGTCAATCCCGAGGATCCCAACAGCAAAGGCAATCTGATCATCCTGGGCGAGGACCTGCACCTGCCGGTCGGCAAGCCGGTCAAGATGGTGCTGCGCTCGATCGACGTGCTGCACGACTTCTACGTGCCCGAGTTCCGCGCCCGCATGGACCTGGTGCCGGGCATGGTCACCTATTTCTGGTTCACCCCGACCCGCACCGGAACGTTCGAGGTGCTGTGCGCCAAGCTTTGCGGCGTCGGCCACGCCTTCATGCGCGGCGTGGTGAAGGTCGACACCGAGCAGGATTATCAGGCCTGGCTGCAGCAACAGCAGACCTTTGCCCAGATGACCGCCGGGCAAAAGACCGGAGCGCTCGAGCCCCCGCCAGGGTCGGCAGGCGAGGTCGCGACGAAGGCAAACTAGGCGAGGCTGGCCACGAGGCGGCCGCGTCGAAAGGACAGTGAAAAACGAAGAGGTGTTTTATGACCGATGTCACGCCTCAGGACACAGAGTTCATCCCGCCCGCGGAAGTGGCCGAGGTCGAGCTCTACCATCCTCACAGCTGGTGGACGAAATACGTCTTCTCGCAGGACGCCAAAGTCATAGCGATCCAGTATGCGAGCACGGCGATGGCGATAGGCTTCGTCGCGCTGGTGCTGTCCTGGCTGATGCGGCTGAAGCTCGGCTTTCCCGACACCTTTTCCTTCATCACCGCCGACGCCTATTACCAGTTCATGACCATGCACGGCATGATCATGGTCATCTATCTTCTGACCGCGCTGTTCCTCGGCGGCTTCGGCAACTACCTGATCCCGCTGATGGTCGGCGCGCGCGACATGGTGTTCCCCTATGTCAACATGCTGAGCTACTGGATCTACCTGCTGGCGGTGCTCGTACTGGTCGCCAGCTTCTTTGCCCCAGGCGGGCCGACGGGCGCGGGCTGGACGCTCTATCCGCCGCAGGCGATCACCTCGGGCACGCCCGGCGGTCAAAGCTGGGGCATCATACTGATGCTGGTGTCGCTGATCCTGTTCATCGTCGGCTTCACCATGGGTGGCCTCAACTATGTTGTGACAGTACTGCAGGCGCGCACGCGCGGCATGACGCTGATGCGTCTTCCGCTGACCGTGTGGGGCATTTTCACCGCGACGGTGATGGCGCTGCTTGCCTTCCCGGCTCTGTTCGTGGCCTGTGTCATGATGCTGTTCGACCGCGTGGTCGGTTCCAGCTTCTTCATGCCGGCGCTCGTCGACATGGGCACACCGCTGCCGCATAACGGCGGCAGCCCGCTGCTCTGGCAGCACCTGTTCTGGTTCTTCGGGCATCCCGAGGTCTACATCGTGGCCCTGCCCGCCTTCGGCATCGTCTCGGACCTCATTGCCACGCATGCGCGCAAGAACATCTTCGGCTACCGCATGATGGTGTGGGCGATCATCATCATCGGCGCGCTCAGCTTCGTCGTCTGGGCGCACCACATGTATGTCAGCGGCATGTATCCCTATTTCGGCTTCTTCTTCGCCACCACCACGCTGATCATCGCGGTGCCGACGGCGATCAAGGTCTACAACTGGGTGCTCACGCTGTGGCGGGGCGACATCCATTTGACCCTGCCGATGCTGTTTGCGCTCGCCTTCATCGTCACCTTCGTCAATGGGGGCTTGAGCGGCCTGTTCCTGGGCAATGTGGTGGTCGACGTGCCGCTATCCGACACCATGTTCGTGGTGGCCCATTTCCACATGGTGATGGGCGTGGGGCCCGTCCTGGTCGTCTTCGGCGCGATCTATCACTGGTATCCCAAGATCACCGGGCGGATGCTCAACGAAGTGATGGGACGCTTCCACTTCTGGGTCACCTTCCTGGGCACCTACATGATCTTCTTCCCGATGCACTATATCGGGCTGATAGGCATACCGCGGCGCTATCCCGAACTGGGCGACACCGCCTTCATCCCGCCTTCGGTGCACATGCTGAACGAGTTCATGACCATCGCAGCGCTGGTCGTCGGCTTCGCCCAGCTGGTGTTCCTATTCAACATCTTCTGGAGCCTGCGCCACGGCAAGGAGGCAGGCGACAATCCATGGCGGGCGACGACGCTCGAATGGCAGACGGCCGGTACGCCGCCGCCGCACGGCAATTTCGGCAAGGAACTGCCGGTTGTCTATCGCTGGGCCTATGACTACAGCGTGCCCGGCGCGCCCGAGGACTTCATCCCCCAGAATGATCCTCGGCCACTGACGCAAGGCGGGCCGGCATGAGCGCGATCCTCATCTTCCTGGTCGCGATACTGGCGATTGTCGGCTGGTGGCTGTCGCACCAAAGGCTGATGTCCAAGCCATGGCTGGAAGTGGGACCGGTCACGGCCTTCCCCGAAACCGAGGCTCCTGTCACGCATCCGGCCAAGATCGGGCTCGGCGTGTTCCTGGGCGTGGTCGGCGCATTGTTTGCGCTGCTCATCGGCGCCTATCTCATGCGCATGGCCTATGCCGACTGGCAGGCGCCGCCGGTGCCGCGCGTACTCTGGCTCAACACCGGCATGCTGGCACTGGCGAGCCTGGCGATGCACTGTGCGGTGGTTGCTGCCCACGCCCGCCAGCGCGACAATCTCCGTCTCGCGCTTTTCACGGCCGGCCTGGCCTCCCTCGCCTTCCTGGCCGGACAGTTGCTGGCATGGCGGGATCTGGCCGACCAGGGCTATTTCGTCACCGTGAACCCTGGCGTCAGCTTCTTCTACCTGCTGACGGCCATGCACGGTCTCCATGTCCTTGGCGGGCTGGTGGCGCTCGGCCGGACCAATATCCGGGCCTGGCGAGGCGGCCCGGCCGCCGGGCTCGTCCTGTCCACCGAACTGTGCGCGATCTACTGGCATGCCCTGCTCGTGGTGTGGCTAGTTCTGTTTGCCGTGCTCATGGGCTGGGCGGCCAATTTCATCAACGTCTGCCGCCTGTTGCTGAGCTAGGAGGGAACGCGGGATGGTCGACACAACCTCCGAACATGTCCCACACACCGCGCCGCGGCCGGCAGGCTTGCGCGGCATAGCGGCCGACTGGTCGTCCGATCAGCGGGCGTTCAAGAACGTTTCCTGGGGGAAGGCCATGATGTGGATCTTCCTGCTCAGCGACACCTTCATCTTCGGCTGCTTCCTGCTTGCCTACATGACCGCGCGCATGTCGACCACGGTGCCCTGGCCGGACACGGCGGAGGTCTTTGCGCTGCATATAGGCGGCCATTCCGTGCCGCTTCTCCTCATCGCCATCATGACCTTCGTGCTCATCTCCTCCAGCGGCACGATGGCCATGGCCGTCAACTTCGGCTACCGCCGCGAGCGAAGGAAGACGGCCGCGCTGATGCTGGCCACCGCCGCGCTCGGCGCCACCTTCGTCGGCATGCAGGGCTTCGAGTGGACCAAGCTCATCATGGAAGGCGTGCGGCCGTGGGGAAATCCCTGGGGGGCGACGCAGTTCGGGTCCTCGTTCTTCATGATCACGGGTTTCCACGGCACCCACGTGACGATCGGCGTGATCTTCCTGCTGATCACCGCGCGGAAGGTGCTGCGCGGCGACTTCGATCACGGCGCACCGGGGTTCTTCACCAGCCGGCGCGGCCGTTACGAAAACGTCGAGATCATGGGGCTCTACTGGCACTTCGTCGATCTGGTGTGGGTTTTCATCTTCGCGTTCTTCTATCTTTGGTGAGGTGGAGAGATGACACGGGTCTTAACCCAGGATCACACGCTGCAGAGGCCCGCTGCCGTCGCCTCCGCGCAAGGCCAGCAGCACCCGATCAAGCTGTATCTCGTCGTCTGGGGTTGGCTGTTCGTGCTGAGCGCAGGCTCCTACTCGGTCGATTATTTCAACCTGCAGGGGGCTCTCAGATGGGGGCTGATCATCGCCTTCATGCTGCTGAAGGCCGGACTGATCGTTGCCATATTCATGCACATGGCCTGGGAGCGGCTTGCGCTCGCCTATGCGATCATCGTCCCGCCGCTGCTGATCCTCGTCTTCGTCGCGATCATGGTCATTGAGTCCAACCATACCGAACTGACGCGCACGCTGTTCTTCGGTCTGGGGCCGTAAGCGGCGCATGATTGTCCGGCTGCAGCGCCTTTCGGGAAGGCGGTTCCGCCTTCTTCGTTGACAGGGGGAATGATGGGAGGAGAATGGATTTTCTCGTTCTCCGACGCGTCACCAACTCCAACAGAAGGACGCCTACGATGACGATCGCAAGGAAACTCGAAGACTACCTAGTCGGCAAAGGCATCCACTTCGATACGGTTGCCCATCACCGCACCTCGACCACCAGTCAGTCAGCGCAGGCGGCGCATGTTTCGGGTCGAAGGCTCGCCAAGTCGGTGCTCCTTCACCATGGTACAGGCTACGCGCTAGCTGTCGTTCCGAGCAGCCACAGGCTTGAACTCAATACGCTGCAGAACATGATCGACGAGCGGCTCGGCCTCGCCTCGGAAGACGAAGTGAGCCAGTTGTTCAGCGACTGCGACGTCGGTGCGGTGCCGCCGGTGGGCGCGGCCTATGACGTGCCGGTCCTCCTCGACGAAAGCTTCGGCGAGGACGGCGACGTCTATTTCGAGGGCGGCGACCACAGGACGCTGGTGCATGTGACCGCCGGCGATTTCCGCAACCTGCTGCAGGATGCGCGGATCGCCCGCTTCAGCCATGCCGCGTAGGGCGTCACTGTCCAATGGTTGGGCCCGGCGCTGCCTTTGGCGCAAGCGGCGGGAGGCGGTTGGCGGCTAGCGCGCCGCCCAAAAGAGCTGCCCCAGCAATGGTTGCCGCAGCGGCGCTGTTTTCGTGGCAGCAACATCCAGGCGCAAAGTCGTCATAGCTGAAAAGCGTTGCTGAACTGGCAGAATTCAACAGGGCGGGAAATTAGCTTCGTGGCCGGCTGCACATCGTGGTGCACCCCCTCGGCCATGATGGTTTACCCATTGCCGGACGTGGGAGGCAGGAGAAACCGGCGGCATAACCAGGGGCCGGCAAGCCGGACCAGGCCGTTACTCCTGGTCCAGGCTCTGAAGGAATGCGACCAACGATTCCCGTTCCTTGTCCGTCAGTCCAAGCGGCTGCAACTCGCTGTGGCCGGCTTCGGCATGAGGCGCGGCATCATAATGCGCAATCACTTGCCGGAGCGAACCGAACTGCCCGGCATGCATGTAGGGAGAGCGCTTGGCTACCTCGCGCAGCGAAGGGGTCTTGTAGGCCCGCAACAATTCCTCGCCCTCGGCCTGCATATATTTGAGCTCGGCGCAATCCGAAGGCGCGGCGTCGCTGAACTGACCGAGGCAGTTGAATGGATCGAGCGCCACCTTCTGGGCTCCCTGAGCACGCCCGGAATCCGCAGGCAGGTCCGCCCGCGATGGAACTCCGGTGTTGTGGAAATGAAAGTCGGTGAGCAGCGGCCCGTTGTGGCAGTTGACGCAATTGCCCTTGCCGATGAAGAGCCTGAGCCCGTCGGTCTCATCGGGGGTCAGGATGCCGTGGGGAGATTTTCCCGTGGCAAGGGCATCGGCATAACGGTCGAAGCGGCTCGCCGAGGGCATGATGTGCCGCTCGTAGGCGGCAATCGCCTTGCCTATATTGGCGAATACACGGTTGACCGCGGTTCGGTCGGCGTCCGTCATTCCGTCCCAGGCCGAAATCTGCGCAGGCGAGCCGAGCGGCGACGCCTGGGCAGGCAACTCGTCCACGGCAGGAAGCGGGCCGAACAGCTCCGCGTAGGCGTCGCGGTAGTTTGCCACCATAAGGCGGGCAAGCGAGGTTCGGTCGGCGCCGTGCTCGACCGCGCTTTCGAGGGGACCGAGTGCCTGTGCCCACTGGCTGTCGGCACGGCCGTCCCAGAACAGCCAGGGGCTGTGGGCCGTTCCGGCGATCGGCATGGTGCGGCGCGCGGTCTGGCCAAGCCCCTTGCCCAGCGGCGTTCCGTCCTGGAACTGCCGTTCCGGCAGGTGGCACGATGAGCAGGCGACCTTGCCATTGCCGCTCAGCCTGGTGTCGAAGAACAATGCCTCTCCAAGCGTCGCCGCGCGAGGATCTTCGGCGACCGGGTTGGATGGATCGGGTGCCAGCGCCGGAAGGGTCTTCAGCGACAGCGACGCGATTTGGTTGCGCTCTTGCGCCGTCCAGCCGTCGCCGGTCGACGAGAAGGCGAATGCTCCGGCGCCAAGCGCGGCGGCCAAGGCCGCCACCATAGAAAGGAGCTTGAGGCCGCGCATCGTCATAACACCAGGTTGAAGGTGGCCTCGTCGGTGCCCTTGGTCCCGTTGACGCGGACCGAAAGCTTCCACCACCCCGACATGTTGAACTTCACGCCTTCGAGAAGATAGCGGCCGTGCCCCAGTTCTTTCGTGACCTGCGGCTTGGTAGGCAGGCCGTGGCCATGCTGCGGCATGCCGCCGTCGACCGCTATCACCGCGCCGTCGACCGGCACCCCGGCGGGAGTGGTGACGCTTATGGTCCAGCTGTGAATCTGCCGGAGCGGCACCGGATCGGTGCCGGGCTCCAGCACAATCTTGTAGGCCCCGCCGGCAGAGCTCTGCCGGAGCGAGAGATCGAGGTCCTTCGGAGGCGACATCATCATTGCCGCCGCCGCCACGCCGCATGCTATCGTCACACCTGCCAGCAACAGCCAAAGCAGGGCGACACGGTTCAAAATCGCTGCCATTTGTTTCCCTTTCCAAGAGCGCCAATTTTTGAAGCGGCTCCTTTATGACGGAAGGGATCGCAGCGCTTGAATGAAAGGGCTAGCCGCTCATGCGGAGGCTTCAGCAGCGCTGGCGGCTTGGCGAATGCGCAGGGAGGTCGGCACAAGGCCGAACATACGGCGGCAGGTGCGCGTGAGATGAGCCGAGTCGGCGAAATTGGCCGCATGGGCCGCCTCGGTCCATGAAGTGCCTCCGAAGCCCAGCTCCAGTGCGCGGTTGAGACGGCTCCAGAGCACATAGGGGCGAAAGGCTATGCCGGTCTCGGCTACGAAAAGGTGGCGGAAACGCCCCTCGCTAAGCCCGGCCACGGCGGCGGCCTGGGCAAGCGTCAGGGACTCGTCGAGATGCGCAGCGATCCAACTGGTGGCGCGCAGGATGCGTCTGTCGGTGGAACTCCGGGGCGCAGCGCCGCCGGCAAGCTGGGCCAGCACTGCGCGCGCCTTCTCCTCCAGGATTTCATCGGCGGCAGACGAGGCAAAGGCGTCCGCCAGTGGAGCGGTCACTCTTCGCGCCTCCTCGGCGTCGATCGACGCGAGTCCTCCTCTTCCAAACCGCTCGAGCAGACGGCGCCCGAGCGGCGTCTCGGGTTCGAAGAAGACGTTGGCGACGTGCCGTCCGGTGGCGCGGTATTCGTGCGGCAGGTCGGGGGGAACAAGCGCTCCGCTGAAGCTGCCCCACGGCATCGTGATGCCGGTCCGCAATTCGATCGGTCCGTCCAGGCCAAACGCTATCTGGATGGCGTGATGGGCGTGAAGCTCGCTCGGGGCCATTGCGTGCCCGATCCACAGGCTGCCGCCTCCCCAAAACACGACGCGTCCAATGCCGCTGGTCCTCACCTGCATTCCCGCCTGCAGCCTGCCGTCACCGCGGCTGGAGTGCAGGCTAGCACGGCCTGCCACCTCAACTCTACGGGCCATTGCGCACGATTGCCCTCGCGAAGCGGAATCATTGATCAGAAGAAATCTCTGGCCCTGCGCCAGCGGCGACGGCCGGCGTTCCGGCTTCCAAAATCCGTGCTGCAATCTTTTCGGCTGCCGCCTTTATCTCCGGGGGGCGCCATCCCCTAATCTGATTTGCCGCGAGCCGATGCCCGGACTTGGCCGCGACGATCAACCAGGCCATGGAATCGGCTTCATTCTCGATCGGCGAATGTTCACCATAGGACAGCGCAACCAGATAGGCGGCTTCGGGGGACGGCTTCTCGCGATAGCGTGACAGCGCGCGCTCGATCTCGTCGGGGCATTCCCGGCTGCCGGGGCGAACAATCCCCGCCGTCCTGACCGCGACATTGCCGCCCAGGTCGAAGAACCCATCGACGTCGGACGGGCGCCGCGTGAACACGGCGCATACGGCGTTGTCGATGTGGTTGCGTTCGAACATGCCGTGAGGCCCGAGCGCATAATGCGCCCCTGAAATGAGGTTGTCGGCGACGAGCGGAACCGCGCCGCCGGAAGGCCTGGTCCAGATGCCGAAGTTGCGCCCAAACTCCGGAAGACGGTCGAAAACGATCGTATTCCGCTCGATCCGGCACCCAGCCCCGAGATAATTGGCGATTCCGACATTCTCGCCATTGCCGGTCGGCTCGCCCAGCATGATGCGGTTGCCGCTGATTTCGCAGCCATTGCCTCGCGTCGATATTCCGGTGGCGAAGGCATGAGGGGCAACGGTGCTCGGCCCAATCCTCATGATCGTGTTTCCGGCGATGGTGAAATTGTCGGCACGGACATGGATGCCCTGGAAGGCCGCGCCATCGACGACCACACCGGAAATGCGGATGTCCCGCGACCGGGCGTTTGCCGGATAGGTGGTGGTTTCCGCAATCAGCTCGTCGGTGCGTCCGATCAGGATCGCGGTGTTGAAACCGGAAAAACGGATATTTTTGACGGTGATACCGCGATAGTCAACGGCGTAGAGGCCGCGCGTGGTTGTTGCCGGGTCGGCGGAGCCGACGACCGTATGGCCGAGGCCGTCGATGACGACATCATTGCTCTTTATGGTAATGGCGTCGCGCCCGGCCTCCGCAACGTTGATGGTAGTTGAAAGACAGTAGGTGCCTGGCTCGCTAATAACGGCCGGCAGCGACTTCAGGCGGACGTTGCATGCTTCCCTGCCTTCCCGGAGCATGTCCGGGATCGGCTGAGGCTGTGCCGCCAGCCTGTCGATCTTGGCCCCCAGCCGCGTCTCCGTATGGCGGTTTTGCAAGACGAGGAAATAAGCGCCGCAAACGGCTATGATCGACAGACAAACAAAGATAACTAGAAGCAACCCTTGGATTTTGCCTGGTCGCGTCATTGGTGAGTCCCCCGAGCAACGCCTTAGATTGCACTCTCTGGTAGATAACTCAACATGTCATGATCGGTCGTGCTCTCGCGACCGATCTTGCCAAACCTTCATGCCTTGGAAGAAAGTAGGATTTCACCAGCTCGACCGACGATAGGACGTCCCTAGGCCTGCCTCAGCGGACGTCCATTGCTCCTGGTCAGCCGTGCGTTCAGCGTGGCAGCACCGCCGTCGCCTCGATCTCGACCTTGGCCTCGTCTTCCATGAGCGCCACCACCTGCACCATGGCCATGGCCGGGAAGTGCTTGCCCAGCACTTCACGATAGGCGGCGCCAATCTCGCGCACATTGGCGAGATATTCCTTCTTGTCGGTGATGTACCAGGTGAGCTTGACGATGTGCTCCGGCCGCCCGCCGGCCTCCTTCAGCACGTCGACGATGTTCTGGAGGGTCTGGCGGGTCTGCCCGACCAGATCCTTCGCCTCGAAAACCTGATCGGCGTTCCAGCCGATCTGGCCGCCGAGATAGACGACACGGCCATCCGCAAGGATGCCATTGGCATAGCCCTTGGCCGCCTTCCAGTTGGCCGGGTGAAGCACCTCGTGAATGGTTTCGGTGGTCATGGATAGTCTCCAGTTCTGGTAGTTCGGGATTTCGAGTGGCGTCTCAGACGCCGAGATAGCGGTCCTGCAGCTCTGCCGTAAGGGCTGCAGGCGCACCGGAAAAGACCGTGCGGCCCTTTTCCAGCACAAAGCAGCGGTCGGCTACCGGCAGCAGTTCGGACAAGGTCTTGTCGACGACCAGGATCGACTGGCCCTCGGCCTTGAGCCGACGGATGGCCGCCCAGATGTCGTGCCGGATCACCGGTGCCAGGCCTTCGGTGGCTTCGTCGAGGATCAGCAGCTTCGGATTGGTCATCAGCGCACGGCCGATGGCCAGCATCTGCTGCTCGCCGCCCGAAAGCGTATTCGCATACTGGTCGCGCCGTTCGGCCAGGCGCGGAAACAGTTCATTGACCCGGGCAAGGGTCCAGACGCCGGAGCGAGCGGCAGCGACGAGGTTTTCCTGCACGGTGAGGTTGGGGAAGCAGCGCCGCCCCTCCGGGACCAGCCCGACGCCAAGGCGGGCGATGCGGTGCGGGCTCAGCCCGGCAACCTCGCTGCCCGCTACGCGGATGCTGCCAGCGCGCGGCCTGACCAGGCCGAGCACCGAGCGGATCGTGGTGGTCTTGCCCATGCCGTTGCGGCCCATCAGCGCCACGACTTCGCCCTCGGCCACAGTAAGCTCGACGCCGAACAGCGCCTGCGAGGCGCCGTAAAAGCTCTCCAGCCCTGCAATCTCCAGAATCTTCATGCCGCCTCTCCGAGATAGGCGCGGCGCACTTCCGGGTGGCTGCGGATTTCATCCACGGTGCCACTCGCGATGATGCGGCCATAGACGAGCACGGAAATGCGGTCGGCCAGCGCGAAGACGGCGTCCATGTCGTGCTCCACCAGCAGGATCGGTGCCTCCTGCCGCAAGCTATCGAGGAACGCGGTGAGGCTGCGCGAACCTTCCGGCCCCATGCCGGCCATCGGCTCATCGAGCAGGAAGGCTTTTGGACCCAGCGCCAGCGCAATCGCGATCTCCAACTGGCGGCGCTCGCCATGCGAAAGCTCGGCCGCCGGCACGCGGGCGCGGTCGGCAAGGCCGGTGCGCTCCAGCGCGGCCATGGCCGGTTCGATCAGCGATCTGTCGCTCATCACGGGCTTGAGGAAACGAAAGCTGGAGCCCTGCCGCGCCTGCACCGCAAGCATGACATTGCGCAGAGCCGAAAACTCCGGCGCCAGCGACGAGATCTGGAAGCTGCGGCCAAGACCGCGCCGCGCCCGCTCGGCCATGCCGAGAGTGCCTACATCGTGCCCGAAGAAATGGATGTTGCCACTATCGTGCCTGATCGAGCCGGCGATCTGGTGGATCAGCGTCGACTTGCCGGCACCGTTCGGGCCGATCAAGGCATGGATCTCGCCCGGCCTCAGGTCGAGGCTGACGCCGTCGGTTGCCTTCAGCGCGCCAAAAGTCTTGCGCAGGTCGCGGATGGACAGGACCGCCTCAGCCATGGCGCACCTTTCCGGCGACGATGCCCATCAGGCCGCCGCGTGCGAACAGCACGACGCCGAGCAGGATCAGCCCAAGGAAGAACTGCCAACGCTCCGTCAGGCCCCCAAGAGCGGATTCGAACAGCACGAACAGCATGGCGCCCGCCAGCGGCCCGAACAGCCGGCCGGTGCCGCCGAGGATGACCAGCACGATGAGTTCGCCCGACATCTGCCACGACAACATTGACGGGCTGACGAAGCGGTTCAGATCGGCATAGAGCGCGCCGGCCAGGCCGGTGATGGCAGCGGAGATGGCGAAGGCGACGAGGCGCACCGAAAAAGGCGCGATGCCCACGGCTGCGAGCCGCGTCTCGTTCTGCCGGCCGGCCTGCAACGCCGCGCCGAAGCGCGAGTTACGGACGGTCGCGAATACCAGCAGCGCGACCAGCAGCAGGCCGTAGCAAACCAGGAACAGGCTGAGCGGATTGGCCGTATTGAGGCCCGGGAAGGCATTGCGCGCCAGGATCGACAGCCCGTCCTCGCCGCCATAGGCGGGCCAGGACATGGCGAAATAGTAGATCATCTGGGCGAAGGCCAAGGTGATCATGATGAAATAGACACCGGAAGTGCGCAGGCTGATCGCGCCGATGGGCAGGGCCGCCAGCGCGCTGATGAGCAGCGCCGCGAGCCAGATCATCGGCATCCGGTCGCTGCCCATGAATTCGAACGGTGCCGAAAAGATCGGCTCCTGGTTGAAGGCATGAGCGGCAAAGATGCCGGCGACATAGCCGCCGATGCCGAAGAAGGCCGCATGGCCGAAGGAGATGAGGCCACCGAGGCCGAGCGCGAGGTTGAGCCCCACGGCCGCCAGCGCCAGCACGGCCATGCGCGTGGCGAGCGTTATGTAGAAAGGTTCGTCCATGGCCGAGGCCACCAGCGGAAACGCCAGAAGCAGCGCAGCCAGAACGAAGCCGACGAGAGTTTCGCGCGTCATGCCCACCCCGTCACGCATTGGCGGCAAACAGGCCGCGAGGCCGGAAGGCGAGGATGAGCGCCATGACGACATAGATCAGCATGGAGGCGATCGCTGCGCCCATGGTCGTGCCCTGCGCGGGCCCCATGAAGGCGGAAAACAGTTTTGGCAGCAGGAAACGGCCGAGCGTGTCGACCAGCCCAACCAGTATCGCGCCGACCAGGGCGCCCTTGATCGAGCCGATGCCGCCGATGACGATGACGACGAAGGCGAGGATGAGCACCGGCTCGCCCATGCCGACCTGCACCGATTGCAGCGCGCCCACCAGCGCGCCGGCGAGCCCGGCAAGGGCCGCGCCCAGTGCAAAGACGACGGTGTAGAGCGTGCGGATGTCGACGCCGAGTGCAGCGATCATCTCGCGGTCGGATTCGCCTGCCCGGATGCGCATACCAAGCCGGGTCTTGGAAATGAGAAGGTAAAGCCCGGTCGCCACTAGGATGCCGACACCGATGATCGCCAGCCGGTAGAGCGGATAGCGCCCGCCGCCGGGAAGCTGGATCGCGCCCGACAGCGTCGCCGGAATGTCGAGATAGAGCGGGAATGAACCGAACAGCCAGCGCGTGCCTTCCGAAAAGATCAGGATCAGCGCGAAGGTGGCGAGCACCTGGTCGAGATGGTCGCGGTCGTAGAGCCGGCGAACGACGACCAGTTCCACCAGCGCACCGGCGGCGGCTGCCGCCGCCAGGCTGGCGGCAAGGCCGAGCCAGAATGAGCCGGTCGCCGCCGCGACCGCAGCACAAGCGAAGGCGCCGACCATATAGAGCGAGCCATGCGCCAGATTGATGAGACCCATGACGCCGAAGATCAGCGTCAGCCCGGCCGCCATCAGGAACAGCATCACGCCGAACTGCAATCCGTTCAGAAGTTGCTCGATAAGGAGCGGGGTGGACAAGAATCGGGTTCCGTCAGGTTACGTGTGCGTGTTTAAAAGCCCCCTCTCCGTCTCGCTACTCTCGACACCTCTCCCCCATTTCATGGGGGGGACAGAAAGGGAGCCAAGCCGCCGCCGCGGTTCCTCGCCCCTGCGAAGCGGTGGAGAGGTGTCGAGGCGAAGCCGAGACAGAGAGGGGGCCGGATGACTTCGCAGGCCGGACCGTTCATGCCTGCGAGTAAACCAGCCTTCTCACATCTTGCAGTCCTTGGCGTAGGCGTCCTCGTGGTCGGTGAAGCTGGTGGCCACGATCTTATTGGTCAGCACGTCGCCTTCCTTGATGACCTCGCGGACATAGATGTCCTGGATCGGATGGTTGTTGGTGTTGAACCGGAACTTGCCACGCACGGAATCGAAGCTCGCTTCCTTCAGCGCCGCGCGGAAGGCGTCGGCGTCCTTCACGTTGGCCTTGGCGGCCGCCGAGAGGATCAGGCTGGCCGTGTCGTAGCCCTGCGCCGCATAGAGCGACGGCAGGCGGCCATACTCGGCCTGGAAGCCTTCGACGAACTTCTTGTTGGCTGCGTTGTCGAGGTCCTTGGACCACTCGGACGAGTTCTTCACGCCGAGCGCGGCATCGCCGATCGCGCCGAGCACGTCCTGGTCGAAGGAGAAGCCCGGTCCCATCACCGGCGTCTCGACGCCCGACTGCGAGTACTGCTTCATGAAGGCGATGCCCATGCCGCCCGGCAGGAAGAAGAACACCGCATCCGCGCCGGAATCGCGGATCTGGGCGATCTCGGCCGCGTAGTCGGTCTGGCCGACCTTGGTGTAGACCTCGCCGGCCAGCTCACCCTTGTAGTAGCGCTTGAAGCCGGTGAGCGAGTCCGTGCCCGCCGGGTAGTTCGGCGCCAGGATGAACATCTTCTTGTAGCCGGCGGTGTTGGCGTAGTTACCCATCGCCTCGTGCAGGTTGTCGTTCTGGTAGGCGACGTTGAAGTAGTTCTTGTCGCACTTCGCGCCCGCCAGCGCCGACGGGCCGGCGTTGGGCGAGAGATAGAACTTGCCCTGGGCCACCGCATTGGGCACCACCGCCATGGCCAGGTTCGACCAGATGATGCCGGTGAGCAGGTCGACCTTGTCGCTCTGGATCATCTTGTCGGCGATCTGAACGGCAAGCTCGGGCTTCTGCGCGTCGTCCTCGGTGACGACCTCGATGTCCTTGGCACCCGACTGCTTCAGCGCCAGCATGAAGCCGTCGCGCACGTCGACGCCGAGACCGGCGCCACCGCCGGAAAGCGTGGTGATCATGCCGATCTTCAGCGGGTCGGCATGTGCCGTTGCCGACGCGCCCAGAGACAGCGCCAGCAGGCTGGCGACAAGAATTTTCCTCATGTGTTCCTCTCCCTCTTCCCTAGTATGTAGCAGCCGCCGGCCCCTCCTCCGGGGTCGGACCGGCTTCACTAAAGCTCGGTGCGAACTTTCCAGAGTTCCGGAAACAGTTCAACCTCCAACATCTTTCGCAGATAGGACACGCCGGACGTGCCACCCGTACCGCGCTTCAGGCCGATGATACGCTCGACCGTGGTGACGTGGTTGAAGCGCCAGCGCCGGAAGTAGTCCTCGAAGTCGACCAGCTTTTCGGCCAGTTCGTAGAGCATCCAGTAGCGCTCGGGGTCGCGGTAGACCTCGCGCCAGGCCGCAAGCACCTCCTCGCTTTCTCCGCGCGTGTCGCGCCAGTCGGAGCGGGTTGCGTCGGCGCCGATGTCAAAACCCTGGCGCGCCAGCAGCCGCAGCGCCTCGTCATAGAGGCTCGGGGCCGACAATATGTCCTCCAGCGCCGCGACGACCTCGTCCTTGTGCGCATGCGGCTTCAGCATTCCCGCATTGCGGTTGCCGGCCAGAAACTCGATCGCGCGGTACTGGTAGGACTGGAAGCCGGACGACTGGCCGAGCGAGCTGCGAAACTGCGTGTATTCGCTCGGCGTCATGGTGCGCAGCACGTCCCAGGCGCTGTTCAGCTGCTCGAAAATGCGCGCCACGCGGGTCAGCATCTTGAAGGCCGGCTGCAGCCGGTCCTCCCGGATCGCCGCGATTGCCGAGCGGATTTCGTGGATGGCGAGCTTCATCCACAGTTCGGAAGTCTGGTGCTGAATGATGAACAAGAGTTCGTCATGCGCCGTGGAGAGCGGCTCCTGCGCATTGAGCACCTTTTCCAGATGGAGATAGTCGCCATAGGACATGCGTCCGCGAAATTCCATCTGGGCGCCCTGCGCGGGATTGTCAGCTTGCGTCATGCGACCTGTCCCTTCCTGGCGGAACGACCGCCCTCCCCTTTTCCGGCGAGGATCGCACTCCCCAAGCTACATTTCAAGCATGAAATTTTATGATTAAAATATCTCTTGGGAGATCGCTGATCACTCATCCCCTGCCGACATAGGGCATCTTGGTCGCCATCACCGTCATGAACAGAACATTGGCGTCGAGCGGCAGGCAGGCCATGTAGAGCACGGCCTCGGCGACGCGCTCGACATCCATCACCGCCTCGGGCGCGATGGTGCCGTTGGCCTGGGGCACGCCCTGCGTCATCGGCACGGCCATCTCGGTCAGCGCATTGCCGATGTCGATCTGGCCGCAGGCGATGTCGAAGGGCCGGCCATCCAGCGCCAGCGTCTTGGTAAGCCCGGTAATGGCGTGCTTGGTGGCGGTGTAGGGCACGGAACCCGGCCGCGGCGCATGGGCCGAAACCGAGCCGTTGTTGATGATGCGCCCGCCATGGGGGTTCTGCCGGCGCATGGCGCCGAAGGCTGCACGCGCGCACAGGAACGACCCGGTGAGGTTGACGCCAACCACCTCGTTCCAGACTTCGACGGGGATCTCATCGATCGGCGTCGACTTGTAGCCCATGCCGGCATTGTTGAAGAGCAGATCGACGCGGCCGAATGCGTCCGCCACGCCGGCGAAGAGAGCGTCGACCTCGTCAGCCTTGGAGATGTCGCAGGCAATGGCGAGCGCTCTCGCCTCGGTCGGGCCGGCCTGCGCGATCGCCTCGTCGAGCACGGATTTACGCCTTCCCACGAAGACGGTGTTCCAGCCCGCCTTCAGCAGCGCTGTGGCGACCGCCTTGCCTATGCCGGTGCCCGCCCCGGTTACGATTGCCGTCTTATGCGCCATCGCGATCCCTCCCAAAAGAGGCCCCCGGCATCGCAGAAGAAAAGAGAGGAGACAACCCGGACGAAGGTGACTGCCGACAAAAAAGGGCGGGCATTGGCGACCGCCCACAAGATCAGGATCGCGCTTGGGAGGAAGAATGCGGCCCCGAATGGGGAAATGATGCGCCAGATCGGTTAACGAAACCTTACCGCCAATCGGCCGGTCAGAGACCCGCCTCTTCCGCTTCGCGCGAAGCCGGCGCCTTGGCGTCCGCCACCGTGGCTTCGATGTGATCGATCAACGCGTCCGGCAGACCAAGACGCCCGGCCAGCATGTCGAGGAAGCCGCGCTCGGCGCGCGTATCGGGCTCGATCGTCAGGCGGGCTGCGGTATAGAGCTCGATCTTCTGGGCATCGGTGTGAGCAGTCGCCACCAGCGCGTCGATGTCGAGCGGACGGGCAAGCTCGCCGAGCAGGAAGCTTTCGGCCTCGCTGTCGAGCCCGACGCCGGCCAGCTTCTCGGCGATCTTGCGCCGTTCTTCCTCGTCGACATGCCCGTCAGCCTTGGCGGCGGCGATCATCGTGCGAACCAGCGCCAGCGCAAACTCGCGCTCGCCCTGCGGGGCCTGGGAGGGATGGAAGCTCGTGTCGGCGGGCGGCGGCAGCAGTTCCGGCTCTGCCGCGCCTGCGGGCGCCGGCTTTTCGCCGTCCTGGTAGTTCTGGAAGGCTTTGTAGGCCAGCGCCGTGACAGCGGCGAGACCGCCGAGCCTCAATGCAGATCCGGTGACCTTGCGGCCCGCACCCGTGCCAAGCAGCACGGCCGCCAGTGCGCCCGTAGCCAGCGGATTGTCCTTGGCGAGTTGCACCGCCTGATCGGCGGTGTCGCGGACAGTCGAGTCTGTCCCGGGCACCTTGGAGCCGAGCAAATCGTCGAGCAGCTTCTTGGGGTCGAACATCAGGGCCTCCGGAATGTAGGTCCGCCGCTGCGGATGCGTTTCGGATGCCGGTGAGGTAGGCAGCGAGTCACGACATTGCAATGACAAGAGGGTGATGTTTTCCGCCCCTCCCCGCCGGTAGACAGCCCTTCTCAGCTGCCGATATGGCGAACGCCGCGGCTGGCTGCGAGTTCCACCTGCCGTTGACGCTCGGCGTAGCGCGCACGGTCGTCGTCGCTGCGCGCCTCGACGCAGTGGGGACAGGAGACGCCATCCTGGAAATGCGGCGAGGCCCGCTCATCGGGCGTGAGCGGATGCCGGCAGGCCCGGCACAATACAGCGCTGCCTTGCTCAAGACCATGCGAGACGGCCACGCGCTCGTCGAATACGAAGCACTCGCCCTCCCACAGGCTCTGCTCGGCCGGCACCTCTTCCAGATATTTCAGAATGCCGCCCTTGAGGTGGAACACCTCGTCGATGCCGAGCGACTTCACATAGGCCGTGGCCTTCTCGCAGCGGATGCCGCCGGTGCAGAACATGGCCACCTTGCGGCCTTCGAGTTCGTCACGGTGCTGCTCCACCCAGTCGGGAAACTCGCGGAAACTGCTGGTCCTGGGGTCGACCGCACCGCGAAACGTGCCGATCGAAACCTCGTAGTCGTTGCGGGTATCGATGACGATGGTGTCCGGGTCGGCGATCAGGGCGTTCCAGTCCTGCGGCGCGACATAGGCCCCCGTCCCTTCCAGCGGGTCGATGCCCTCCACGCCCATGGTCACGATCTCGCGCTTCAGCCGCACCTTCATGCGGTGGAAGGGCATCTCGGCCGCCCGGCTGTACTTCAGCTCCAACCCGGCGAGTTCGGGCATCGCCTCCAGCCAGGCCACGAGTTCGAGGATCGCCTCGTCGCTCCCGGCGACCGTTCCATTGATGCCTTCGCGCGCGAGCAGCAGCGTGCCCTTGATGCCGCGTGCGCAGCAGAAGGCCGCCAGCGGCGCGCGCAATTCCTCGAACGCCTCGAACCGGCAGAACCGGTAGAGTGCGGCGACGCGGAAATCTTGCGGGAGCGTGGACGAATTCATGGCAGGCGGCAGTAGCGCTTGAAGAAGCGTGTTTCAAGACACATCGGAAAGAGGCCTAATATCAGTAGGTTGGCAGGAGGGTACGAGACAAGCGCCGCGTGCACCCCGGCAAATTTTATCCCACACCAGGGAGGCACGGTCACAATTGCCCGATCAGGCAAGGAGAGCGCGCCATGTTCACCCGGGAAATCATCAGCGAGATCGCAGCTGTCGCGCGAACGCTCGGCATCGAAACCGAAGCCTTGCTGGCGGTCGCGGAAGTGGAGAGCGCCGGCCAGGCATATGCCCGCGTCGACGGCCGCGACGAACCGCTGATCCGCTTCGAGGGGCACTATTTCGACCAGCGCCTTTCCGCGACGAACCAGGCCAAGGCGCGCGCACTCGGCCTGTCCGCGCCGGCCGCGGGGGTCGTCGCCAATCCTCGCACTCAGGAGGCGCGCTGGCGTCTGCTCGAGCGCGCCGCCGCAATCGACCGCAAGGCCGCCTATGAATCGGTCTCGTGGGGCCTGGGCCAGGTCATGGGCGCGCATTGGGCATGGCTCGGCTATGCCCACGTCGACGCCCTCGTCGCCGAGGCGCGCAGCGGCGTCGGCGGCCAGGTGCGCCTGATGGCGCGCTATATCGACAAGGCCGGCCTCTCCCCCTCGCTGCGCGAGCGCGACTGGGCCGCCTTCGCCCGCGGCTACAACGGCCCGAACTATCGGCAGAACGGCTATCACACCAAGATCGCCTCGGCATACCAGCGCTATCGCGACACTGTTTCGCCAATGGTGGCCGTCCCATCGGCTACGCGTCCTGCAGACGCCGCTCAGAGCGGCGCGCGCAGCCCACTCCATCGGTCGCGCTTCCGGGCCAACCGCCGGAACCGCAAGCCGCCCTTGCCGGTTTGTGGAGCGGGTTGAAACGCCTGTTTGCACGATCGTGACGCAGAAGCCTTCGTGACTTGCGGGACCGCTTCTGTTAAATCGGTTGAAATCCTATCGCAGCCTAGAGAATCCGATGTCCAGCAAGACCGAAAAGCTCCTTTCCCTCCTCGACGGCCAGCCGGTCATCCCGGTGCTGAAGATCGATGACCTGGCCACCGCCGTGCCTTTGGCCCGCGCGCTGGCGCAAGGAGGATTGCGCGCGATCGAGATCACGCTGCGGACACCGACCGCCCTGGAGGCGATCCGCCGCGTCATCGGCGAGGTCGAGGAAGCCATCGTCGGCGCCGGCACCATTCTCGACCCGCGCCAGTTCGAGCAGGCGGCCGAGGCGGGCTCGCAATTCATCGTCAGCCCCGGCGTGACCCGCGAACTGCTGGCAGCCGCCGACGGCAGCCCGGTTCCGCTGCTGCCGGGCGCAATCACGCCGGGCGAGATCATGATGGCGCGCGACGCCGGGCTCGATTTCCTGAAATTCTTCCCGGCCGAGCAGGCGGGCGGGGCGTCCTTCCTCAAGGCCCTGGCCTCGCCGCTGGCCGAAATCCGCTTCTGCCCGACGGGTGGGGTGACGGCTGCCAATGCGCCGAGCTATCTCGCCCTTCCCAATGTCGTCTGCGTCGGCGGCTCGTGGGTGGCGCCGGACAGCATGGTCAAGGCCGGCGACTGGGCTTCGATCGAAGCGCTGGCGCGTGAAGCTGCCGGGCTGCGCAAAGGCTGAGCGACAATCCGGGATCATATCGTCCCGATGAGGCGGCTCCGTCGCCTCAATCGCCTACGAAACCAAAAAGCGCCGGACGTGCCGGCGCTTTTTGTTTGTTTGAATGCGAGTTCCGTCAGTTGGTCTGGAAGCGGGCGACCGAAAGGAACTGCACCGCCTTGCCGGTGAAGCGGCTTGCGTCCGCCACCTGGCTCCCCTTCTGGAACCCGACGGTGTAGACCTCGCGCGGCGCCGTACGCACGATGTTGTAGGCAAAGGACGGCGCCGTCGTTCCTTCCGAAGCCTGCGCGACATAGTCGCCGTGCAGCACCCAGTTCGCCGCCTGCGGCACGGCCGCGACCGTCACCGGCTTGCGATCCGGCTTGGCATCCTGGCTATTGGCGCGGGCAGCCTTCGGCGTGGTCTTGGCGCCGGCGCTCACCGCGGCTGCAGCATCGGCCTCCGCGGCACGCTGGACCATTGCTTCGGCCGGAGCAGTCGTGCTGGTCAGCGCCGCCATGCGGGCGTCGTTGGCCTTGATCTCCGCCTCGACGGCAGCGGCGTTGGCGATCTGATCCGGCTTCGCCGGCTCAGGCAACACCGGGCGGGCCTCCGGCAGCGCGGCGACCACCATCTCGCCTTGCGCCATCGTCGGCCGACTGCTGGGCAGCGTAAGGACCGTGTCGGCAAGGATCGGGCCCTGGTCAGGCTCGGCCATGGCCAGAAGCAGAGCATCCTGCTGCGCAGGCGGCGTATAGTCCGGGCGGTGCGTCGGCAACGGAACGTTGAACGCAACCTCCTGAACCTCGGCAGAAGCAGCCGGCGTCGCCGGCAGCGGGTCCTGCGCCATGCCGAAAGGAATATTGACCGGCGTCGGCTGGGCTGCGGCAAGCGCCAGGGCCCCGCCCACCTCGCCCTGCGGCCGCGGCGCGAGCGCCGGCAGCGGCACGCCGCGGTCGGGCAGTGCGGCGACGATGGTTTCCGGCGCCTGCGACGGCTGCGGCGCGGCCTCGTTGAAGGTCGGGATCTCGGCGCGCTGCGCCTCATCCGGCGACAGGATCTGGATGCCGCCCGCGGCGGCGGACGCGGTCACGGCAGGGGCCGGCTTGACGCTGGCCTTCGGCGCTGGAGCCGGAGCTGCCGATGCCACGACCGGCGCGGCCGGCGCGCTATCCTCCTCGTCGTCGGCGCCACCGCCGGCGCCGAAAAGGGCAGCCAGAAGACCACGGGAACGCTTGGGAGTGCTGTTCTTGCTACCCGCCATGGCGACGGCGAGCTCGCCGCTGCCCTTGCGAGTCTCATAGGCGGCCAAAGCCTGGTCGAAGCCCGGCAACGGCCTGCCGTCGCTCGGCACGTGCAAGGTATTGCCGTTCGGGAACAGCGCAACAAGCTCCTGGCGGCTCATGCGCGGCCAATGGCGCACATTGCCGACGTCGAAATGCACGAAGGGCGAGCCGGACGTCGGATAATAGCCAACGCCGCCGGCCTGCATCTTGAGGCCGATCTCGCGCATCTTCTTCAGCGGCACGTCGGGGAGATAGAAATCCATCGCCTTGCCGAGCATGTGCTGGCTCTTCTCGGCGACGCCCTTGCTGCGGCTGCGCAGCATGCTGTTGGTGGCCGGCGAGCGATAACCCGAAACGACGTGGAGATATTCGCGCGAGCCGGAGGCCTGATAGGCTTCCCAGATCAGGTCGAAAAGCCGAGGGTCCATCTTGGTCGGCTCGTTGCGGCGCCAGTCACGCAGAATCCGACTGAGCTGGGTCAGGCCCTCGGAATCATACCGGCCGTTACGCTTGAAGGTGATCTCCGCCTTCTCTCCGGTATGGACGAAATAGACCTTCAGGCTCCTCGTCTCGGAGTTGGCCGCCGCAGCCGCCATGGTCAGAGAACCTAAGGCGATCAGCGTAGCACCCAGCATTTTACGCCAGCCGGATGGCTCGAGATCGCGCCTGTTTTTGGGTCGCTCGATGGTAATCAAATCAAAAGGCCCTATGGAGTGCCGTTTGTCCCCGGATTTGAATCCCGGACGTTAAAAATGTGACGCCCGAATATCAACTCTAATGGTTAATCAGAACTTATTGAAGGGGAAATGCGGTAAGACCATGGCATTTTCCAGGCAAAAAACCTTACAGCAGTTTCTTGGTAAACAGATGGTTTACGCGGC
This sequence comes from Mesorhizobium sp. KR1-2, assembly GCF_040045035.1. NCBI lineage: Bacteria > Pseudomonadati > Pseudomonadota > Alphaproteobacteria > Hyphomicrobiales > Phyllobacteriaceae > Mesorhizobium > Mesorhizobium sp. KR1-2. The sequence goes on along the minus strand of NZ_JBDZDS010000004.1, from coordinate 197,906 downwards.
AAAGCCTTGCACGGGCTGGACCGCCCTCTCAGGCCGGTTGTTCAGCCCGCCCGGTGACCGGGTCGATGCCGTATTCCTTGAGCTTCCGATAAAGCGTCGAGCGCCCGATTCCCAAGCGGCGCGCCACTTCGCTCATCCGGCCATTGTAGTGATCGATGGCAAGCCGGATCATTTCCAGTTCGACCTCGGCCAGTGAACGCACATTGCCGCGATCATCCAGCGCCCTCAGGAGCCCGACGCCGGTTATCGGTGCCTGCGCGGTCAGCGCGGCCTGCAGCCCCTCCTCGGCCGGAATCGGCCGAGCCGGTTCGTCTCGCGGCGCGGGATCGACGGAGCGTTCGCTAAGCACGACCGCACCTTCCACCTGCGCCCTGATCTGCGGAAATTCCTCCTCGGTCAGCACGTCGCCCTCGCACAGCACCGAGGCGCGGAAGACGGCATTCTCGAGCTGGCGGATGTTGCCCGGCCAGTCATAGGCCTGGAGCATCGAAAGCGCCCGGGCGGAAATGTCCATGATGCGACCACGCGGCTGCGAGGGCGCCACATTGGCCATGAAATGCCGAACGAGCTGCGGAATGTCGTCGCGGCGCTCGCGCAGGGGCGGCACGAAGATCGGATAGACGTTCAGGCGATAGAACAGGTCTTCGCGGAACTTGCCGTCCTTGACCTGCTGCAGCAGGTTGCGATGCGTGGCCGAGATCAGCCGGATGTCGACCTTGACCGTCGAGCGCCCGCCGACCGGATCGACCTCGCCTTCCTGCACGGCGCGAAGCAGCTTCACCTGCACGTCGAGCGGCAGGTCGCCGATCTCGTCCAGGAACAGCGTGCCCGTATGTGCCTCGACGAACTTGCCGGTGTGCCTTTCGGTCGCACCGGTGAACGAGCCCTTCTCGTGGCCGAACAGGATGCTCTCGACCAGATTGTCCGGGATCGCGCCGCAGTTCACAGTGACGAACGGCTTCGAGCGGCGTCCGCTGGACCCCTGGATCGCGCGCGCGACAAGCTCCTTGCCGACACCGGACTCCCCCTCGATCAGGATCGGGATGTTGGAGGCCGCGGCCTTCTGGCCGAGGCGGATCACCCGCTCCATCGCCGGGCTGCTGGTCACCAGGTCCTTGAAGGTGAGCACGCCGCCGCTTCGCGCCGGACGCCGGGCCTCGCCGCCCAGCGCGCCGATCTTCAGCGCATTGGCGATCGCCGTCCTCAGCCGCTCGGGCGAGGCCGGCTTGACCACGAAGTCGAAAGCGCCGTTGCGCATGGCCGAAACCACGGTCTCGATGCCGCCTTGCGCGGTCTGGACGATGACGGGCAGTTCGATGCCGCGCTCGCGCATCGTCTTCAGCACGCCGATCCCGTCCATCCCCGGCATCGAAAGATCGAGGATCATGGCGGCAATGCTGCCTCCATCGGCCCCGTCGAGCGCCTTCAGGCCGGCTGCGCCGTCCTCGGCCACGATCGCCCGATAGCCGAATTTCGTGACGGCCGCCTCCAGCAGGCGGCGCTGCACCGGATCGTCATCGACTATGAGTATGCAGGCTGGCATGAAATATTCAGGGAATCGCTATAGAGAGCATGGTTGCCGTATGGATCATCCTGGCACAGGGTTCTAAATAAGGTTTCAAAAAAGCCGGTGAATGAAGTCTTAGACTTTCCCGGCCTTTATTCTTGTCTTGACGTCGGAAGGGAATGCGAATGCGCATAGTTCCGGAGCGGAACGCCGCTCCTCTGAGCTCCAGCCATGGCGTGGCCGATCTTGGCAACTTGCCGGAATGGGACCTGAACGATCTCTATACCGGCATGGATGCACCGGAGCTGAAGCGCGACCTCGCCAAGGTCGCCGAGGACGCGGTCGCCTTCGAGACGCGCTGGAAGGGCACGCTGGCGGCCGAAGCGCAGAAGGGCAGCCAGGGCAAGCTGGGCGAGGCATTGCGCAGCTATGAGGCGATCGAGGAGCTGATCGGCCGCATCGCCTCCTATGCCGGGCTCGTCTATGCCGGCGACACCTCCGACCCGCAGCGCGCCAAGCTCTATGGCGACGTGCAAGAGAAGATGACGGATGCGAGCGCGCATCTGCTGTTCTTCGCGCTGGAGCTGAACCTGATCGAGGACGCAGACCTGCTTGCCGCGCTCGATGCCGACCCGGCCTTCGGTCACTACCGGCCCTGGGTCCTCGACCTGCGCAAGGACAAGCCCTACCAGCTCGAGGACCGCATCGAGCAGCTGTTCCACGAGAAGTCGATCACCGGGCGCGGTGCCTGGAACCGCCTTTTCGACGAGACGATGACCGACCTGCGCTTCGACATCGACGGCGAGGAGCTGTCGCTGGAGCCCACCCTCAACCGGCTTCAGGATGCCGACGGCGAGGTGCGGCGCAGCGCGGCCGAGGCGCTGGCCAAGACCTTCAAGGAAAATCTGCGCACCTTCACGCTGATCACAAACACGCTGGCCAAGGACAAGGAGATTTCCGACCGCTGGCGTGGCTTCCAGGACATCGCCGATTCCCGCCACCTCGCCAACCGCGTCGAGCGCAGCGTCGTAGATGCGCTGGCATCCGCCGTTCGCGAAGCCTATCCGCGCCTGTCGCACCGCTACTATGCGATGAAAGCGCGCTGGCTCGGCATGGAGACGATGAACCACTGGGACCGCAACGCGCCGCTGCCCGAAACACCGCAGGCGACGATCGGATGGGACCAGGCGAAGGATACAGTGCTGTCGGCCTATGGCCGCTTCTCGCCCCAGATGGCCGACATCGCCCGCACTTTCTTCGATCGCCGCTGGATCGATGCGCCGGTGCGGCCCGGCAAGGCGCCGGGCGCCTTCGCGCATCCGACGGTGCCGTCGGCGCATCCCTATGTGCTGCTCAACTACCTGGGCAAACCGCGCGACGTGATGACGCTGGCGCACGAGCTCGGCCACGGCGTGCACCAGGTGCTGGCCGCCGGCCAGGGCGCGCTGATGGCCGCCACCCCGCTGACGCTCGCCGAGACGGCTTCGGTGTTCGGCGAGATGCTCACCTTCCGCTCCCTGCTGGACCAGACGACCGACAAGCGCGAGCGCAAGGCGATGCTCGCCCAGAAGGTCGAGGACATGATCAATACGGTCGTGCGCCAGATCGCCTTCTACGAATTCGAGCGCAAGGTGCATACCGAGCGCCGCAACGGCGAGCTGACTGCCGACCGGATCGGCCAGTTCTGGCTGGAGGTGCAGGCCGACAGCCTCGGGCCGGCGATCAAGCTGCGCGACGGCTACGAGACCTTCTGGACCTACATTCCGCACTTCATCCACTCGCCGTTCTACGTCTATGCCTATGCCTTCGGCGACTGCCTGGTGAACTCGCTCTACGCGGTCTATCAGAACGCCGAGCGCGGGTTTCAGGAGAAGTATTTCGACATGCTGCGCGCGGGCGGCACCAAGCACCACTCCGAGCTGTTGAAACCCTTCGGCCTCGACGCGTCCGATCCGGCCTTCTGGCAGATCGGCCTTGCCGTCATCAGCAAGCTGATCGACGAGCTGGAAACGCTGGATTGAGGCGGGCCCGACCCGTCCTTGCAGGTTAGAAGAATGCCAGCCTCACCGTTCGTTCTCTTCCGGGACGATCCCGCCGGCCACGAACTCCTGTTCGATCGCCCGCGCGAGATCATCATCGCCGATACGCCGGAGAATTTCTTTCCGGCGCTGGATGCAATTCAGGCCGCGCATGACGCGGGAAAATGGCTCGCTGGCTATTTTTCCTACGAGGCCGGCTATCTGCTCGAGCCCAAGCTGCGGCCGATCCTGCCGAAGGGGCGCCGCGCACCGCTGATCTGCCTTGGCGTCTTCGACGGCCCTTCCGACACCTCCCTGCCCTCGTTCCGCAAGTCGGCCACTAACGGCCCGATCTTCGACGCAAGGGCCACCTGGTCCTTCGCCGACTATGAAAGCCGGTTTGCCCGCCTGCACCAGCACCTGCGCCAGGGCGACTGCTACCAGGGCAACCTGACCTTCCCGATCCATGCGCAGTGGTCGGGCGACCCGCTCGCCGCCTTCGATGCCCTGACCGAGCGCCAGCCGGTGAAATACGGCGCGCTGGTTTCGCTGGACAACGGACCGATCGTGCTGTCGCGCTCGCCAGAACTGTTCTTCCAGGTGGATGAGCAAGGTTGGATCGAGACGCATCCGATGAAGGGCACCGCCCCGCGCGGCAAGACCCAGGCCGAGGACGACGCGCAGCGCGATTTCCTGCGCAACGATCCGAAGAACCAGGCAGAAAATCGCATGATCGTCGACCTGCTGCGCAACGACATCTCGCTGGTCAGCGACGTAGGTTCGCTCGACGTGCCGGAACTGTTCCGCATCGAGAGCTACCCGACCGTGCACCAGATGGTGAGCCACGTGCGGGCGAAGCTGCTGCCCGACCTGCCCATCTCGCGCATCTTCGCGGCCCTGTTCCCCTGCGGTTCGATCACCGGCGCGCCAAAAATCCGGGCCATGGAGATCCTGCGCGAACTGGAAGGCACGCCGCGCGACGCCTATTGCGGCGCCATCGGCTGGATCGCACCCGGCGGCACGATGCGCTTCTCGGTTGCCATCCGCACCATTTCGCTCTTCCCCGAGGGCGAGGCGATTTACAATGTCGGCGGCGGCGTGGTGTTCGATTCCACGGCACGGGAGGAATATGACGAATGTCTGCTGAAGGCCCGCTTCGCGACGGGAGCCCCGCCGGCTTCGAGCTGATCGAGACGCTGCGCTGGGAGCCCGAAAGGGGCTTCTTGCGTTTCGAGCGCCATCTTGCCCGGCTGGAAGCGTCAGCAGGCGAGCTTGGCTTCGCCTTCGAAAGACCCGCCGTGGTGCAGGCCCTGACCCGTAGCGTGGGCGGCGACGCGCCGCTTCGCGTCAGGCTGACGCTGGACGCCGGCGGACAGCCGAACGTGACCATCCAGCCATTCGCGCCCCTGCCCGCCGACGCGGTCTGGACCTTGGCGATTGCCGCGACCCGGCTCGATGCCGCCGACCCGCTGCTGCGCCACAAGACGACGCTACGTGCGGCCTACGACGCGGCACGGGCGGAATTTTCGCGCGAGGCGGCCGACGAAGTCATCCTGCTGAATCGGGCCGGCAATGTCTGCGAGGGAACCATCACCACCGTCTTCGCCGACTTGGGCAACGGCCCGCTCAGGACCCCGCCGCTCGGCGACGGTCTGCTTGCCGGCGTGCTGCGCGGCGAACTGCTGGACACGGGCAAGGCCGTGGAAGCGCCGCTGACCGTCGACGACTTGAGGAGTGCTCGCGCGCTCTATGTCGGCAACTCGCTGCGCGGACTGATTTCCGCGCGGCTGGCCTAGTCGTCCCCGGCTTGCACCGGCCTCCAGAGGCTGCTTATCTCGCCGCAAAACCAAAAGGGGGACGAAGCAGCCTTGAACGAAATGCCCATACATACGCCTTATGACGGCTCGACGAAGCCCTTCACCATCGCGCTGAAGACGCTGGACCCGACGGACTGGATCGAGGTTGACAGCGACCTGCCGTCCTATCTGGCGGAAAAGGACCGGCTCTACGCCTCGCTTGCAGACAAGGTCTTCGTCGAGGAAGCCGACACGCGCGCAGCCCAGCGCGAGGTGCTGGACATGCTGGTGTCTTACCTGCTCCAGCACCATCCCGAGACCTACCGGCGAGACGGCCATGAGATCGTGGTGATGGATGGCCGCCGCGTCGACATCGGCGAGGCGGCCGAGCAGCCGCTACGCGCCGCCTCGATGCTGGTGCCGGAAGACCTGATCCTGATGCGCCGGGGTGACGACGGCTGGCGTCTTGCCGCCGGGTCGCTATGCTTCCCCTCTTCCTGGTCGCTCGGCGAAAAATTCGGCCTTGACCTGCAGGACATCCACGAGCCGGTGCCGACCTTCGGTCGCGGCACGCGCACGGCCGACATCATCCAGCGCATCTTCGACAACCTCACCGTCGAGCAGCCCGTGCAGCGGTTCAACTGGTCGCTGCAGGCCGGCAATGACCTCTACATGCCCTTCTCGCAGCAGCAACGCATCGACCGCGCCACCAACCGCCCGTCGAAATTCAGCACTGACGAGATTGCCGCGCAGGCCTTCATCCGCATCGAACGGCAGACGCTGCGCAAGCTTCCAGGCTCGCGCGACATCCTGTTCACGATCCGCATCTATCTCGACCCGCTCGCGGTTCTGGCCAGGCATCCTGAAAGGGCGAGCCTGGCATCGTCCTTCGCGGACCAGCTCGCCGTGCTCGACGAGGCCCAGCTCGACTACAAGGGGCTTACCGCCGACCGTGACCGGCTGGTTGCGGTGCTCGAAAAAATGGCGGCGGAGGCCTGAGGCGACCGCCGATTTCCTCTTTATTGTGACGCCATTCTGTGATCTGGCAATCTGGCGGCCTGCGCAGGCAGAGACCCGAGGCTGCGTGACCCCTCAGGAGTGGATAAAGAATGGCGAATGAAAAATGGCCCGTTTACGGTGAGATCAGCGGCCCGGTGGTAATGATTGGCTTTGGTTCGATCGGCCGGGGGACACTTCCTCTCATCGAGCGCCATTTCAAGTTCGACAAGTCGCGCATGACCGTCATCGACCCACGCGACGACAACCGCCACATTCTCGACGAGCGCGGCATCACCTTCCTCCAGGAGGCGGTGACCAAGGAAAACTACCGCGAGCTGCTGACGCCGCTGCTCACCAAGGGCGGCGGCCAGGGCTTTTGCGTCAACCTCTCGGTCGACACCTCTTCGCTGGAGCTGATGCGGCTGTGCCGCGAGCTCGGCGTGCTCTACATCGACACAGTCGTGGAGCCCTGGCTCGGCTTCTATTTCGACACCACCGCCGACAACGCCTCGCGCACCAACTATGCGCTGCGCGAAACCATCCGCCAGGAAATCCGTGACCAGCCGGGCGGCACCACCGCCATTTCCTGCTGCGGCGCCAACCCGGGCATGGTGTCGTGGTTCGTCAAGCGGGCGCTGGTGAACCTGGCCAAGGATCTCGGCCTCGAATTCACCGAACCGGCGGCCGGCGACCGCGAGGGTTGGGCCAGGCTGATGGAAAAGGCTGGCGTGACGGGAATTCACATCGCCGAGCGCGACACGCAGCTCACCAAGAACCCGAAGCCGCTCAACGTCTTCTGGAACACCTGGTCGGTGGAAGGTTTCATTTCGGAGGGACTGCAGCCTGCCGAGCTCGGCTGGGGCACGCATGAGAAATGGCTGCCCGAAAACGCCAGGGGGCACCAGACCGGCTGCGGGGCGGGCATCTATCTGGAGCAGCCCGGCGCCAACACACGCGTGCGCAGCTGGTGCCCGACTCCGGGCGCGCAATACGGCTTCCTGGTCACGCACAACGAGTCGATCTCGATCGCCGATTTCTTCACCGCTCATGACGAGGACGGCAACGTTACCCACCGACCGACCTGCCACTACGCCTACCATCCGTGCAACGACGCCGTGCTTTCCATGTACGAGATGTTCGGCGCGGCCGGCAGGGCGCAGCCCGTCCAGCACGTGCTCGACGAGGACGAACTGGTGGACGGCAAGGACGAGCTCGGCGTGCTGCTCTACGGCCACGCCAAGAACGCCTATTGGTATGGCTCGCAGCTTTCGTTGGAAGAGGCGCGCAAGCTCGCCCCCTACCAGAATGCCACGGGCCTGCAGGTAACCTCCGCCGTTTTGGCCGGCATGGTCTGGGCGCTCGAAAACCCGCAAGCCGGCATCGTCGACACCGACGCCATGGACTACCGCCGATGCCTGGAGGTGCAGTCACCTTATTTGGGACCCGTGAACGGGTTCTACACCGACTGGACCCCGCTGGAAGGTCGTCCGGGCCTGTTTGCTGAAGACATCGACACGCAGGACCCGTGGCAGTTCCGTAACATACTGGTCCGTTAGGCCGCCTACGCCGAACGACCATCCTGGCAATAGCTTGCAATCGCCCGAAAATGGCGCGATTGCTTTTTCGATGCGGACTGAGGAGAGGATTTTTTAACCATGACGATTGCGCGCAAACTGATTTCGGTAGCGGCGATTGCGGCGGCAGCGGCCAGCCTGGCCGGATGCGTGGGTTCGGGACCCGTTGTCGGCGGACCGATCGCCCTTGCCCCGAGGGGCGTCGAGGGTGAGTGGCTGAGCACCGACGGCGTTGCCGTCTCGAGTTTCTCGGGCGGCGCCTTCCAGACCAATGCGCTCGACACCGGCAACAAGCTGGCCGACGGCAGCTACCGCATGGCCGATGCCCGCACGGTGGAGATCACGGTGCGGTCGCTGATCCGCCAGACGTCGACCAACGTCAACTGCGCCCTGGTGACGCCCAACCAGTTGAATTGCACCAGCTCGGCTGGCCAGCAGTTCGTGCTGACGCGCCGGCTGGTGACCGGCTAAGCCGGCCGCCTTCGCGCAGTCCGCTTTCGCCTCCCCGGCTTCGGGGAGGTTTAGCGTATGACCATGTGTCCCGTTTCCCCTACCCTGCGGGAAATTGCGCCGGCCGCTAACGCACTGCGTCAGCTTCCCCCGTCAGCAGCTAGAGCACTATAAAATAACGACGTCGGGTCGAGACTCAACCGGCGGGTGCGTAGCGCAGCAGGGTCACACCCTGCGTAAGGCTTTCCGTTCCAAGCGGCTTCAGCGTCAGCGACAGGCCAGACCGGAAGTACGGCTTGCCGCCGCCCAGCACGACAGGGTGCACGTAGAGCCAATACTCGTCGATGAGACCTGCTCGCGCGAGATGTGCAGCAAGATCGGCGCCTGCAACACTGATCTGGCCATCCGCCTCCGACTTGAGAGACCTTACCACGTCCTCGACATCGCCGCTCGCCAGCCTGGCATTAGGTCCGACGTCCTGAAGCGTCGTCGAAAACACGATCTTCGGAGTCGCTCGCCAGGCATGGGCAAAATCCAGCTCGACCTCCTCCGCGCCGGTCTCTCGGTCCGGGCTGTCCCAGAAGCGCATCACCTCGTACATCCGGCGTCCGCAGAGCGCGGTCGAGGTCTGTCTCATCATCTCGTTGAAATGCCGGTGCAGCTCTTCTTCAGGCACCGGCAGGGCAATGCCTCCATCCGGCCCGGCGATGTAGCCGTCCAGAGACGTCAGCATAGAATAGACGATCTTGGCCATCGGTCCTCTCACACAGACGCACTACCAATTGCATATTGCAACCAGTCTATCGCAGGGTGAGTGGATTGCAACGCGGAACCTCGCGCGCACTGCTGACGCCGTTTGCAACACCATCGGCGATATTCTCGGCTGCATCAGCGCGACGGAACGCACCAATCCAACGCTACGCGTTCGCCTCTCAGGCGACGCCGATGCGCAAAAGGTCGTGGAAATGGACGACGCCGATCGGGCGGTCGTCCTCGGCCACGATCAGCGCACTGATGTTGTGGTCGTTGAGCACACCGATCGCCGCGCTCGCCAGCATCCGCGGCCCGATGGTCTTGGGCTGCCGCGTCATGATGTCTTCGACCGCCAGTTCGCCGAGGTTGCGGCCCAGGTTACGCGCAAGATCGCCGTCGGTAACGATGCCGGCAAGCCGGCCTTCGTCGTCTACAACGCAGACGCAGCCGAAACGCTTGCGCGACAATTCGGTGATCGCTTCCGGCATGCGGGTGCCGAGTGGCACGAGCGGGATCTTGTCGCCGCGATGCATGATGTCGGCGACGTGAGTGAGATTGGCGCCGAGCTGGCCGCCCGGATGGAAGGTGCGGAAATGGTCGGCCGTGAAGCCGCGCGCCTCGAGCAACGCGACGGCCAGCGCATCGCCGATCACCAGTTGCAGCAGCGTCGAAGTGGTGGGCGCCAGCCCGTGCGGGCAGGCTTCCTGCGCCTTGGGTAGCTTCAGCACCACATTCGCCTCGCGGGCCAGCGCCGAGGTCTCGCCTGAAGTCACCGCGATCAGCGGGATGGCGAAGCGGCGCGCATAGGCGACAATGCCCTTGAGCTCGGCTGTTTCGCCCGACCACGACATGGCGACGATCGCGTCGTCACGGGCGATCATGCCGAGGTCGCCGTGGTTGGCTTCCGAGGGGTGGACGAAAAAAGCGGGCGTGCCCGTCGAGGCTAGCGTGGCGGCGATCTTGGAGCCGATATGGCCGCTCTTGCCGACGCCGGTGACGATCACGCGGCCGCCGATGCCGGCCAGAATGTCCACCGCATCTGCAAAGGGCTCCGCAAGCCCATTGTCCAGCGCTTCGGTCAGCGCGTCGAGGCCGACGCGCTCGGTGCCCACTGTTCGCATCGCCGAGGCGATGGAGGCCTGCCTGTCCGGCCGTTTCTTCAAGGATCCTGCGTGCATGAACGATGCGATTAGCGTGTCGGCGGGCGGCTGTCCAACATTATCGATACAGGCACCTGGGCTTCGGCCACAACCTGCCTCAACCCTCCGTTAACCAGGCGCGTTTACGGTTCGGTAAGTCTGGCGCGACCGCGCCGCGAAATATTGCCAGGTGATAATGTCTCGGGCCGGCCCTGAACAGATACGACGCCCAGGTCCATGGGCGCTGCGCGCCGCGCTCTGCGCGGCAAGCGCGGGGGCCGTGCTTTGCGCCTTTCAAGCCGGAGCTCAGACCGTGGGCTTGCGCGGCGCCGTTTCGGAAGCGGATGTGAACCGCACATTGCTGAACGGCAACGGCCAGTCGCAAGACCAGGCTAGCCAGGATACATCCGCGCAATACGATCCGATGAGCACCGGCGCCATCCCGGACGCGGCGGACGCCGATCTGTTTTCCCTGCCGGCCAATGCGGACGATCCCTTCGCCGATGAGGCGCTACCGGCCGGCACATACCGTCCCCTGACGGCCCGGCAACGGCTTCAGGCCCAGCGTGCGGCTGCGGAGAACCTCCCGCAGCCGCCGAGAGCGGATCTGACGACCGAGGTGGATGATGAAGACGTCAACGGCCCGGCGCTGCGCGCGGCAACTGTCGACACGCAGGAGAACCCGGAGATCGACCAGCGCGCCCAGCGCGTGCGGGCGATAGACGGGCTGCGGCGGACAGACGAGGACCACCCGTTCGAGCCGGTCGGAATCCGCATCGGCTCCTTCGTGCTGCGCTCGTCGCTCGAGCAAGGCCTGACCGCCACGAGCAACGCCAGCCTCAGCCATGGCGGCTCGAGCGCGGTGCTGTCGGAGACGGCGGTGCGCTTCAACGCGGTATCGGACTGGAGAAGCAACTCCGCAGCCATCAACATGTATGGCAACCTGCGGCGCACCCTGTCGGGAGAGGTGGTGAAGGACAGCCAGATCGGCATCGACGGCCGGCTGGATGTCGACCTCGGCAACGACTTCTCCGGTCACGGAGCGATCGGCTATCTGCGCGGCCCCGAAACGGCATCGTCGGCGGTCGTTGTCAATGGGACCGCCTACCAGCCGATCCAGCAGACGGTGACAGGCAGCCTCGGCGTTGAAAAGGGCGTCGGCAAGGCCCGCTTCGGCATAGCCGGCAGGGTCGAGCGCGACATGTTCAACGACGCGGACCTGTCTACCGGCGACACGCTTTCGCAGAAGGACCGCGACTCGACGCTTGCCGCGCTGGCCTTGCGCGGCGGCTACGAGATTTCCCCGGCGCTGACGCCATTCGTCGAAGTGGAGGTCGGGCGGCGCTTCTACACGAACAAGGTCGACCAAAGCGGCTATGAGCGATCCTCCAATCTGTTCGGCAGCCGCGCCGGCGTGGCGATCGACCTGGGCGAGAAGCTGTCGGGTGAGTTCTCCGCCGGCTGGCTGCGCGAAAGCTTCGACGACAGCCGTCTCTCGCCGGTGTCCACGCCCAGCATTGCCGCGGCATTCGCCTGGTCGCCGGAACGCGGCACTGTCGTCAACCTCGCGGGAACCACCACGATCGAAGACACCACGACGGTGGGCGAAAGCGGCTCTGTCCTGTATGCCGCCACCCTGTCGGCTGAGCGCCTGGTTCGTGCCAACCTCACCGCAAACGCGGCACTCGGCGTCGGCTATCGCAACTATTCCAACGCGGGCGGGCACGACGTGCTCTTCAGCGCCGAGGCCGGTGCGACCTGGTGGCTGAACCGCTATACCGGCCTGACCGGCCGCCTGCGCCATGAAAGCCAGAAGAGCAACCTGCCCGACCGCGACTACGACGCCAACAGCGTGTTCGTCGGCCTCACGCTCCAGCGCTGAAGGCGCCAAAGGCTCGCTGCGACGATCGTCTATCTCATCAGGGGCACTGGCCAAGAAAAAGGGCCGGAAATTCGGCCCTTCATCGGTTCATCGCGGCATCTTGCGGCGTTCCATCGGCCGAAGTTCCTTCAACATGCGTTCCAGCATGCAGGCAACGTTCTCGTGCATGTCGGGCCGCCACAACGAGAAGGCGACATTGGCCTCGATGAAGCCCTCGGGTGAGCCGCAGTCGAAGGTGAGGCCCTGATACTGGTAGCCATAGAAGGGCTGCTGCTTGCCCAGCTTCAGCATGGCGTCGGTAAGCTGGATCTCGTTGCCGGCGCCCCTCTCCTGCCCCTCGAGTATCTTGAAGATCTCCGGCTGCAAGATGTAGCGGCCGTTGATGTAGAGGTTGGACGGCGCCGTGCCCGGCTTCGGCTTCTCCACCATACCGGTGATCTCGAAGCCCGAATGCACCTCGCGACCGCGACCGACGATGCCGTATTTGTGGGTCTCGGCCGGATCGCATTCCTGGACAGCAACGACGTTCTGACCGGTCTGCTCGTAGAGCTTGACCATCTCCTTCAGGCAACTGTGGTCGAGCTGCATGATCATGTCGGGCAGGAGCAGCGCAAAGGGCTCGTCGCCGACCAGATCACGCGCGCACCAGACGGCGTGGCCGAGGCCGAGGGGCACCTGCTGGCGCGTGAAGCTGGTCTGGCCGGGCGAAGGTTGCAGGCGCTGGAGGCGGGAAAGCTGGTCTTCCTTCCCGCGCTGCGACAACGTGTCGTAGAGTTCGAACTGCACGTCGAAATGGTCTTCGATGACGGCCTTGTTGCGGCCGGTCACGAAGATGAAGTGTTCGATACCGGCCTCGCGCGCCTCGTCGACGACATACTGGATGACCGGGCGATCGACGACCGTCAGCATCTCCTTGGGAATCGATTTGGTGGCCGGAAGGAAGCGCGTACCGAGACCCGCGACCGGGAATACTGCCTTGCGGACTTTTTTCATGTGGCACCGTTTCAGAATGTCACACCGTGTCTATCACGGCTCGTGACATTTTCATGTCGAAATTGATGAATATTAAATGCCGCTCCCGCCAGCACGCGCCGGTGGGCTTCGGGACGGCTTCCGGCGCTCGAATTTCGTCATGGTAAACGAATTGATAACCCCATTGGGCAATGAATGAGTCTTTCGAGGACCTATAAGGAGGGACAAATGCTCGTTCGCAAGACCGCAAGTCGTTTCGCGGCCGCCGCCGCGGCTGTCGGCCTTTCGCTCGCCCTGCTCCTCCCGGCGAGCCCGGCTTCGGCCGATGCCGGTTTCCAGCGCTGGATCGCAGGCTTCCGCACCACGGCCGCGCAAAACGGAATTTCGGGCACGACCTTCGACCGCGCGTTCCGCAACGTGCGCGACGTGGACCCGGAAGTGCTGGAGAAGGCGCGCTACCAGCCTGAGTTCACTGCTCCGGTCTGGGACTATTTCGACAACCGCGTGCATGAGCAATCTGTGGCCACCGGCCGCGCCATGGCGCAGCAGTGGAAACCCTGGCTCGACCGCATCGAGGCCCGTTTCGGCGTCAGCCGCTACATCCTGCTCGCCATCTGGTCGATGGAATCGAACTACGGCGAAACCCTCAAGAACGATCAGATCATGCGCAACGTCGTACGCTCGCTCGCCACGCTGGCCTATGGCGACCCGAAGCGCGCCAACTTCGCGCAGACCCAGCTCATCTCGGCGTTGAAGATCCTGCAAAGCGGAGACATCGACGAAAGCCATCTGATGGGCTCCTGGGCCGGGGCGATGGGCCATACCCAGTTCATCCCGACCAGCTACCAGAAATATGCGGTCGACATCGACGGTAACGGCAAGCGCGACATATGGAACTCGGTGCCTGATGCGCTGGCCACCGCCGCCAACCTCTTGAGCAAGAATGGCTGGCAGACCGGCCGCACCTGGGGCTACGAGGTTTCGCTGCCGCAGGGGGGAAAGTTCCCCGGAGGTTCCCTGCCGGTGGGCAAGTGGCAGAGCCTGGGCGTGACCCGCGCCAAGGGCAAACCCTTCCGCGACGGCTCCGAAATGGCCGAACTGAAGGTCCTGGACGGCCGTTCTGGCCCCGCCTTCCTGATGACCAAGAATTTCTCGGTACTCAAGCGCTACAACAGTTCCGACAAATATGCGCTCGCAGTCGGCCTGCTCGCCGACGAGATCGCCGGCTATGGCGGGCTGGTGCGGGACTGGAACCGGCCCTTCACGAAGCTGTCCTTCGTCGAAAAGCAGGAGCTGCAGCAGCGTCTCTCCACTTTTGGCTATTACCAGGGCAAGTTCGATGGCAAGATAGGCGAAGGATCGCGCGCCGCCATCCGTGCCTTCCAGGCGCAAGCCGGCATGAGCCAGGATGGCCACCCGAGCATGGAGGTGCTTTCGCTGCTGCGAAAGCGGTAACCGGGATCGTTCCCAACGGAGCCGGTATTGCCACCGAAAAGGCCAGAGTTTCGAGCATGGGTGCCGGCGCTGATCATGGCGCTGGCATTTCTGTCGGGCGGCATTGCGGCGATCATGCCCTTCCCTGCTTACGCACAGGAGCGAGTGTTCCGACCCTGGAACCTGTTCGATCTTTTCTTGCCCCGCCGGGAAAGACGTTTCGAGCCGCCCCAGGGCATGCCGGAAGGGAGGCCGCTGACGAGGCAGAAGACGCATTCGCCCAAGAAGACGACGCACAACCCGCAGGCTGTCGAGCCGCAACCGACGGTGGTCGAGAAGCAGCCGAACGCCAAGGTAGTGCTGGTGGTCGGCGATTTCCTCGGCAGCGGGCTGGCCGAGGGCCTGGCCACGGTCTATGCGGAGAATCCGAATGTCGTCGTGATTGACAAGTCGAAAGGTTCCTCCGGCTTCGTGCGAGAAGATTTCTTCGACTGGAGCAAGGAAATCGGACCGCTGATCCAAGCTGAAAAGCCCGCCGCAATCGTCGTCATGCTGGGCTCCAACGACCGCCAGCGGATGCGCGTCGGCAATGCTGGCGAGACGTTGGGGACGGAGAATTGGAACACCGAATACGGTCGCCGAACGGAAGCGCTGGCCAAGGCCATCGCGGCCAGCAAGGTGCCCTTCGTCTGGGTAGGTATGCCGCCCTTCAGGTTCACCAAGATGACGGCGGACATGCTGGCGTTCAACGACGTCTATCGCGCGGCAACCGAAGGTTCCGGCGGCGAGTTCGTCGATGTCTGGGAAGGCTTCGTCGATGACAACGGCGCCTTCGTGACGACAGGGCCCGATGTGAACGGGCAGCCGGTGCGCCTGCGCTCCGACGACGGCATCAACTTCACGCGCGCAGGCAAGCGGAAGCTCGCCTTCTACGCCGAAAAGCCGCTCGACAAGATCCTCGGCGTGGCCGCGATGCCGGGAGCGCCGGCTTCAGCACTGCCGTCTCTGGCGCCCGGCTCCAAGAAGGCGGCTCCAGTGGACCACACCCCGCCCATTTCGCTGAGCGATCCGTCGCTTGACGGTGGCAGCGAACTCATGGGGGCACGGGTGGGCCTGAAGCATCAGCCCGCGGATTCGCCAAGCGAAAAACTGACCGTAGAGGGCATTGCGCCGCCGCCCTCGCCTGGACGCGCCGACGATTTTTCCTGGCCGCCCGGATCCAGTGCCTCACCACCCGCTGCGCCGCCACCCGCTTCCGCGCCCCCGCCGGCCGCGTCGACGCCGCCGTCAGCCGCCAAAAGAAAGACGGCCTCTCCGTAAACGAAGAGGCCGCTCGTATTTTCGAGTGCGAATTCTGCAGCTTATCGCGGCAGGACGCTCGTCCCCATCAGCGCTTCGTCGATGGCACGGGCTGCCTGGCGACCCTCGCGGATCGCCCACACCACCAGCGACTGGCCGCGCCGCACGTCGCCGGCCGCATAGAGCCGGTCGATGCTGGTGCGATAGTCGCGCTCGTTGGCCTCGA
Organism: Mesorhizobium sp. KR1-2; assembly: GCF_040045035.1. Classification (NCBI taxonomy): domain Bacteria; kingdom Pseudomonadati; phylum Pseudomonadota; class Alphaproteobacteria; order Hyphomicrobiales; family Phyllobacteriaceae; genus Mesorhizobium; species Mesorhizobium sp. KR1-2. The sequence continues at coordinate 181,857 of NZ_JBDZDS010000004.1, read as the reverse complement.
CATTGGTCGAGCGGCGGGCGTCGACGCGAGTCTTCAGAGCCTCGCCCAGCTCCCCCGTCACGCCGCCGGCAATCGGGCCGGCAAAGCCGATGGCGATGAAGGCGAGGTCCGCGCGGATGACGAATTCGGTGCCGGCGATGGGCAGGCGCTTTTCATCCACCTCGCAGCACTTGACGCCGGTGAGCTGCCCGTCCTCGCCGATGAACTCAAGCGTCGCCACCTGGAACTCTCGCTCCGCGCCCTCGGCCTGGCTGGAGGAGGTGCGCATCTTCGTCGCCCAATAGGGCCAGACGGCGAGCTTGTTTTCCTTTTCCGGCGGCTGCGGCCGGATGTCGAGCTGGGTGACACGCACCGCGCCCTGGCGGAAGGCCGTACCGATGCAGTCGGAAGCGGTGTCGCCGCCGCCCACCACCACCACATGCTGGCCGCTGGCGTAGATGGACTGCGAAGGCCACGCAGCCGACTGGATATCCTCCTGTGCCACGCGCTTGTTCTGCTGGACGAGGTAAGGCATCGCGTCATGCACGCCCGCGAGTTCCTCGCCGGGGATGCTGGCCGCGCGCGGCTTTTCGGAGCCGCCGCAATAGAGCACGGCATCATATTCGGCGAGCAGTTCGGAGACCTTCTTGTCGACACCGACGTTGACGCCGCAGAAGAAGACCACGCCCTCGCCATGCATCTGCTGGACGCGGCGGTCGATATAGTGCTTCTCCATCTTGAAGTCGGGAATGCCGAACCGCATCAGTCCGCCCGGACGGCTCTCGCGCTCGTAGACGTGCACGTCATGGCCGACGCGGCCAAGCTGCTGGGCCGCGGCCATACCGGCCGGTCCCGAGCCAATGATGGCGACACGCTTGCCGGTTTTCCTTTCCGCCGGCTCAGGGCGAACGAGGCCGAGTTCGTAGGCCTTGTCGGCGAGCGCCTGCTCGATCGTCTTGATCGCCACCGGAACGTCCTCGAGGTTCAGCGTGCAGGCCTCCTCGCAGGGCGCGGGGCAGACGCGGCCGGTGAATTCCGGGAAGTTGTTGGTGGAGTGCAGGTTGCGGATCGCCGTCGCCCAATCGCCATTGTAGACGAGATCATTCCAGTCCGGAATCTGGTTGTGGATCGGGCAGCCCGTGGGGCCGTGGCAGTAGGGTATGCCGCAATCCATGCAGCGGGCCGCCTGCTTCTCAACTTCGCTATCCGACAGCGGCAACGTGAATTCGCGGAAGTGCCGGATACGGTCAGCGGCAGGCTGATACTTGTGCACCTGCCGGTCTATCTCAAGGAAACCTGTAACCTTGCCCATTTCAAAACTCTTGTTCGTGGGTCGCCGCGCCCGCGCGGCAAAATCGCAATCTGGGTGAAGATGACGGCGTCGGGCGGCCGGCTTCGCCGCCCGTCGCCGTGCGCTGCAGCGGAAACTATTCCGCCGCCACGCCCATGCGCATGCGTTCCATCTCGATCAGCGCGCGGCGATATTCGACCGGCATGACCTTGCGGAACTTCGGCCGATAATTCGCCCAGTCGTCCAGGATCTGCTTGCCCCGGGTCGAACCGGTGTAATGCACATGGTTCGAGATGAGCTGGTACAGGCGCTCCTCGTCGTGACTGCTCATGTCCTCGGACACGTCGACGCGACCCTTGTGGTCGATGTCGCCGCCATGATGGAGCAGCTTCTCGAGCATGTCGTCTTCCGCCGGAACCGGCTCGAGCTCGACCATGGCCATGTTGCAGCGCTCGGCGAAATCGCCGGCCTCGTCCAGCACATAGGCGACACCGCCCGACATGCCGGCCGCGAAGTTGCGCCCCGTCTTGCCGATGACGACGACGACACCGCCGGTCATGTACTCGCAGCCATGGTCACCCACGCCCTCGACCACCGTCACGGCACCGGAGTTGCGCACGGCGAAGCGTTCGCCGGCCACGCCACGGAAGTAGCACTCGCCTTCGATGGCGCCGTAGAGCACGGTGTTGCCAACGATGATGGATTCCTCGGCGACGATGCGGGAGTTCTCCGGCGGGCGGATGACGATGCGACCGCCTGACAGGCCCTTGCCGACATAGTCGTTGCCGTCGCCGACCAGCTCGAAGGAGATGCCGCGCGCCAGGAACGCGCCGAAGGATTGCCCCGCAGTGCCGGTAAGCTTGACCGAGATGGTGTCGTCGCGCAGGCCCTTGTGGCGGAAGCGCTTTGCCACCTCGCCCGACAGCATCGCGCCGGCGGAGCGGTCGACGTTGCGGATTTCGGCCTCGATGGTCACCGCCTGCCTGGCTTCCAGAGCCGGCTTGGCCATCTCGATCAGCTTGCGGTCGAGCACGTCGTCGATCGGGTGCTTCTGCCGCTCGGTCCAGTGCATTGCCTCGGGCGCGGCCTTCGGCTTGTGGAACAGTCGGCTGAAGTCCAGCCCGCGCGCCTTCCAGTGCTCGATCACCGCCCGCTTCTCCAGAAGATCGGTGTTGCCGACGATCTGGTCGAGATGGGTGAAGCCCATCCTGGCGAGCAGCTCGCGCACCTCTTCCGCGACATAGAAGAAGTAGTTGATGATGTGCTCGGGCGCGCCCTTGAAGCGCTTGCGCAGCACCGGGTCCTGGGTGGCGACGCCAACCGGGCAAGTATTGAGATGGCACTTGCGCATCATGATGCAGCCCGCCGCGATCAGCGGCGCGGTGGAGAAGCCGAACTCGTCGGCGCCCAGCAGCGCGCCGATTACGACGTCGCGGCCGGTCCGCAGGCCGCCGTCGACCTGCAGCGCCACGCGGCTGCGCAGGCCGTTCAGCACCAGCGTTTGGTGCGTCTCTGCAAGGCCCATCTCCCACGGCGAGCCGGCGTGCTTCAGCGAGGTAAGTGGCGAAGCGCCGGTGCCCCCGTCATAACCGGCGATGGTGATGTGGTCGGCGCGCGCCTTGGCAACGCCTGCAGCAACCGTGCCCACGCCGACTTCCGAGACGAGCTTGACCGACACGTCGGCCGCCGGATTGACGTTCTTCAGATCGTAGATGAGCTGCGCTAGGTCCTCGATCGAGTAGATGTCGTGGTGCGGCGGCGGCGAGATGAGACCGACGCCCGGCGTGGAGTGGCGGGTCTTGGCAATCGTCGCGTCGACCTTGTGGCCGGGCAGCTGGCCGCCCTCGCCGGGCTTTGCCCCTTGCGCGACCTTGATCTGCATCATGTCGGAATTGACAAGATATTCGGCCGTGACGCCGAAGCGGCCGGAGGCCACCTGCTTGATCGCCGAACGCTCGGGGTTCTGCTTGCCGTTGGGCAGAGGCAGATAGCGATCGGGTTCCTCGCCGCCCTCGCCGGTGTTGGACTTGCCGCCGATCTGGTTCATGGCTCGCGCCAGTGTAGTGTGCGCCTCGCGGCTGATCGAACCGAACGACATCGCGCCGGTGGAGAAGCGCTTGACGATCTCGGCCGCCGGCATCACCTCGTCGAGCGGCACCGGCTTGCGCCCGGTCTCCTCGGCGAGCTTGACGTGGAAGAGGCCGCGAATGGTCTGGGCGCGCGCCGTCACGCTGTCGATCTGCTCGGAGAACTCCTTGAAGGTTTCCCACGAGCCCTTGCGCACGGCGTGCTGGAGCGAGGCCACCGCATCGGGCGACCAGATATGTGCCTCGCCGCGCATGCGGTACATGTACTCGCCGCCCACCTCGAGCGAATTGCGCAGCACCGGGTCTTCGCCGAATGCCTCCGCATGACGGCGCACCGTTTCGGCGGCGATCTCCTCCAGTCCGACGCCTTCGATGAGGGTAGCGGTGCCGGTGAAATACTTGTCCACGAAGTCCGTCTTCAAGCCCACTGCGTCGAAGATCTGCGCGCCGCAATAGGACTGGTAGGTCGAGATGCCCATCTTGGACATGACCTTGAGGATGCCCTTGCCGATCGACTTGATGTAGCGATTGACCAGTTCCCGCTCGTCGACTTCCGACGGGAAGGCGCCGCGGCGGTGCATGTCGATGAGAGTGTCGAAGGCTAGATAGGGGTTGATCGCCTCCGCGCCATAGCCTGCAAGACAGCAGAAATGGTGGATTTCGCGCGGCTCGCCCGACTCGACCACCAGGCCGACCGAAGTGCGAAGGCCCTTGCGGATCAGGTGGTGGTGCACCGCAGCCGTTGCCAGCAGCGTCGGGATGTCGATGCGGTCAGGCCCGACCTGGCGGTCGGAAAGGACGATGATGTTGTAGCCGCCGGCGACCGCCGCCTCGGCACGCTCGCACAGCCGCTCGATTGCCGCCGGCATGCCCGCCGCGCCCTCATTGGCCGCATAGGTGATGTCGATGGTCTTGGTGTCGAACCGGTCCTCGGTATGGCCGATGGAGCGGATCTTCTCCAGGTCGGCATTGGTCAGGATCGGCTGGCGCACTTCCAGCCGCTTGCGACGCGAGGTGCCGACGAGGTCGAAGATGTTGGGCCGCGGTCCGATGAAGGACACGAGGCTCATCACCAGCTCCTCGCGGATCGGGTCGATCGGCGGGTTGGTGACCTGGGCGAAGTTCTGCTTGAAATAGGTGTAGAGCAGCTTCGTCTTGTCGGACATGGCCGAGATCGGCGTGTCGGTGCCCATCGAGCCAACAGCCTCCTGGCCCGTGGTGGCCATGGGCGACATCAGGAGCTTGAGGTCTTCCTGCGTGTAGCCGAAGGCCTGCTGGCGATCGAGCAGCGAGACGTCCTTGCGCAGCTCGCGCGGTTCCACCGGCTTCAGATCCTCGAGGATGAGCTGGGTGTTGGCGAGCCACTTCTTATAGGGATGCCTCTTCGCGATTTCCGACTTGATCTCCTCGTCGGAGACGATGCGGCCCTTTTCCAGGTCGATCAGCAGCATCTTGCCGGGCTGAAGGCGCCACTTGGTAACGATGTGCTCTTCGGCCACCGGCAGCACGCCGGCTTCGGAGGCCATGATGACACGGTCGTCGTCGGTGACGATGTAGCGCGCCGGACGAAGCCCGTTGCGGTCAAGCGTCGCGCCGATCTGGCGACCGTCGGTGAAAGCCACCGCGGCAGGGCCGTCCCACGGCTCCATCAGGGCCGCGTGGTATTCGTAGAAGGCCTTGCGGTCGTTATCCATGAGCTTGTTGCCGGCCCAGGCTTCCGGGATCAGCATCATCATGGAATGCGCGAGCGAATAGCCACCCTGCCAGAGGAACTCGAGCGCGTTGTCGAAGCAGGCCGTGTCCGACTGCCCCTCATAGGAGATCGGCCACAGCTTGGAGATGTCGTTGCCGAAGAGTTCGGAGTCGACCGAGGCCTGCCGTGCAGCCATCCAGTTGTTGTTGCCGCGCACGGTGTTGATCTCGCCGTTGTGGGCGACCATGCGGTAAGGATGCGCCAGCTTCCACGACGGGAATGTGTTGGTCGAAAAGCGCTGGTGGACCAGGATCAGTGCCGTCTGGAAGCGCGGGTCCGACAGGTCCTTGTAGTAGGCGCCGACCTGATAGGCGAGGAACATGCCCTTGTAGACGATGGTTCTCGAGGACATGGACACGCAGTAGGAGCCGATGTCGCGATTGCCGTTTTCGGCATAGATGCGACCCGAGATCACCTTGCGCAGGATGTAGAGTCGGCGCTCGTATTCGTCGTCGTTTTCCAGTTCGGCCGGGCGGCCGAAGAAGGCCTGGCGGTGGCAGGGTTCAGCCGCCACGATCTCCGGAGCCTTGGAAAGCGACGAGTTGTCGACCGGCACGTCGCGGAAGCCGAGGAAGGGGATGCCTTCCGACTGCGCTGCCTCGCGGATGATGCCCTCGATGTGCTCGCGCTGGGCAGCGTCCTGCGGCATGAACCAGTGGCCGACGCCGTAATGGCCCGGCTGCGGCAGCTCTACGCCCAGCTTCGCCATTTCCTCGCGAAAGAAGCGGTCGGGAATCTGCACCAGAACGCCGGCACCGTCGCCAACCAGCGGATCGGCACCGACGGCGCCGCGGTGGGTCAGGTTGTTCAGCATGAACAGCCCGTCGACGATCAGCTGATGCGACTTCTGCCCCTTCATGTTGGCGATGAAGCCAACGCCGCAGGCATCGTGCTCGTTACGCGGGTCGTAGAGCCCCTGCGCGGCGGGAGGGACACAAGTTATCGGAGGAGTAGTGGTGGTAGTCGTCGTTTTGGCGTCCATGGCTTTCGTCTGCGCGGGCGCCCAAGGCTGCGTCGTCACAGATGTCATGTCCGTCATCTTCCTACCTTTTTGATCTCCTGCCCTTGACGGGCGTCTTTCCACTCCCTGCCAGCCCGGCGGCGGTTCCGTCGGCCGGCGGCACATCTTGTCGAGGTTCCATGGAGGGGCACACTGCGGTGGCGGTATGCCGTCCCTTGGCAGATGCGCGGAATTGAGCCGCACCGGCGGCCAGCCCGGCATCCATCGCAGCCATCGCCAGACTAGACGTAATTATACGCCCAATCCGTCATGTTTTGCGCAGACAAAATAAGACAGCACTACTGTCCTAATTTTTTATCGCAGACTTTTTTGCCCTGCACAAGACGTTTTCACAAAAAAACGACGGCAAGAGCGAAACAAAGTTTCACATCTTTATGACAGTCTGAAATTTTCGGACGGATGCCATGCCGACCGGTTTCGCGTGGCCCGGTGACAGCGTGACGGAATTTTACGTTCTGGCTCTTGCGGGCATGGCCGGAAACCGGTCAAGGTCCGCTCACTTTCAACCCGTATTCCCGGAACGACAGCATGTTTTTTGCCTCAGACAACTGGGCCGGCGCCCATCCCAAGATCGCAGCCGGCCTTTCGGCCCATGCCTCGGGCTTCGCCTCGGCCTATGGCACCAGCGACATAGACCGCAAGGTGGGCGAGCGCTTCAACGAGATCTTCGAGCGCGAGGTCGCGGTGTTCTTCGTCGGCACCGGAACGGCCGCCAACTCGCTGTCGCTGGCCGCCTTCAACCAGAACGGCGGCGTCTCCTTCATGCACCGCGAGGCGCATATGCTGGAGGACGAATGCGGCGCGCCGGAATTCCTGACCGGCGGCTCGCGGCTGCGTGCGGTCGACGGGCCGCTCGGACGCATGACCCCTGAGAACCTTGAGCATGCCCTCTCCCACTTCGAGCCGGAGTTCGTCCATTCCGGCCGGCCGATGGCGGTCTCTATCACCCAGGCCACCGAGGTTGGCACCGTCTACAGCCTCGCCGACATCGACGCGATCGCGGCGGCGGCCAAGAAGCGCAACCTGCCGCTGCACATGGACGGCGCGCGCTTCGCCAACGCGCTTGTGGCTCTCGAGGCGACGCCCGCCGAGATGACCTGGAAGCGCGGCGTCGACATCGTCTCCTTCGGCGGCACGAAGAACGGCTGCTGGTGCGCCGAGGCGGTGGTCCTGTTCGACACGTCGAAGGCGCGCGAGTTCGGCTTCCTGCGCAAGCGGGGGGCCCAGCTTTTCTCGAAATCGCGCTTCATCGCGGCGCAGTTCGACGCCTATCTGGCCGACGACCTGTGGCTGAAGACCGCGCGCCACGCCAACGCCATGGCCGCGCATCTGGCCGACGCCCTGGCCGCCTCTGGCAAGGCCCGCCTTGCCTGGCGGCCACAGGCCAATGAGGTCTTCGCGATCATGCCGAAGGCGACCATGAAGGCGCTGAACGACGCCGGCGCCGTGTTCTATCCGTGGAATACGCCGCGCGGCTATACCGACCCGATCGGCCCCGACGAAACCTTGTGCCGTTTCGTCACCAGCTTCGCGACCACCGCCGAGGAGATCGACCGCTTCGGCGCGCTCATAGCCTGAGGACTCGGCCGCGCCCATTCGGACGACCGCTTCGGCCTTTCCGAATGATGCGCAATTGAGGACAAAAAAAGCGGCGCCCCAAAAGGGGCGCCGCTTTGCTCGGGAGGAGCGTTCCGGTTAAGACCGGATGGGTTCGTGTCAGTGGGTAGCCTTGGCCTCGATCTGCTTGGCTTCCTTGTCGGCGGCCGTCGCGATCGTGATCCTGCGCGGCTTCAGCTCTTCCGGAACCGTCCGTTTCAGATCGATGTGCAGAAGGCCGTTCTTCAGCTTCGCGCCGATTACGTCGACGTGATCGGCAAGCTGGAAGCGGCGCTCGAAAGCGCGCGAGGCGATACCGCGATAAAGCACTTCGGTGCCTTCGCCGTCGGGGCCTTCCTTGCGCTCGCCCTTGATGCTGAGCACGTTGCGGTGGGCCTCGATCGCAATGTCGTCTTCCGAGAAGCCGGCCACCGCCATGCTGATGCGATAGGCATCCTCACCCGTCCGCTCGATGTTGTAGGGCGGATAGGTCTGGCCGTTTTCGGGCTGGCCAAGGGAATCGAGCATCGTGAAAAGGCGGTCGAAGCCGACGGTCGAACGATAGAGCGGAGAAAAATCAACATGACGCATAGTTCTGTTCTCCAGTGAGCAACACGTTTCGCGTTTGACCAGCGGGGAAATCCGTTATGGCATCTCGGCGTGGTCAGCGGCCCCGACATCGGCGACCGCATCAGACATTTGGGGGGTCCCTGACGCCGTTTCAAGGGGCAACCATCGCGTGAAAACCGGCTCGATGAACGCCAGATGAACCGGCTCTTTCGCCGCTGTTCAGCAGCTGTGTGCCATCATTCTCCACGATCGCGATTGCGGCGCCCGCCATGCGCCGCAGCGCGAACGAACCGGGTTGTCACGTCCCTTCCTCCCGGGTCGTTGAAGGTCGGAGGCAGTCGTTCCTGCTTCCGGCCTTTCTTTTTGCTCTCCTCGCGGCACGGTCGGAATTTCTTTGCTTTTCGGCGCTATGCTTCCTATCACCAAGGCACGACCCGGCCCTTCGGCGCGCCCAGAGCAAGCGAAGCGATGACGGATTTCTTGTACGACACTCCCGGAAACCCGAGGCCGGCAGGCGGTGTCTGCGGCTTTCTCTCGGCGCGCGACGGCAAGAAGCTGCGCTATGCCCATTTCAGTGCTACGGCACAACCGCCCAAGGGAACGGTCGTGCTGCTGACAGGCCGCAACGAGTTTATCGAGAAATATTTCGAGACCATCCGCGACCTTGCGCAGCGCGGTTTCGGCACCGCCATACTGGACTGGCGCGGCCAGGGCGGGTCCGACCGCCTCACCCGAAATCCGGCACGCGGCCACGTGCGCAGTTTCGACGACTACGAAAACGATTTGGAGCGGTTCTTCACCGAGATCGTGCTGCCCGACTGCCGCGGCCCCTACTACATTCTCGCTCATTCGACGGGCGCGCTGGTCTCGCTGCTGGCAGCGCCGATGCTTTCCAACCGCATTCGCCGCATGGTGCTTGTCGCCCCCTTCCTGGGGCTCCACAAATCGCCACTGTCGATGGCGGCGACGGGAAGACTGACGACGCTTCTCTGTTCTGCCGGCCTGGGACGCTTCCGCGTTCCCGGCGCAAGGGACACGCGCAGGCCCGAGCCTTTCGCCATCAACGTGCTCAGCAGCGACCCGGAACGCTACCGGCGCAATGCGCTCATCTACGAGACCTATCCGCAACTTGCGGTGGGCGCGCCGACGGTGGCCTGGATCCACGCCGCCTACGAGGCGATGAGGACGGTCCACGATCCCGAATTCATGGCGCGGATCCGCATCCCCACCCTGCTCGTCGCTGCCGGCGCCGACAGGGTCGTCTCAAGCCGCGCCGTCGAGAACTACGCCAGACGGCTGCGCGTCGGCTCGCTGCTGACCATCGACGGCGCACGCCATGAGATCCTGCAGGAGGCCGACCTCTATCGCGAGCAGTTCCTCGCGGCCTTCGACGCCTTCGTTCCCGGCAGCGACGCGCTGGTTCCCTAGAGCCAGCGCGAGATGCGGTCGGACTAGCCGCGCAAGAACTCCATCGCCGCCGCATGCAGCTCCGGCGTTGCCGCTGCCAGGATGTCGCCGCCCTTCTCGGCCGGGCCGCCTGTGAAGGTGGTGACCACGCCGCCCGCCTTCTCGATGATGGGGATCAGCGCCACGATGTCGTAGGGCTGCAGCCCGGGATCGATGGCGATGTCGGCATTGCCGGCGGCAACCATGGCGAAGGCGTAGCAGTCGGTACCATAGCGGGCGAGCCGCACCTGCTGCTCCAGCCGGTCGTAGAGCGCGCGCTGGCTGCCCTTGAACAGCGCCGGCGTGGTGGTGAACATCGTCGCCTCGGCCAGCGAGGTGGTCTTGCGGGTGGCAAGCTTCCGGCTGCCGCCCGGTCCCTCATAGTAGGCGCCGCTGGCGTCGGCGTAGAACAGTTCGCCGGTGAAGGGCTGCGACATCATGCCGGCCACCGCATCGCCGTCCACCGTCAGGCCCACCAGCGTGCCCCAGACCGGCAGGCCGGAGATGTAGGCACGGGTGCCGTCGATCGGGTCGATCACCCACACATGGCTGCTGGTGGCGTTTTCGGTGCCGTGCTCCTCGCCAAGAATACCGTGCTGCGGATATTCCGCATTGATCAGCGCGCGGATGGCGCGCTCGGCCTCACGGTCGGCCTCCGTCACCGGATCGAACCCGCCCGCCTCCTTGTTGGCGACGGCGTTCTGCTGACGGAACCGCGGCAGCGTTTCGGCGGCTGCCGCTTCGGCGATGCGCCGCATGAACTCGACCGTGACTGGCAATGGCTTCTCCCGTTTCCCTGCGTGAACATGACTCGCATGCGCGGCCGCGCATTGCCACATCGCCACGACTTAAAAAAGCGTGAATGTCCTTGACTTTTGTGCAGTGCACAATAATCTTATGGGCAGACAGCTTTGCCTGTCTATGCCCTCTTTGGGCGTTTCCTCCCTAGACTCCGCCGCGTTGTGCAAGCAGCGCGGCTTTTTTTGACGTCGGCTTTTGATGCCGTCGCGGCCTATTCCGCGGCCGCAGGCAGGTCGCCGATGTCGCGGTCCGGGATCGCCATCAGGTCGGCGCAGAACCGCGTCAGGTCGTCGGCCAGTGCGTCGAAGCCGGCCGACCTCTGGAATGTCCGCTCGTTCATGTAGAGGCCGCGATTGATCTCTATCTGCAGCGCATGCAGGTTGCGTGCCGGCCGCCCGTAATGCTCGGTGATGAAGCCGCCAGCATAAGGCTTGTTGTGGGCGACGGTGTAACCCATGGAAATCAGCAAGCCGATCGCGGCTTCCGTCAGCGCCGGCGAGGCCGAGGCGCCGAAGCGGTCGCCGATGATGAAATCCGGGCGCATGCCAGTCTCGCCCACGCGGATGCTGGCCGGCATGGAGTGGCAATCGATCAGCACCGCATAGCCGAAGCGCGCATGGGTGTGCGTCAGCAGTCGCTTCAGCGCATCGTGATAGGGCTTGTAGACCGTCTCGATCCGGGTCAGCGCCTCGGCAATCGGCAGGCGCCCCGGATAGATGTTGAGCCCCTCGCCCACCAGCTTCGGCACCGTGCCGAGCCCGCCGGCCACGCGCGCCGAGCGGATGTTGGCGAATGACGGCACCGGCTCGACGAACATGCGCGGGTCGAGTTCCCACGGCTCGCGGTTGACGTCCAGATAGGCCCGCGGAAAATTCGCCGCCAGCAGCGGCGCGCCGAGCGCGACCACGCCACCGAACAGCTCGTCGACATAGCAATCTTCCGAGCGGCGGATCGATTCGCGATCGAGCCGCGCCATCGCCAGGAAGCGTTCGGGATAGTGTCGCCCGCTGTGCGGCGAGTTGAAGACGAAGGGGACGCGTTGCTCCGCGCTCGTCCGGGCCTCGAACGGCGCCACCCCGGAAAAGTCCTCAGCCGCCGTCATGATGTGCATCCAAGCTGCGAAGCCCGCTCTCTCATGCCATGAAAGTGCCACCGGGCTGGCGTCATGTCTAGCGCTTCGGCGCGGCGGCATGGTGTCGCCGGCCGGGTCGGCCGCGAAGGGTATTCACTGGATGTTTACCCTCCGCGCCTCATATAGGGCATGGTTAACGGGGCCGCTGCGAACGGCTCCGACGAAGTGATTCGGACAGGATACGATGGCACGCATTCTTCTGGCGGAAGACGACGACGATATGCGTCGGTTTCTGGTAAAGGCGCTCGAGCGCGCCGGCTACGACGTGAGCGATTTCGACAACGGCGCCAGCGCCTATGAGCGCCTGCGCGAGGAGCCCTTCTCGCTGCTTCTCACCGACATCGTGATGCCGGAGATGGACGGCATCGAGCTCGCCCGCCGCGCCACCGAACTCGACCCCGACCTCAAGGTGATGTTCATCACCGGATTCGCCGCGGTGGCGCTCAATCCTGATTCGAAGGCCCCCCGCGACGCCAAAGTGCTGTCCAAGCCGTTCCATCTGCGCGACCTCGTCAACGAGGTCGAGAAGATGTTGCACGCCGCTTAGGCGGAATTCCGGGCTTCGGGAAAGGTCGTTGCAAAAAGACGCATCTTTTCCCGATCCGGCTATTGACGGCCCAGACCAAAAGTGGTCTATGCCGCTCCGTCGGATGGGCGTGTAGCTCAGCGGGAGAGCACTACGTTGACATCGTAGGGGTCACAGGTTCAATCCCTGTCACGCCCACCATCCAATCCCCTGTTTTCGTTGAAAAAGCCGCTTCGGCGGATTTTTTCGTTTCTGTCTACTGACACGCAACTGACACGCAAAGCACCTTCGGCAGCAGCTGACATTCAAAGCATCTTCGGCACAGGCAACGGCACGCACAGATCAGCGAAATAGGCATCTATAGCTTCCCTTCCCTTCGAAGGTAGTCCGAGGAAAACTCGGCATATACCTCGCCCGGCGTTCGGCGCCCTAGAAGTCCTGACACTTCCCATGCGGGCACCCCTCGCTTTCGAAGCTCAACCGCCATCGTGTGCCGAAGGCTGTAAGGCGTAATGTCGTCGGCAGGCTCTTCCCATGTGCTTCCCAATACCGACAGAAGACCGTTGCCAACGGCATGTCAGCCGGTGCGTTATCCTTGAACGTTGCCTGCTTGGTGACGAATTCGGCTAGGCGGACTTTGGCTTCTTGAAGGTCTTCTGTGCCAAGAGATACGCGCTTTGTTTGTCGGGTATTGGCGTCATACCAAGCGGCTTTCCAAACAGGGGAGCTTTGGTGCCGGGTGAGGTAGTAGGCTCCGATTTGAAAACGGTCTTCGGACATGGCGTAGAACTCTTACTATCGACGTAGGCCTGAAGGTCCGCGGTGCTGTAGCGGGCACGGCTCCCGATCATGGTGAAGCCAATGTTGCCGCGTTTGCGCTCGCGCCGGAGGGTGTAGATAGACGTGTCGAGCCAGACAGCAGCATACTGCTCAGTCAGCAAGTCCGACTTCAGCGTCGAAGCCATTTTGAGAGCTTTAACGAACTTCATCATGGCATCACGCTGCCGCCATCGTGCCTGCTTCGGCCTGCTTGATGGTCTTTAGAAGTGCGAGGAGTTCCCCGTTCATGGTGCGGCAGTTGGCTTCGGCGCGGGCCTTCTGCCACTCCTTCACAGCACGCGGAACGCGAACCTCAGGTCATCGACTGTCATAGGAGGCTCCTTTTGGTAATTAATTACCCTCAAAGGGTCGTTGTGAATGCATCTTCCAATCAACCCCTTGGTTCAAGAAGAATTGCATGGCAATGCAGGGCTGGCGGCAAGACGCGCCCGGAACGAAAAAGGGCTTCGACGCCAATGCCAGCGGCGCAGGCAGCGCGCCCCTACCAGCAAGGGGCAAAGCGGATACCCACCGCGCAAGAGCTTGGCATTCCGGGGACTGTCGTCGCCAAACAGTGAACGCCGAAAGCTGCCCTGCGTTGACGGGACGGTCAACGCAGCTGGCAGTCCATGCTGGGGTGGTTGATCCCGACACGGAGGCCCGATGCCGGATCGATGCATCGCCGCAGGGGCAGTTATAGGCTCTAATAAGTGGAGGTTAGCAGAAGTTAGAAGCGATTGGCTCGGCAATCATCCGGTGGCCGATAGCTGCTCAGCGTCTCTGGGCTTCCCGCAATCAGCTCTTTTGGACTGCTCGGCCGAAATGGCCGTTTGCACATGGCGCGTCCATCTATGTATGATCCACCGACAGGCGGCATTTTGGTAATCTTGGGCTACTTCCGAATTGCAGGGGGGCGCAGTGATTAAAGGGGCGAAGCGGCTGACGAGGGGCAAGAACACGTCCCACCCGAGCTCGCGTCCCGAGGCACAACTGGATCGCGCCACTCGCAACCTTGCCGCAATCGTCGAAAACTCTAACGACGCGATCCTGACCCAAGACCTTGAAGGGACCATCACCAGCTGGAACGCGGGCGCTCAGCAACTCTTCGGTTACGCCGCAGATGAGGCCATCGGCAAATCCGTGACCATGCTAATGTCCGCAGCGCAGCATGACGGAGAACTGAGCATGCTGGCCCGCATCCGAGGAGGAGAGCGTGTCAACCACTACGAAACCATCCGACGGCGCAAGGATGGCACCCTCATCCATGTCTCCCTGACCGTCTCGCCAGTGAAGGGCGCCAACGGCGAAATCGTCGGAGCCTCAAGGATCGTCCGCGACATCACGGAGCGGGTGAAGGCTCAAGAGCAGCAGCGGCTGCTGCTTCGCGAGATGGAGCATCGCATCAAGAATGTCTTCGCACTCGCCAGCAGCTTTGTCGGCTTGTCCGCTCATCGCGCCGCAACCCCCGCCCAACTCGCCGAGATGGTAAGGGAACGACTGGGGGCTCTCGCCCGCGCCCATGCACTTTCAGTTCCGAGCATGGACGAGATGTATGGGGCCGTGGGTCAGCGCACGACCTTGCTCATGCTGGTCCGCACCATCCTTTCGCCCTGCTTGGAGAGGGCTGATAATGCCAGGGTGAGCGTGGCCGGGCACGACCTAGCTCTCTCTTCGCATGCTGTGACGCCTCTCGCGTTGGTCGTGAACGAACTGATGACGAACGCAACCAAACACGGCGCTCTCCACGAGCCGTCGGGCCGCGTGGTTGTTGAAAGCGCCGAGCAGGACGGGCACATCGTCCTGGTCTGGACGGAGCGCGGCGGCAACACCATTGATGCCCCGCCGGAGCATTTTGGCTTCGGAACCCGCCTCTGCCAGATCACCGTGGAGAAGCAACTCGGTGGCAGGATAGAGTGGGACTGGAGACAGGAGGGATTGACCGTCACGCTGACATTTGATCCGGCACGTCTAGCGTCGAAGTGACGGCCTACAAATCTGCAGGCCGATGTAGGCCCATGTCGCAGCGATATGGGGTCGTATGACAGGCCACATGTTGAGCCAGGCTAGTTCCCGCGCTGAGCGTGCCACCAAGATTGGATAGCCAGCTCATTGGCAGGCAAAAACACCGCATCCGGCGCAAAGTCGTGCCAAGCCTCGCGATGTTTGTCCGACACGGTGGTCAGCACCGGCTTTCCGGCGGCAATCGCAGCCTCGAACGCCATCGCCAACCCACGCTGTTGGGCCTCAAGCTTGCCGAACTTGCTGAGGATGACAATGTCGCAGGACAAGAGTTGGTCGAGCACCGTCGCACAGGCGGCTTCGACACCCGTGGCATCCAGGTGGCATGACGTATTGCTAGGCGCGACCTCCAGATAGATCGAATACGGTTTGCCAGAGACGATGTCGCGCAAAACGCCTGCACTGCACGTGCGGTCGGGCAGACCGTGCGCCTCCCCGATCACACCGATGACCTCAACCTCTGCGGCACGCCAATCGGCTGCCATTGTCGCAAACAACGCTTGGATTGCTGTGCCATCAGTCCCCACTACGGTGGCAATGTTGCCTGTTACCAGCGGCATCGTGATCACCCTTACTAAGTCGAACTTGTCACGGTGGTAACTCCGACTGGGCCTGCGGGGTTCCAGCCTCTGGCGACAACTGCGATGACCGTCGAGGCTCGGTCAGGATATGCCGAACGAGAGCCCTGCCGGTGCGGCTCTCTTCAGACGCTTTCTGCAGATCAACGAATTCACGCGGGAATGCATCGCAGCACTACAATACCGTGCGGCCGCACTCTCCTTGAGCTATAGGCCCCCGGCACCAGAGGCGACGGTTTGGCCTCGTCAGGATGGCTCGACTTCGACGCCGACTGTAGCGGGAAAGCCGAGCATCCACTAACTTCAAACCCGGATCACCCCACGGGGGCAGACCAGTTTGACATATTTAGATGTTTGATCCCGGGTTTTGATGGGCATCATTGTCGTCCGACTCAAAGGATGCCAAGCGCATCAGGACCGAGCGGCAACGCCGGCGGCGCGTGCAAAACGAGGACTGAACGGTTAGGCATCGCCAGACGCGCTGGCGTGGGGCAAGAGCATCGGCCCGCAAGTTCGAGATTTCGTGAGGCCGAATTGATGGAACCTTCCTGTTGGCGATGCGTTTGCCCGGGAAGGTCCGATAGGGGCCCAGCACCCACGATCATCGCCTAGAGGACGCTCCTTCTTCCCACGATCATCGCAGGCCTAGAGCTCCACGGACAATTTTCCATGGAGAAGTCAATGAGAAGCTATCTCTCAACACTTGCATGTTCGGGGTTGCTGGGCATTGGAGCACTCTACGGCTCAGCCGCGTTTGCAGGAAGCATTCCCGGCTCCGTTCCCGACATCGCCCCGGCGGTCAACGCGGCCGGCGAGGCCTTCAGCACCCAACCGACGGACAACGGCGTCTATGACCTGAGCTGTGCCATAGCAGACCGCTGCGACGGACTGCAGCCGAGTGTGCTCATCCGCCGGCAGAATGATGATGACGGTATCCAGTTGATCCACGGCGGCGGTGGCGGCGGCGGTCATGGCGGCGGCGGTGGCGGCGGTCATGGCTTCGGCGGCGGCGGCTTTGGCGGCGGCATGGGCGGCTTTGGCGGCGGCGGCATGGGCGGCTTTGGTGGCTTCCATGGCATGGGCGGCTTCCATGGCATGGGCGGCTTCCACGAAGGCTTCCGCGGTCGTCGTTTCTTCAACGGTGGCGGCGACGGGTTCTGGTACGGCATCGGCGTGCCGTATGGGTACTACTGCGATCCCTATTACGGCTGCTACCCGGGCCCGGGATACTATTGACCGCTTCGAATGGCGTCCGCAGCGCCTGCGCGCGTGCGCGTAGACTGAAAGTCCTCAGTCACGCACGGTCCTCGGACCGCGAGAGGAGGGTTGCGCCTCCAGGAATCTCCCGCCGACGTGCGCCGGTGGGGTTTTTGGCTCTTTGTCTGCCCCGTAATGGCATTTCGCCATCTCCTCGGGCCATGCGCACGATCGCGTGCGTGTCGATAGCAAACTTTTAGGAAGTGAACGGGCCGCTTAGCAAGCTTTTAGGAAGAGATGTGCGCGCGGTCGCCATAGATGCTGCCCCATCGCTAGAAACAAAGGGAGCATTTCATGACCCATGCACATCATCTCAGCGAGATCATCGATCTCAACGGCCGTTATGATATTTACGGTGCCATTCACAAGGGCCTTCGCAAAGCACAATGCGAACTTCTTGTCCGGCTGGGCAACACCGATTTCGGCGAGGCCCGCGCGACGGGTGACCTCCTGTTGGATCTGCGCGCGCTGCTGGCGCTCGCCGCCGACCACGTCATGCACGAGGACACCCACATCCACAGTGCACTGCGCGCTCGCGGCACCGTCTCGACCGACCGCCTCGACGACCAGCATGACGACCATCGTGCGACGTTCGCCCAACTCGAGGCGCTCGCGGCGGCCATCGATGCAGCCGGGCCGCACGAACGCTCCGCCCTCGGGCGCCGCCTTTATCTCGCCTTCGCCTCCTATATAGCCCACGATCTGGAGCACATGCATGAGGAGGAAACCGTCGCGGCTCCACAGCTGTGGTCATTGTTTTCCGACGCTGAGCTGATGGCGATCGAGAACCGCATCGTCGGCTCGCTTGCTCCGGAAAAGGCGATGGCCTTCATGCGGCTTATGATCCCGGCCATCCAGCCGGCTGAGCGTGCCGCCATGCTCGGCGGCATGAAGCAGCAGGCGCCGCGCGAGGCCTTCGACGCTGTCATCGAATTCGCCGCCAGGCCGAACCTGTCGGCGGAGGAGTATGCCGATCTTGCGCGCCGGCTCGACCTCGTGGCCTGACCCCGCCAGGCATGTCGATCCGCAACGGAGCCCACGATGCCAGCGCTGGTTTCAGCCCGGCATCATGGGCCCTGTGCGGCCGGCCAGAAGCGTGCACCGTGACCTGACGAGCCCTCGATTTCTGCTATGGTTCGATTGCTGGTGAAGCGATCGTCCATTCAGTTCTGTCAGGGAGAAAGCATGCGGAGCGAAACCGTCGTTTATCACATTCCGGTCTGCCCCTTTTCGCAGCGGCTGGAGATTCTTCTGGAACTGAAGGGAAAGCGCGACGCCGTTCGCTTCTCGGTGGTTGACATCACGCGACCACGCGACCCGGCGCTTCTTGAACTGTCGCGCGGATCCACCGCGTTGCCGATCATGCGGACGCCGCAAGGCGTGCTCAAGGAAAGCCTTGTCATCCTGCGCTATCTCGACGAACTCCTCTCGGAAATGCCGGTGGCGCGGGCGGATCCTTACGAGCGGGCGGTCGAATCGATGCTGATCGCCATGGAAGGCGACTTCACGGGGGCCGGATACCGCTTCGTCATGAACCAGGATCTTGATCGACGCGCCGCCTGCCGCGAAGCCATAGTCGCGCAGTATCGTAGGCTGAACGACTTCCTCGAATGGCAGAATCCGGCCGGAACCTATCTGTTCGACCGCTTCGGCCTGGCCGAAACCGTTTTTGCGCCGCTTTTAATGCGCTTCTGGTTTCTCGACTACTATGAGGATTTCGACCTCGCCGATCTCGGCTTCGAAAGGGCACGCCGCTGGCGCGATGCCTGCCTGTCCCATCCGGCAGCCCAGCAGGTCTGTAAGGAAGAGATCGTCAAGCTCTACTATGACTATGCCAAGGGCGCAGGCAATGGAGCGCTGCTTCCAGGCCGCACGGTTTCCAGCTTCGCCTTCGAGCCGCGCTGGCAGGATCGGCCCTGGCCGCCGCGCGAAAAATACGGCTCGGCTGCCACGGATGCGGAACTCGGTTTAGCCTGATACCGATTTGTGAGTGGCTAGGAGCGCAAATTGGATAGCCAAGGCTACCCTTTGGAATGGATCGCGCGCTCGTTCGGCAGCGCGGAACCGTCGCCGAATGCCGCGGTTCTACTCTCCGGACCCGGAGCATTCCGCCATGACCAAGAAGCCCGAATGTTACACAGGGGCGCGCAAGCCGCAGCCGGCTACCGGCCCCGACCCCAGCGACGACTTTTCCCAGGAGGCCGCCGAGAACCGCAAGCCGCCGCTAGGAATGGGGCTGGCGCAAAGGGTGAGCCCCGGTGACAAGCGCGCGGCGAAAAAAGATCGGGAGCGCGAAAAGCAGGCCAAACCAACTCGCGACACCAGGGAAACGCCTTCGCCCGATCCGGACGAAAAGCACTGATCTTGCGAGGCCTTCCCTCGGCCGACAAACGACTGAATGATTGCCCAAAAGC
The DNA here is from genome assembly GCF_040045035.1 of Mesorhizobium sp. KR1-2. Taxonomy (NCBI): domain Bacteria; kingdom Pseudomonadati; phylum Pseudomonadota; class Alphaproteobacteria; order Hyphomicrobiales; family Phyllobacteriaceae; genus Mesorhizobium; species Mesorhizobium sp. KR1-2. The sequence goes on along the minus strand of NZ_JBDZDS010000004.1, from coordinate 162,568 downwards.
AGTATGCAAGGCGTCACCGCTGTGCTTTCTCAGTGCCGCCCACGCCCTTGATTTGGCACCGCCGGTAGCGCAGCTTGGGGTGCGCCGTGATATGTTCGGGCGCTGAAAGCAAAATTTAACCATAATTGTTCATCTTTTCTCCGTTGCTGGTTCAAGATGGGGACAGCCCGGGTGTCTCGCAGCTGCGGTCTCACCGACCTGAGGCGCTTTGCGGGATTCCTGGTTTGGTACGCGTAAGTGAGTAAGATCGTTCCTACACAGTCTTTGCGCCGCTTGGGGCGCCCGCTGCTGATAACCTGCTTTGGCACTGCGTTTGCTGGCGCCACGGCTTGGTCCGTGGTGGGCATGCTCGCGGTGAGCAGCCCTTTGACGCTCGGCTCGGGCCAATTCTTGCCCAAGCCGCAGTTCTATCCGCTCAAGAAGATGCAGGCGCAGCTGTCGAATGGGCAAGCCCGGACCGACGAGGCGCCGAGGCTGACCGCCGCGACGGAGCCCTTCGTGACGGCGAGCATCCCTGTCGACCGCGGCAAATCCGCCCGCCTTCCTCATGTTGCGGCAGCCGATGGCGCAAGCGACAATTCAGCGCGGTTCGACGCCGTCGTGAAGCAAGCCGGACTGACGCCCGAGAAGCTCGCAAGCCTGTTCGACCGCTCCAAGTCGGCCAAGCAAGGCCGCCGACTGGCCGCAAAGGTCGTGGCACCTGCGCCGGAGCGGTTCGCATCGTTGCCTGCAATCTCCGGCAATCAAACCCAAACCATGCTGGCCTATGCCGATTCCGCGCCGGGTGGCGCGGCCGGTGCGGCGTTGTCAGCCTTGCTGACGGCACCGTTGGACGAAGACCTTGCCGCGTCGCAGGATCCGGACCTGGACTTGGGCGATGAAGCCGCGGGCTTGCCAGTCTACGAAGATACGCCGCCCGACGGCCCCCTTCCGCAGCTTCGTCCGCTCCGCGATTCGGCCCTTATGTCGGGCGCGGTGAAGCCCGGCGGCCAGCAGACTGAAGACCAGGCGGCGCCAAAGGCCAACGAACCGAGGAAGGCTGACGAGGGCGAAACGCGAAAGCCGCAGCAACTCGCCTATGCCCGGCCGGACTATCCGGCGGACAGGTCGACTGGCGGCGGTCTTGGCCAGAGGTTGCGCAATCTTTTCGGAGGAGGCACCAAGCCGGGCAACGGCGTGGCCGTTTACGATATCAGCGCCGCAAAGGTGTATATGCCCGACGGCAGCGTGCTCGAGGCGCACTCCGGGGTCGGCAAGATGGCCGACGATCCAAAATACGTGCACGTCAAGATGAACGGGCCGACGCCGCCGCACACCTATAACCTGAAGATGCGTGAATCACGCTTCCATGGCGTCGAGGCGATCCGCATGCTGCCTGCCGACGGCAAGAACAAATACGGCCGCGACGGCTTCCTCACCCACAGCTACCTGCTGCGCGGCAGACAGGCGCAATCGCATGGCTGCGTCGCGTTCAAGGACTATGATCGCTTCCTCACCGCCTTCAAGCAGGGCAAGGTCAAGCAGATCATCGTGGTGCCAAACGGCGGACAGGAAGCCATACGCGTTGCCTCAAACGGCAAGAGCGCCTGAGGCCCTACCCCGCAGTAGGCCTCGGCTGACGTGGGCGAGCGCTTCGTTCGAGGGCGCTATCGCGCGGTCGTCCACGCAAACCACAGGGCGACCAAGCCCAGGAGCGCCGAGAGGAACCGGCGAGCGATCTGCTCTCGACGCGGATCGTTCAGCACGGGCTCAAGCGTGCCGGCGATGAGCACGATGAGGAGATGCACAAAGGTCGCGGCGCCGACATAGATACCCGTAAGGGCCATGGCCTGGGCCGTGGGCGGCGCATCCAGATCCATGAAGGTGGGCAAGACCGCGACATAAAAGATACCTGCCTTGGGGTTGAGCAGATTGGTAATCAGGCCGCGCAGGAAATACTTGCCTCCATTCGTGCTGCCGACAACGGCACCCTCGTCCCCTGACCGCCACCCCTCCCAGGCCAGATAGAGCAGGAACAGAACCCCGGACCAACGAAGCACGTTGTAGAGCAGGTGCGACGCCTGGATGAGTTCCGCCACCCCGAAGGCTGCGACGACACCGATTATGGCCAAGCCAAGCGCCACCCCGGCGACTGTGGCAAATCCGGCTCTCCGCCCGTTACTCGCCGACACCAGGGCGAGATAGGTCATGTTCGGCCCCGGCGTCACCTCGATCAGAAACGACGTCAGCAGGAAAGACGCGGCCGTGGAAGCGGAAATGGATGAGCTGTCGAGCATGAGCCGTCAGTAGCCCGTTTTGAGTGAGGCAGGAAGTCCTCCCTCCGCTTCCGCTCTTCCCGACACGACGCGCTCTATTAAGCAAAACGAAATATACCCTCCGTAGTCTCGACGAAATTCTACAACTGAAGTTCCAGAGGGAAACATGAGTTCTTCAAAAACAAACGAGACGGCGTTGGACGCGCTTTTTTCGTCGGCCAGCGTGTTGCCGCGCCGGGATTTCCTGGCTGCGGGTGCCGCGATTTTCACCGCCGCGGTTGCCGGAACAGATGCGGCATCTGCCAAGGCGCAAACGACTGTAACCGATGAGGATCGTCAGCATATGAGCCAGGCGATTCAGCTCATGCGGCAGGCTGGCGTGATCGACAAGACGGGCGGCCCGTTCGGTGCGGTCGTGGTGCGGGACGGCGAAGTGCTCGCGGCGTCCGGCAACAGCGTCTTGCGCGACAATGATCCCTCCGCGCACGCTGAAGTGAACGCCATGAGGATGGCTTGCAAGAAGATCGGAGCCCCCAACTTGAAGGGCGCAACGCTGTTCACAAGCTGCGAACCTTGCCCCATGTGCTACGCGACGGCCTATTGGGCGCGAATCGAGAAGATCTATTACGCGGCCGCATGGAGCGACTACGCCGACCTGTTCGACGACTCCAATATCAGCGCCGATATGAAGAAGTCTTATGCGAAACGCACGGTGCCGGTGGAAGGAATAATGCGACCCGAAGCCCAGAAGGTCTGGCTGGAATATCGGAATATGCCGGAGAAGACCCGCTACTGACGACCAACGCCTTTGAATCCCAAACGAAAAAACCCGGCGGTCGCCCGCCGGGTTTTTCGTACCAACCGTTCAGTCGATCAGAACGAGCGCTGGAAGCGCAGGAAACCGCCCCAGTTGGACTCGCGATGACGATCGCCAGCCTCGTCCTCAAAGCGCTGGGAATTCCAAGCCAATTCCGGGGTAACCGTGAAGCCCGGGACGACATCGTAAGCGACGTTGGCAACCACCGCCGTTTGCCGAGCGATCGTATCGCCGTCTTCCGTGCGAATCTTGTCGCTTCCGCGGGCATAGGAGGCCTGCAGGTTGAACGAGAGCTTTTCGTTCAACTTGTAGGTGCCGCCACCCCAGACAGCCCACTTGCCGTTCCAGGTCTTGTAGAAGCTGTGGGAGATGTTTTTCTCGCTGCCGTAGCCGACCATCGCAAAGAGCGAGATCTGGTCGGTGGCCTCGACGTCGAGGCGAACCTTGCCGGCCCACTCCTTGAAGACTGCGTCGTAGCCGACAACACCCGAAACACCGCCCCAGCCCTGGGTGAAGCCAGCGCCTGCGACCACGTGCGGAGCATAGCTGTCGAGCGTGTAGATGTCGTTGCCTTCTTCAACAGCGACGGCAGCCGAGAAGCCGTTGCCGCCTGTGAAGGTGTAGGAGATCTGGTGCGTGTCGAACGGACCGTAGGCGATCAGGTCGTCCTCGATCACGTTGCCAGCGTAGCCGGTGAACGTAGAGAACATCGAATCGGTCTTGCCGACGCGGAAGCCACCGAGCTCGATGTAGGCGTGTTCGATGCCGAAGTCGGCGGCGGTGTCGGTGAAGCGAGTGCCCTCGTCCTCGTCTTCGTTAACGACCGTGTCCCAGTCGTAGTTGATGTGCATGTAGCCGCGCAGGGTGCCGAGCTCGGTTTCCGAACGGGCATCGAGCTCCAGGGCAGCGCGGGCGCGCTTGTAGTAGGTGTCGTGGGTCTTGTCGAAGTCGCGCTTGTCGGTGACGTCGATCAGGCCGCCATAGCCGCCCTTGCCGACGCCGATGTCGTAACGGAGGTAGCCACCGACCTTGAGGCAGGTCTCAGTGCCCGGAACGTAGTAGAAGCCAGCGCCATACACGTCGCAGATGCGGACGTATTCCATCGGCTCGGGCTCAGCGACGACGACAGCGTCGGCCGCGCGAGCGCCGGAGACAGCGGCGAGAGCCGCGACGGAGCCGAGGAGAAGGCTCTTGATGTTCATTTTCTGACCTCCAGTAACAGTTCAAAAAAAGCGGGTCTGGTGCTGTTCGCTGAAGGACAGCGTTTCCCTGCCCCATCCCCAATTTCGAGAAGGCGCCGTTACCGACGCCGTTCACAGGGACGGACATTACCGACGACGCTCCAGCGCTCAACCCTTACTGCCACCTATTCGTCGCCAGCGTCTGGCCGAGGCCGGGCCGATGTGGCAGAAACGCCACAATTTCGCATGCCCTGGAAAGGTCTTGTTAACAATCAGCTCTCCCGATCGGCGAAAATGGCAGCCGATCTGGACGGAATCTGTCACGAATCCGATTCGTCATGATGCGGCGCATGATGATGCAGCGCACCCGAGCACGGGCATGCCGCCCCCTCCGAGCGGCACCGCTACGCGTCGGACAGCTTTGATAGCGCCCAATTAGCGCCCGAAAAGTGGGCTCAATTGGCTTCAAAGTCGCGCCTGGTAACTATTGTTGCAACGCGGGCGGCAGCTGGTATTGCAAGCCTCTCGAACCAAGTTACGTTGGATTATGCTGAAACGTTTTTCTCTCTTTGCCAGCGGTTCCACCATCGGCGCAGCGATCGACTATGTCGTGACGCTGACCGCAACCGGTTGGCTGGGTCTGGATCCGGCTTATGCGCTGGGGCTGGCGATGATCATCAGCGCTTCGGTTGTGTTCCTGTTCCATGTCCGTATCACCTTCGATGGCGCCAACAGCAATCTCCTCCGGCGATACGCCCTTTTCATGGGCTGGAGCGGCTTGGTCTTTATGCTGCGTGCTTTTCTGCTAAAGGCGATCCTGTACACGGGTCTGCCCCTGGCTCTGGCGCTGCTTATTGCGATCGGGCTGGCCTCGATCATCAATTTCGCCATTTCGTCGGCAGTGATTTTCGCTAGAAATCCGTCATGACCGCAAAAACCCTCTGCATCATCATTCCCGTCTATAACGAGGCCGAGGGCTTGCCGGATCTTCTCGCCCGGCTGAACGCGATTGCGGGCCGGATCTCCGCGGAATTTGCCCTCGAGGTCGGCTACATCTTCATCGACGACGGCAGCAGCGACGACAGCTTCGCCCTTCTGAAGGCCCATGACTTCGGCCCACGGCCGGTCCGGCTCCTGCAGTTTTCGCGCAACTTCGGCAAGGAAGCGGCGCTGTCGGCAGGGATAGACGCCGCCGAATACGCCGATGCCGCGGTCCTGATGGACGCGGACCTCCAGCACCCCCCGGAAATGATCGTCGATTTCGTGCGCATCTGGCTGACCGAAGGTGCGGACAGCGTCTATGCCTACAAGGCCAGCCGCCGCACATCCGAAGGGCTGCTGAAGGCTGCCTTTGCGCGCATGTTCTTTTGGGCTATCAATCGCGACCTTCGTTACGAGATCCCACCGGGAGCCGGCGATTTTCGTCTGATCAACCATCGCTTCATGACAGCTCTGCGCAGCCTGCCGGAGAGCGATCGGTTCATGAAGGGGCTCTATGGCTGGGTCGGCTTTCGCCAAAGGGGCTTGCCTCTCGATCCGCCTCCGCGCACCCGCGGCAAGAGCAGCTTCAATCCACTGCGCTTGGTATCAATGACGCTCGACGCATTCACGAGCTTCACCACGACGCCGCTGCGCCTGATGGCTCTGGCAGGCATCGCCATCGCCATGGTCAGCATGGTCTACGGCATCTATGTCGTGCTCCAGCACTTCTTCTTCCCCTCGGTTCCGACCGGCATTGCGTCGATCCTCGCGCTGATCGCCTTCTTCGGCGGGATCCAGATGATATTCCTGGGCCTGTTGGGCGAGTATGTCGGCAAATCCGTATTGGAGGCCAAGAAGCGCCCCCCCTACATCCTGGCCGAAGACATCAGCCGCAAGGGGGAGCCTGTTGCGGATCGCAGATGATTTCGGGCTGGGGCGCAGGCACGACGAGGTCATCCTTTCGCTGATGGCGGCCGGGCGGCTCGAAGGCACTTCGGTGATGGTCAACGATGCGATCGAGCCCGGCGATGTCGAGCGACTTCGGGCATTGCGGAACGCAGGCACGCAGGTCGGACTGCATCTGAACCTCACGCAGGAATTCCCGGGGCGCGGCCAGATCTGGTCGCTGGCAACGTTGATGAGACCGATAGCGGGCGTGCCGGATGGCATTGCCGCTGCGCTCGATGGGCAGGTGCAGGAATTCGTCGCGCTGTTCGGCAGCCTGCCCGACTATTATGACGGCCACCAGCATTGCCATTGCCTCCCGGCAGTAGCGCCGCTGGTCACGCGCTTGCCCTACGGACCGCAGACCTGGGTGCGCGTGCCGCTACCCAGCACCTGGGGAGGACGATGGCGGAATCTTCGGGCCGGCGGCGCCAAGGTATTGGCCATCATGGCGTTCGCTGCTCGAGCGCGGGCGATATTCGCCCAGGCAGGCCTTCGCATGAATGGCGACTTTTCAGGTTTTCTCCGTCTCGACGACCCGGCCAAGGTTCGGCTGTGGCTTCCGCGCCTGCTGTCGGAGGCGGGACGGGATTGCCTGATGATGCTGCATCCGGGCGATGCCGACGATTCCATGCAATGCGCCGGCCATGCGCCCGAAAGCCGTGCCGTCGAAGCCGACATCCTGATGAAAGCGCAATAACATGACCAAGAGCCGTGCCATCCTCTGGGGCCTGATCCTGCTGCTTGTCGTGCGACTTCTGGCGATGATCTGGGTGCCGCTGACGGACCCGACCGAAGCCCGTTATGCCGAAATCGCCCGCAAGATGGTTGAAACCGGAAACTGGATCACGCCGCAGTTCGATTATGGCGTGCCGTTCTGGGCGAAACCGCCGTTGCATACTTGGCTTTCGGCTTCTGGTATCGCGGCCTTCGGTGCAACGCCGTTTGCGGCGCGACTGGGAATCTTGCTTTCGGCGATCGCCACGCTGGTGATCCTGTGGCGGTGGGCATGTACGGTGACCGACCGCCGGACAGCAGCGGCAGCGACATTGGTTGCCGCCAGTTCCGGCCTGTTTTTCGTCGCCGCGGCCTTCGTCCAGACCGACATGGTGCTGACGCTTGGCGTCACGGCCTGCATGGCCGGCTTTTACGGCGGCCTGCAGGGCAACCGCCGCTGGGGCTGGTTGTTCTTCCTGGGCCTTGCCATCGGGCTTTTGGCCAAGGGGCCGGTGGCGACGGTTCTGTCGCTGATGCCGATCACCGTCTGGATGATATGGCGCGGCGGGTGGAAAGATCTTGGCCGCCTGCCGTGGATTGGCGGCGTTGCATTGGTCGCTGTTTTGGTCCTGCCCTGGTATATGGCGGCAGAAATCGAAACGCCGGGTTTCCTGCACTATTTCATCATCGGAGAGCACATCCAGCGCTTCCTGCAGCCCGGCTGGTCGGGCGATCTCTACGGCGCCGGGCGCGCGCATCCCAAGGGCACGATCTGGCTGTTCTGGATAGCCGCCACCCTGCCCTGGAGCCCGCTGCTGCCTGTCCTGATCTGGCGGCTGCGAAAGCAGGGCATGCCGGACGGCGGCGGACTTCATCTGTATCTGCTTCTGTTCGCGCTGGCGCCGCTGGCGTTGTTCACTCCGGCGGCAAACGTTCTGCTGGCCTATGTGCTGCCCGGCTTGCCGGCGGCAGCCCTTCTCGGCGTCATCTTGTGGGTCCGGACCGGCTCGACGGGAGCGGGCTGGTTGAAGCTGGGCGTGGCGGAAGTCCTGGTAGCCTCCATAGGCATCGTCGTTGTGTCAATGTTGGGCCTGGACCGTTCGGCGCTGCCTTCCGAAGCTCGCCTGATTGGGACGTTCCCGGACTCGGGTCGCCTGGCCATCCTGGACTCGCGCAGCTTTTCGGCCGAGTTCTATACGCAAGGCAAGATCGCGCGGATGAAGACACCCGCGGCGCTGGCCGAATGGCTTTCCCCCGGCGATGGGGTGCTGGTGCTCAAGCGCGACTACGATGCGTTCGTCGCGCAATTCGGGGAAGCAGTGAAACCCATCGCCGAGAACCGGAAGTACCTGCTGTTCATCCCCATACCGGCGCCGCAGGGGTCCAACTGACAAGGTCCGGAACGGCTAGCCGCAATGGCGATTGTCGCCAAGCTCACTGATGTCGAGGCGCTGGCGTCGGTAAGCGCCAATGTGAAATGCGCCCCCAAAGCTTGTCGGCGCATTCCAACGCAGATGCGCGCTTGCCGTCGCTCGCCGCGTGAATGGCGGCAATCGGGCCGCCCCTGCGAATTGCGGATTGGTGGGGGCTGTCTCCAGCTCCGTGATCAAGCCGTGGTGCATGAGAAGTTCGCCGGCCCGATGGTGCAGGCCGGTTACCTCATTCGCTATCTTCGGGCCGCTGGCCAATCTGCATTTGTGGCGGGTACCGAACGCTGGTACTTTCCGCACACTCTGCCGCAGGAATACGGCTTCAGCTCCTGGGCGAGAACGCGATGGGATCGCTGATCAACAGCGTCATCGTTGCGATCCTCACCGTTGCCGTTTCGCTGTCGCCGTCACCTCACCTTCGGCACGGCGGTGTAGACCCGCGTGATGAAGGCCTCGAATTCGGCCATGTAATTGCGCAGAAACTCTTCGGTGGTCGGGTCCGTCACCTCGCCGTCGTCGGTGATAAGGCCCGGCTTGAACTGGATATAGGCTTCCGGTGCGTTCATCTGGGGCGAGTTGCAGAAGCTGAGCACGCTGCGCAGGCTCTGCTGCGCCACGGCGGTTCCGATTGCGCCCGGCGAAGTGCCGATGACGGCCGAAGGCTTGCGCGTGAAGGAGTTGGTTCCATAGGGCCTGCTGGCCCAGTCGATCGCGTTTTTTAGGCCGCCAGGGATCGAGCGGTTGTATTCCGGCGTCACGAATAGCACCGCATCCACGGCCGCGAGCGCCGCCTTGAGCGCCCGCGCCGCCGGCGGAAAGTCGGCGTCGTAGTCATAGCTGTAGAGCGGCAGGTCGCGGAAGGATATTTCTTCCATGTGCAGCCCTTGGGGTGCAAGTCGCACCAGCGCCTTGGCCAGCTTACGGTTGATGGATTCCGTTGCGAGGCTACCGATAAAGTAGCCGACCTTGTGTGTGGTCATGAAACACTCTCCGTAACGCCGACGATCAACGATCACGGCCGGTGTGCCCCCTGAAGAATATCTTGGGCGCGAAACGCGTTTGTCATCTTGCCAATTTGGCCATGACGCACCGCAAAACACGGCTCGCTTCTTGCGCGCAGCCCTGATTGTTCTGCGGCGTTGCCAGATCAACAGCTTTCGCCAGTGACCAGCCCGCTGGCATATTTCAAATCGCCTTGGCCACTGCTACACAGCGAGGCCCAATTTCGGGCCGGATACAGACAGATGACTTTCAGATTGCATATCGTCGCGGCCGGCGCTCTTGTCGCCTGCCTCACCACTTTTTCCGCCCATGCCGAAGATCTGGTTTTCACGCTCACCAACGGCACCAGTTCGGTTCTGACCCAGTTCTACACCTCGCCGACCGGCGTGAACGATTGGGAAGCCGACGTCCTGGGCCAGGACGTCCTCAATCCGGGCGAAAGCGCCCAGGTCACGATTGCTGACGGCCGCACCGTCTGCAACTACGACATGCGCTTCGAGTTCACCGAGGATTCCGAGCTCGACACGACGACGGACACCCAGGACCTATGCGAACTCGGATCCTACACGATCCACGAATAATCGCCTCTGCCCTTGCCTCTTGCGGGCATGGGCCCTTCCGCCGGCTGCCGCTTCTTCAGGCGGCGTCGGCTTGCTGGCCTGGTTGGCGCCGATGCATCTTGTTGAGCATCTCGCAGGCAGCTGCAGCCTCGATCTCGCTGAGCCCGATAAGCACGTTGACGCCGCCGAAGACGGCGGGGGTTTCCGTAACACGATCCCACACCGTCCACAGATCCGACGGGTCGAGGACCATCTCGAAACGATCCGGGCAGGCTGTCATGACTGGTGGCTCGCAAAGGCAGTTGAAACCTGCCTGCCATCTAGCGCAATGGCCGCTAAGCATCGCCCAAGGATTTCGATCAAATTCGAGCTTTCGGCCGGAAATCCGGCGTCACACCCGGCGCAAGGGACAAATCCCCGCTCCAGTCGCCCAGCCCATTGCTGAGCGCCATTGATTGACTGCACCTATTGCGGCGATCAGCAAAAAGGCAGGCCTGAGCCTGCCTTTTTGTTTCAATGAAGGACCAGCAGGTCGCTTGACGAGAAGCTGATCTCCGCCTGCTCGCCGACGACTGGCGGCGGGCTCGCCGGGCTGTTGAACGTGTCGAGCGAGACGGCATGCTTGCCAAGCCCCACACGCACGCGAATGACGGAGCCCAGGAAGCTGACGTCGGAAATCTGCCCGCCCAGGCTGGTGTCGCGCCCATCCTGCTTGCCCAGCACGATCGCCTCCGGCCGCAGCGCCAGCGACAGCACGTCACCGGCCTTGGCGCCGTTGAGCGCGCCCTTCTTCAGCGAGACGTCGCGGTCGTTGATCCTGACGGTGGCCGTCGCCGGGTCGATGACCGTACCGTCGAGGACGTTGAGCGTGCCGACGAAATTGGCGACGAACTTGGTCGCCGGGCGGTTGTAGATCTCGAACGGCGTGCCGACCTGCTCGGCCTTGCCGTCATACATGACCACGATGCGGTCCGACATGGACAGCGCCTCTTCCTGGTCGTGGGTCACGAAGATGGTGGTGATGTCGAGCTTCTTCTGGATCGCGCGGATTTCTTCGCGCAGCGAGATGCGCACCTTGGCGTCGAGCGCCGACAGCGGCTCGTCGAGCAGCAAGAGCTTGGGCTTGGGCGCGAGTGCACGAGCCAGCGCCACGCGCTGCTGCTGACCGCCGGAAAGCTGGTATGGATAGCGGCTGCCGTATTCGGCCAGCTTGATGATGCCGAGCATCTCCTCCACGCGCCGGTCGATCTCGGCCTTCGGTGCGCCGGCGACCTTGAGCCCGAAGGCGATATTCTGCGCCACCGTCAGGTTGGGAAACAGCGCATAGGCCTGGAACACCATGCCGATGTTGCGCTGGTTGGGCTTCAGCTGGGTGACGTCCTTGCCGCCGATCATGATGCGGCCTGCGGTCGGCTCCTCGAAACCGGCCACCGTGCGCAGCATCGTCGTCTTGCCGCAGCCCGAGGGGCCGAGGAACGAGACGAACTCGCCGCGCGCCACGTCGAGGTTGAAATCCTTGACCACGGTGGTCTGGCCGAACGACTTGCGAACCCCCTGGATGCTGAGAAATGTTTCGGACATCGCGTCGTTTCTTTCGTTCAATTCGGGTTGTTAGCCGATTTCGGCGCAAAACGGGACAGGACCTGGATCACCGACATGCAGCCCCAGGTGATGGCGAAGGCGATGACCGCCAGCGCCGCCGGCTCATAGGCGCGGTTGGCGCCGATGTTCTGCAGGTAGGGACCGAAGGCCGGCCTGTTGAGCAGGCTTGCCATGGTGAACTCGCCGATCACGATCGCGAAGGTCAGGAAGGCGCCTGACAGCACCGCGATCAGCACGTTCGGCAGGATGATGCGGGCGATAATCGTCGTCCAGCCAGCGCCATGCACCTGCGCGGCTTCCGTCAGCGTGCGCACGTCGATGGTGCGCAAGCCGGTGTCGACGGCGCGGTACATGTAGGGCAGCGCCAGCGTGGCATAACCGATCATCAGCAGGACGTCGGTTCCCCGCGTGGTCGCCAGGAACGGCAGCGGTGAGTTAGACCCGTACATGCGGATATAGCCGAAGACGATAACGATCGCCGGAATGATCAGCGGAAGCAGGGTAATGAATTCCACGACCGGCCTGATCCAAGGCATGCGCAGCCGGATCCAATAGGCCGTCGGCACCACCAGCAGCACGCCGATTACTATGGTGAAGCAGGCAACGATCGTCGAATAGGCGAATGTCTCCTGGAAGCGCATGTCGCCCAGAACCACGCGGTAGGCGTCGAAGGAATACTCGCCGCGACGCATGCGCAGCGAGAATTCCAGCGTCGCGATCAGCGGGATGAAGAAATAGGCCGCACCCAGCGCGAAGGTGAGCCATGCCCAGAAACGGCTGGCCTTCATTTGAGCCACCTCTCGCTGCGGACGCGGAACCAGATGTAGAAGATATTGGCGAGCCCGGTGACGACGATCATGCCGAAGGCCAGCGCATAGCCGAGATGCGGGTTGTGCAGCACGTCGCCGCGGATCTGCGCATAGAGCAGGATGGGCACGATGTTGAGCGAGGAACCGGTCAGCGCATAGGCTGTCGCGATCGCGCCGAAGGCATTAGCGAACAGCAGGATGACGGTGCCCAGGAAGCTCGGCCACAAGACGGGGATCACCACCATGCGCCAATATTGGAACTGGGTGGCGCCGAGCGTCGCGGCGGCCTCGCCCCACTCCTTCTTCAACCCGTCGATCGCTGGCGTGATGATGACGACCATCAGCGGGATCTGGAAGAACAGGTAAGTCAGCGTCAAGCCGGCAAACGAAAGGATGTTGAAGCCGAGCGCATAGATGTTGATATCGAACCACGTCCGCAGCAGCACAGTGACCAGACCGAGTCGGCCGAGCGTGGCGAGAAAGGCGAAGGCCAGCGGCACGCCGGCGAAGTTGGAGGCGACGCCCGAGAACGTCATCGTGGTCGAGCGTACCCACCTCGGCAAGCCGCCGCGCACGATGGCGATGGAGATCGCGAGGCCGGCAAGCGCGCCGAGCACGGCGGAGGCCAGGCTGACGCGGATCGAAATCCAGTAGGCGGCCAGGATCGAGGGCTGGAACAGCGCGCCGATATTGGCAAAGGTGAATTCGCCCTGATCATTCTGGAAGGCACCGACGACCAGATAGAAGGTCGGCAGGATCAGGAACATCAGCGCGAAGATGAAGAAGGGCGCAACGCCCAGCCATTGCAACGGAAGCCGCATGCCTTCCGCCTGCGCCGGCGGAACGACCTGCCGGGCAGCAGTTGGTTCGGGAAATGTGGTTTCGCTCATGCGGCGGAAATCCAAAATGGGGGGTCCGGGCGGCCTTTCGACCGCCCGAAATTTGAGGTTTTTACTGAACGTTGGCGCCGACCACCGAATCCCAATTCTTGGTGATCACTTCCTTCGCTGCGCCCTGCTCATCGAGCGTCGGGAACACGGCGGCCTCATAGGCGGCAGCCGGCGGCATCTTGTCGAGCATTTCCTGCGGGATCTTGCCGTTCTTGGCCAGATCGTTGAAGCGGATCGGGTGGCAGTAGCCCTTCAGCCAGCCGAGCTGACCTTCGTCGGAATAGAGGTACTCCATCCACAGCTTGGCGGCGTTCGGATGCGGCGCATAGGCGCTGATCGCCTGGACGTAGACGCCGGCGACGACGCCCGTCTTCGGCACGATGACGTCGACCGGCGGGTTGCCGTTCAGCGTGTCGCGGCCCGAGAGCGCGTTGTAGTCCCAGGTGATGAGGATCGGCGTCTGGCCCTGGGCCAGCGTCGCGGCCTTACCAATGACCGGCACGAAATTGCCATTGGCGTTGAGCTCCTTGAAGAACTCGAGACCCGCCTCGCCAGCCTTGGCGCCGGCTTCCGCACCCTTCGACAGGCCGGCGGCGACGACGCCCTGGATGGCCTGGTTCGAGGCGCGCGGGTCACCAGCGAGCGCAACGGAGTTCTTGTACTCGTCCTTGAGCAGGTCGGCCCAGTCGGCCGGCGCATTCGGCACGAGGTCCTTGTTCACCTCGAAGGCGAGCACGCCGTAATAGTCGCCGTACCAGTAGCCTTCGGCATCCTTGGCGCTGTCCGGGATCGAATCCCAGGTCGAGACCTTGTAGGGCTGGATCAGGCCGTCAGCCTTGGCCTGCGGGCCATAGGAGAGACCGACGTCGATGACGTCAGGAGCCTGCGGGCCCTTGTTGTCCTTGTTGGCCTTGATGGCCTCGACCTCGTCGCTCGAGCCGGCATCCGGGTTGAGCTCATTGACGGTGATCTCGGGATACTTGGCCTTGAAGCCGGCAATCACCTCGCCGTAGCCGCACCAGTCATGCGGCAGCGCGATGGTGGTCAGTTGGCCCTCTTCCTTGGCGGCCTTGACCAGCTCGTCCATCGACTGCGCGGAGCCGATAGCCGTGGTCACCATAAGGGCCGTTGCGGTGAGGGAAAGGATCTTCCCCGTGAACTTGAACATTTGTCTCTCCGTTTGACTGACGCCCTGCGACGCCTGCGATGCGGTTATCTGCACTTGATGACAGTGATGTGAAAACCTGCCCTCGGACTCCCCCCGAGGAACAAAATCTAACTACTTTTCCGCGGGACTGGCAATCGTTGCCGGTTGTTTTCCGGCTAATGATTTTTGCGACTACCAGCCCCGCGACTTCCCCCCTCTTATTATTTCGATCGTACTTAGAGAACCCCTTCAATGGCGTTGTCCAGAAGTGTCAGCGCGGCCTTCTTGGTCAGCTTCACCGGATTGCCGCCTGCGGTCGGATCCACGACCGCCATGTCGGCGATCAGGTCCTTGCGCTTCTTGTCCATGTCGAGGCCCTTGATCAGCTCCGGCAGGGTGTGCGGCACCTTCAATTCCTTGCGCAGCTTCAGCACCGCCTTGGCGAAGCCGTCAAACCCGCCCTTCATGCCGAGATAGCCGGTCAGCCGCACGATGCGGTCCTCGATCGCCTCGCGGTTGAAGGCCAGCACATAGGGCATGAAGACGGCGTTGGTCATGCCGTGATGGGTGTCGTAGAGCGCGCCGATCGGGTGCGACATGGAATGGATCGCGCCGAGGCCCTTCTGGAAGGCGGTGGCACCCATGGCGGCCGCGCTCATCATATGGGCGCGGGCGGTCAGGTCCTTGCCGTCGGCATAGGCCTTCGGCAGGTTCTCGAATACCAGCCGGATGCCTTCCACCGCGATGCCGTCGGCCATCGGGTGATAGCCCGGCGCGCAATAGGCTTCCAGGCAGTGCGCCAGCGCGTCCATGCCGGTGCCGGCGGTGATGAAGGGCGGCATGCCGGTGGTCAGTTCCGGATCGGCGATCACGATCGCCGGCAGCATCTTCGGATGGAAGATGACCTTCTTGGTGTGCGTCTCCTCGTTGGTGATGACGCCGGCCCGACCGACCTCCGAGCCGGTGCCGGCCGTGGTCGGCACTGCTATGATCGGCACGATCGCGTCGGCGTCGGCGCGGGTCCACCAGTCGCCGACGTCCTCGAAGTCCCAGATCGGGCGGGTCTGGCCGGCCTGGAAGGCGATCAGCTTGCCCAGGTCCAGTGCCGAGCCGCCGCCGAAGGCGATGACGCCGTCATGCTTGCCCTGCTTGAAGACGGCGATGCCGGCGGTGAGGTTGGATTCCACCGGGTTGGGCTTCACCTCCGAAAACACGCCGTAGGGAATCTTGGCGTCGTCGAGGATCTTCAGCGTCGAAGCGACCACAGGCAGCTTCGCCAGGCCCGGATCGGTGACGAAGAGCGGCCGCTTGATGCCCGTCGCGGCCAGCGCCTCAGGCAGTTCGGAGATACGTCCCGCGCCGAAGCGGACGGTGGTGGGATAATTCCATTTGGAAACGAGCTTGGACATCGAATTCTCTTTCGAAGATAGTCAGATCTGTTCGCGCAGGTGGTACGACTTCGGCCGCGTCAGGTTCTCGTAGCCGATGGCCGAAAGGGCGGCGCCCTTGCCGGTGTCCTTCACGCCGGTCCACACCAGCGCCGGGTCGAGATAGTCGCAGCGGTTCATGAACACGGTGCCGGTCTCGACGCGGTCGCCGATCGAGACGGCATGCTCGATGTCGCTGGTCCAGATCGAGGCGGTGAGGCCATAGGGGCTGTCGTTCATCAGCGCGATGGCATCCTCGTCGCCGCGCACCTTCATGATGCCGACGATGGGGCCAAAACTTTCCTCACGCATGACGCTCATCTGGTGGTCGACATTGGTCAGCACTTCCGGCGCCAGGTAGGGCGAGCCAGCCACGTCCTGGTCGACCTTCATGTTGATGTGCGCGGTAGCGCCCTTGCGCAGGGCCTCGGCCTTCTGCTCGCGGATGAAGTCGGCGAAGCGCGACTGCGCCATCGGCCCCATGGTGGTGGCCTGGTCGAGCGGGTTGCCGACGACATAGTCCTTGGTGAGCGAGATGAAGCCGTCGACGAAATCGTCATAGACCTTCTCGTGCACGTAGACGCGCTCGATGCCGCAGCAGCACTGACCGGAATTGAAGAAGGCGCCGTCCACCAGGTTGGCGATGGCGTGGTCGAGCTTGGCATCGGGCAGAACATAGGCCGGGTCCTTACCGCCGAGTTCGAGACCCATGCTCATGAAGCTGCCGGCCGCCGCCTTCTCGATCGCCTTACCGCCTGCGACCGAGCCGGTGAAGTTGACGTGGTCGATCTTGCCGGAGCCGAGCAACTTCTCCGTCTGTGCGTGGTTGAGCACGATGTTCTGGAACACGCCCTTGGGCAGACCGATCTTGTCGAAGGCCTGCTGGAAGCGCTCACCCACGACGAGCGTCTGGGCCGCATGCTTGAGGATGACGGTGGAACCGGCCATCAGCGCCGGCACGATGGTGTTGACCGCGGTGAGGTACGGATAGTTCCACGGCGCGATCACCATGACCACGCCCAGCGGATCGCGCTTCACGTAGCGGCGGAAACCGTCCTTCGGGTTGGAGGCCATGACCGGCTTGAGCGCCTGTTCGGCGATCTCGACCATATAGTTCGTGCGTTCCTTGACGCCGCCGAACTCGCCGCCGTAGCGGGTGGGGCGGCCCATCTGCCAGGCGATCTCCGGCACGATCTCGTCGGTCATCGCCACCAGCGCCTCAAGGAAGGCCAGCATGTATTTGCCACGCTCGGCGATCGAGGTCTGCGCCCAGGCAACCTGCGCGGCGCGGGAGCGCTCGACAGCGGCGTTGATGGCCTGGTCGCTGGCGACCGGCCGCTCTGCATAGATCGAGCCGTCGATGGGGGATTTGAGCTTGACCGTCTCGGTCATGGTTTCAGTCCTTCTTCATGCAAAATGCGTGGTCGTTCGGCGGGGCGCGGGCCTTTCCCTCTGCCCGCGACAGGTGCCGACATTAGTACCGCTCGAAGCCTCTGTGCAGCTCCCAGTCGGTGATGCGGCGGTCATATTCCATCTGCTCCCAGCGGGCGGTGTGCAGATAGTGCTCGATCACGCCCTCGCCGAAGGCCTCGCGCAGCATGGTCGATTTCTCCATCGTTTCGATGGCACCGCGCAAGGTCTTGGGAATCTCGGGCAGTTCGGCCGCCTGGTAGGCGTCTCCGACGAAGGGCTTCGGCAGCTCGAGCTGCTCGTCGATGCCGGCCAGGCCGGCCGCAATCAGAGCTGCAAAGGCGAGATACGGATTGATGTCGGCGCCGCCGATGCGGCACTCCATGCGCACGCCCTTGGTGCCCATGCCGCACAGGCGGAAGCCGGCGGTGCGGTTGTCCTCGCTCCACATGATCTTGGTCGGCGCGAAGGTGCCGGCCTGGAAACGCTTGTAGGAATTGATGTAGGGAGCCAGGAACCAGGTGAATTCCTTGGCGTATTTGAGCTGCCCGGCGGCCCACTGGTGGCCGAGCTTGGTCATGCCGTACTCGCCGTTTTTGTCGAAGAACAGTGGCGTCCTGCCGTCGGCGCTCCACAGCGAGTTGTGGATGTGGCTGGAATTGCCGGCAAGGCCATAATTGTACTTGGCCATGAAGCTCACGGAGCAGCCCATGAGGTCGGCGATCTCCTTGGCGCCGTTCTTCAGGATTACATGGCGGTCGGCCATCTCCAGCACTTCGGCGTAGCGGACATTGATCTCCTCCTGGCCGGGGCCCCACTCGCCCTTGGAGTTCTCGATCGGGATGCCTGCCGCCTCCATGTCGTTGCGCAGGCGGCGCATATAGGGCTCTTCCTTGGTGGTGATGCCGATCTGGTAGTCGCCGATATAGGGAGAGGCCGTCTGCAGGCCCTGCCAATGCTTGGCGCGCGCGCTGTCATAGGTTTCGTTGAACAGGTAGAATTCGAGTTCCGAAGCAAAATAGGCCAGATAGCCGCGCTCCTGCAGGCGCTTCACCTGTCGCCTCAGGATGGCGCGCGGAGAGTGCGACAGGTCGGCGTGGTCGTGGTGGTCGAGCACGTCGCACAGTACCAGCGCGGTCTTTTCCAGCCATGGAATGCGGCACAGCGTCGACAGGTCCGGCTTCATGACGAAGTCGCCATAGCCCTTCGACCAGCTCGCCGCCTGGTAGCCCGGCACCGGCTCCATATCGATATCGTCGGCCAGCAGATAGTTGCAGCCATGCGTCTCGTCATGCGCGGATTCGACGAAGTAACGAGCCAGGAAACGCTTGCCGAAAAGACGGCCCTGCATATCGACGGCGCAGGCGAGAACCGTGTCGATCTCGTTCTCCGCGACTGCCTTCTTCAACTGATCGAATGAAAGATTTCCGGCCATTTTCTACTCCGCCGCAAGCGCGGCCGCATCGTGTTTCAACAGGTGAGCCCGGCCGTCGTGCGGCCGGGCTGAAGTGGCTTTGGAAGGCTGCGGCGCCCCTCAGCCGTAGCGGTAGGGCGGGCCGGCCTTTTCCATGGTCTCGCGATAGTCCTTGAGGATCTGCACGACCTTGGCGCAGCGCGGGCTCTGGGTGGCGATTTCGTCCCAGAATTTCTGCGCCTCGTCTTCGACCGTCTTCCACTCGGCTCCGGGAATGGTGGTGAGTTCGTACTTGCCGCCGGTGGTGCGGTAGTGGGCCTCGCCCCACCAGTACCAGTGCTGGCGGTAGTAATGGGAGGTGTCCATGGCCATCCGGAACAGCTCCTTCAGGTGATCCGGCACGGCGTTCCACTTTTCGGTGTTGGCGAAGAACGAGCCTGCCCAAGCGCCCGAAATGTTGTTGGTCAGGTAGTACTTGGTCACATCGGCCCAGCCCACCGTGTAGCACTCGGTGATGCCGCACCAGCAGATGCCGTCGAGCTCGCCCGTCTGGATCGCCACCTGAACGTCTTCGTAAGGCAGCGACACCGGAACCACGCCGAAGCGCTCCATGAAGCGGCCGCCGGTGGGGAACATGTAGACGCGCAGGCCCTTCAGGTCTTCAACCGAGCGGATCGGCTTGGTGGTGGCGAAGTTGCAGGGATCCCACGAACCGGCGCTCAGCCAGGTCACACCCTTCACTTCGTTATAGGCCTCTTGCCAGATCTCCTTGAGGCCATACCATTCCCAGAGCGTCGGGATGTCGAGACTGTAGCGCGAGGCGAAGGGGAAATACGCGCCGAACACGGCGACATCGACCGGCGCGGCCGCCGAGTCGTCGTCGCTCTGGGCAGCGTCCAGTGTGCCCGCCTGCACGGCGCGGAACAGCTCGCCCTGCGGTACGAGCTGGTCGGCCGTGTACATTTCGATCACCATCTCGCCATTGGCGGCCTTGTTGAAGGCGTCGACGGCCGGCTTGCACACATGCTCGGCCAGGGCCGGGCCGGCATAGGTTTGCAGTCGCCATTTGATCGGGCTCTGCGCCCGCACGTAAGGCATGGCGAGCGTTGACGCGCCCACTGCGCCGGCAGTCACTGCGCCCGCCTTCTTGAAGAAGTCGCGTTTGCTGAGCTTTATGCGGTCGTTCATCTCACAATCTCCCATTGTGGTTCTCGGCTTTGCTTGTTCTGCTGGCCGGAGTGCCGACGCTCCGGCGGTATTCCCTCTCAGTTTCCCCTTTTCAGGTTTCGTTCACCGCCCCCGTTCAGTGCGCCGAGTAGTATTCAGGCAGCCACAGCGCGATCTGCGGGAAGATCATGATGAGGATCAGCGACAGCACCATCAGGAAGAAGAACGGCACGATGGAGCGGTAGATATCGAGCAGCGTGATCTCGGGCGGAGCCATGGCCCGCATCAGGAACAGATTGTAGCCGAAGGGCGGGGTGATGTAGGCGATCTGGCAGGTGATGGTGTAGAGCACGCCGAACCAGATCGGGTTGAAGCCGAGGCTGATGATGAGCGGGATGTAGAGCGGCGCCACGATCACCAGCATGGCCGTGTCGTCGAGGAACGTTCCCATGATCAGGAACGACACCAGCATCATGATCAGGATCTCCCACGGGGTGAGATCCCAGGTGTCCAGCAGCAGCGTCTTGACCGCCTTGACCGCACCCAGACCGTCATAGACCGAGCTGAAGCAGAGCGCGCCCAGGATGATCCACAGGAACATGCAGCTGATGGTCAGCGTGTTGCGTGTGCACAGTTCAAGGATGTGACGGTTAAGGTTTCCGGTGACCCAGGCGGCAAGCGTCGCCAGCACCGCACCCACCACCGAGCTTTCCACCAGACTCGTGGTGCCGGTGAGGAACAGGCCCATCATGATGCCGAAGATGGCGAGCGGGATGATACCCTTCGTCAACAGCGAGAACTTCTCGCCCCAGGTGATGCGCGCGCGCTCCTCCTCCGGCAGGGCCGGGCCGATCTCCGGATTGATCAGGCAGCGGACGTAGATGTAGATCGCGAAGATCGCCGCCATCAGCAGCCCGGGCCCCACGCCCGCGAGCCAGAGCTGCAGCACCGGCTGGCGCGCGATCATGGCGTAGAGAACCAGCACGACCGAGGGCGGGATCAGGATGCCGAGCGACGAACCGGCCTGGATGACGCCGGTGACCATGACCTTGTCGTAGTCGTGCTTGAGCAACTGCGGCAGCGCGATCGTCGCGCCGATCGCCATGCCGGCGACGGAGAGGCCGTTCAGCGCCGCGATCAGCACCATGAGGCCGATGGTGCCGAGCGCCAGGCCGCCGCGTATCGGGCCGAACCAGACGTGGAACAGCCGGTAGAGCTCGCTGGCGATGCCGGACTCCGACAGCATGTAGCCCATGAAGATGAAGAACGGCACCGTGATCAGCGGATACCAGTTGAGCACCTGGAAGCTGGCGTTGAAGGGCATCTCGAAGGAGCCTTCGCCCCACAGCCACAAAGCCGCTGCTGCACCGACGAAGCCGATGACGCCGAAAACGCGCTGCCCGGTGAACAGCAGCACCATCATGGTGCCGAACATGAAGAGGGTGATGAATTCCGAGCTCATGCGATCGGCTTTCCGCGTACGATGGCGATGTCTTTGATCAGGCTGGAAATGGACTGCAGCAGCATCAGGAAGATGCCGGTGGTCATGAGGACCTTGACCGGCCATAGCGGCGGCGCCCAGGAGGAATAGTTCTTCTGGCCGAAGCTGATAGCGTAATGCGTGCTGGACAGGCCGCCAGTGAACAGGATCGCCAGGTAGAACAGCACGAAGAGAATGGTGAAGGCGTCGGTCATCGCCTTGTTGCGCGGTGACAGCCGGCCGTAGAACAGGTCCATGCGCACATGCGCATCGAGTTGCTTGGAATAGGCGCCGCCCAGAAGATAGTAAGCCGAAAGAATGAACTGAGACGTCTCCAGAACCCAGTTGACCGGGATGCCGAAGACGGCGCGCGATATGGTGGCATAGAGCAGGATCGCCGCCATCGGAAAGATCAGGTACATGGCGAAGCGCCCGACGCGATGGTTCAGGGCGTCGACATATCGGACGTAAAGTGCTGCCGCCCCGGCCGTGGGTCTGTTGCCGGCTGGCTCTGTTTGGGTCGCTACGCTCATCGTTCTTGCCTTGTTGTGGTGGCGGGGATGGAGCTGTTTGCCGGATTGACGCCGGCCAGGATTGCCGACAACAGCTCGGCCCATTTGCGCTGGCCGGCTTCGTCGCCGATCTCATCGTTGCGAATTTCGATCATCGCGCAGGCCAGATCCCGCGCACGGCCGTGCCGCTCGAGCGTGTAATAGACGCGGTCGGCGGGCGAATAGGGCTGGTTGACGCCGACCTCCAGGCCGACCACGCCCTTCAGCGCCCCGATCATCGGTCGCGCCAACCGGTCGTCCTCGTCGTGGATGATGCCGATGTGCCATGGCCGATCGACGCCCTTGTAGACGGGCGTGAAGGAATGGACCGAAACGAGTCGCGTCTCGCGCCCCTCGGCCAGCCTTTCAGCCACCACATCGGCGATCGTGTCGTGAAAAGGCCGCCAGGACAGGGCGATGCGCTCGTGCCGGTCGGCCTCGGAAAGTTCGGCATTGCCCGGCACCACCGTCGTCTCGCTGACCGGCGAGATCAGGTCGGGCGCGTCGAGCGGCCGGTTGCAGTCGATGATCAGGCGCGAAACGCGGGATTCCACCAGCGTCGCGTCCAGCGCATCCGACATGCGCGTCACCACCGGCAGCGCGCCGGGATCCCAGGCGATGTGGCGCGTCAGCTCGGCTTCGTCGAGGCCGAGCGTGCCGAAATGTGCCGGGATGAAATTCGAGGCGTGATCGCAGACCAGCAGGTAAGGGCTGGCGCCGTTCCGGCGACTGACCCGGACGGAAGCGGACGCTTCGCGCGCTGCGGATGGCGCAGTTCCCATTATTCGCAATTCCCCTCGGACGCCGTACCGTATGTTACGTATTTTATTTCTTTGCGTCTTCGTGGATGATTTCATACACATTCCTGAGCTTTGTCAAATAGGTTTGTGCGGCGGCAGCACAAAGCCGACACGAACGGGGGTAGAAGACCCCGCGCTATCGAGTCGAAAGGGGGCGAAATGGCATCGAGCATCGCTGAACTGATCTCAGACCGCATGGACGCGATGCCGGCCGGCGAACGCCGCGCCGCGCACACGCTGATCGCCAACTACCCGCTGATCGGCCTGAAAACGGTCGCGGACTTCTCCCAGCAGGCCGGCGTCAGTTCGCCGACCATCCTGCGCTTCGTGGCGCGCCTGGGCTTCCACAACTATCCGGAGTTCCAGGCCGCCCTTCAGGACGAACTGGCCGCGCAGCTTCAGTCGCCGCTGTCGCGCACAGTCGTGGAGCCCGCCGCCAGGGAAGGCAAGATCTCGCCGGTTCTAGAGGCGACGCTCGAAAACATCCGCGAGACGTTCCGGCATGTTTCGGAAAAGCAGATGCGCGACATCGTCGCCCGGCTGGTTAACCCAAGAGCCAAGATCTTCCTGATCGGCGGCCGCTTCACGGACCCTGTCGCGCATTACATGGCCGCCCATCTCACCATCGTGCGGCCGAACGTGTTCCATCTTACCGGCCAGGAAAGCACCTGGCGCGACCGCCTGATCGACATGGGCAAGCGCGACGTGCTCTTGATCTTCGACATCCGCCGCTATCAGGACAGCCTGATCCGGCTCGCCGAAAAGGCGCATACGCGCGGCGTCGAAATCGTGCTGTTCACCGACCAGTGGCTGTCGCCGATCGCCCGTTTCGCCCGCAATGTGATCGCCGGGCGCACGGCGGTCCCCTCCTCCTGGGATTCCTCCGCCGCCCTGTTCGTCGTCGCCGAAGCGCTGATCGGCGAGCTAACACGCGCGCTGGAAGCCGAGAGCGCCCGGCGCATCCGCGAGATGGAAGAGCTGCGCTGAGGCGCCGCTTCGGCCGGCACCAGGCTGCTCGTGTCCGTCGGCCGTGTCATGGCGCGGCCCCTTGCGGCAGTGCCGAATCCGAGGAAAAGGCAATCTTTTCAAACGACTGTGCCTGCGTCCCGGCTATGATTACCGATATTTAATGTGCCATGGCGCAGTCGAGCGGCCATAAAGGCGCGGTACTGACTTCGCAGTGCTTTGCACCTAGAATGCGCCGCTCGCTTTCGCGGGGACGTGAAAAGCCGAGCCGGCGCAAAAATACATTGTTCATTTAGTGACCCGGAGTGCCGATGGCTGCCTGGAAACAGATTTTCTTTGCCCTTGTTCTCCTTGCTGTTGCGGCCGCCGCCTGGGTGCGCTTTTTCCCGGGCGCGCCCGAGGTCCTTTCGAGCTGGGGGATAGAATGGGCCGGCGCGGCCACGCAGCGCGCCGCAGGCCCCGCAACGGGCGGCGAAGGCAAGCGTGGCGGCGACCGCTCCGGCCCGACGACGGCCGTGGTCAGCGCGACCGTCACCACGGCGACCATCAACGACAGGCTGCAGGCTATCGGCACCGGGCGCGCCAACGCGTCGGTGGTGGTCAACCCATATGAGGCCGGCCAGTTGACGCAACTGACGGCGGCGCCGGGTACGCTGGTGAAAGCGGGCACGGTGCTCGCCCGTCTTGATTCGGAAACGGAACAGATCGCGCTCGAGCGCGCGAAGATCGCCGTCAGCGATGCCGAGGCCAAGGTGGAGCGCACCAAGGCGTTGCGCAATTCCAATGCCGCCAGCGTCGTCCAGCTCGCCGATGCCGAGGTTGCGTTCCACAATGCGCAGCTCGCCCAGCGTGACGCCGAGCTCAAGCTCGAACGCCGCTCGGTCGTGGCCCCCATCTCCGGCATCGTGGGCATCCTCCCGGTCGAGGGCGGCAACTACGTCACCTCCCAGACCGTCATCACCACCATCGACGACCGCTCCGCCATCGTCATCGACTTCTGGGTGCCGGAGCGCTTTGCCGGAGCTATCGAGGTCGGCCAGTCCATGACGGCGACGCCGATCTCGCGTCCGGGCCGGTCCTTCCAGGGCACAGTCAGCGCCGTGGACAACCGCATCGACGAAAAGAGCCGGACGCTTCGCGTTCAGGCCCGCATCGATAATAACGACGATGCTCTGCGCGCCGGCATGTCGTTCCAGGTCGCCATGGGCTTCCCCGGCGACGTCTATCCTTCTGTCGATCCGCTGGCGATCCAGTGGGGCACAGACGGCGCCTTCGTCTGGGCGATCCGCGACGGCAAGGCCCGGCGCACCCCTGTGCGCATCATCCAGCGCAACTCCGAGGCCGTTCTGGTCGACGCCGATCTCGCGACGGGCGACCAGGTGGTCACCGAAGGCATCCATGTCGTGCGCGAGGGCGCCGACGTCCTGATCGCCAGCGCGCCCGGTTCGGCGCCGGCCACGCCGGCCCCGTCCACCGGCAACGGCTCCTGAGCGGAGCGGCGGCATGACGGAACTTCATAAGGGGAACGAGGAAAAGGGCTCGACGGCGCTTTTCGTGCGCCGGCCGGTCCTGGCCTTCGTCATCAACACCTTGATCGTCGTCGCCGGTCTCGCCGCCTTCTTCGGCGTCGAGGTGCGCGAACTGCCGGACGTTGACCGCCCGGTCATCACCATCACCACGGACTATCCCGGGGCCGCGGCCGAAACCATCGACCGCGAGCTCACCGCCACGCTCGAAGGCGCGGTCTCGCGCGTCACCGGCGTCAAGGCGATCTCGTCCAGTTCCTCCTACGGCCGCAGCCGCGTGACCGTCGAGTTCGGCGATCGCGTCAACCTCGACGTCGCCGCCTCCGACATGCGCGACGCCGTCGGCCGGGTGACCAACCAGCTGCCCGAGGACGCCAGCTCGCCGCGCATCGTCAAGGCCGACGCCAATGCCGACGCGGTGATGCGGCTGGCCGTCACCTCCGACACCATGTCGGTCGAGGACATGACGATCCTGGTCGAGGACCAGATCGTCGACACGCTCTCCGCCGTGCCCGGGGTCGCCGACGTCCAGCTCTATGGCGATCGCCAGAAGATCTTCCGCATCGACGTCGACCAGACCAAGCTTGCCAGCGTCGGCCTGACCGTCGCCGACATCCGCAATGCGCTGGGCTCGATCGCGCTCGACACGCCATCTGGGGCGATGAGCACCAACGCCCAGAGCATCATCGTGCGCACCACCGCCTCGGTGACCACGCCGGAAGCGTTCGAAAGCCTGGTCATCGGCGGCAACACGCGGCTCGGCGACGTCGCCAGCGTCACGCTCGGCCCGGATATCGGCGTCTCGTCGCTGCGCTCCGACGGCAAGACCGGCATTGGCCTCGGCATCATCCGCCAGGCGCAGTCCAACACGCTCGACATTTCCGCCGGCGTGCGCGAGGCGGCGGCGAAGATCCAGCACACTCTGCCGAAGGGAATGAGTATCCGCGTCACCAGCGACGACGCCAGCTTCGTCAAGGGCGCCGTGCACGAGGTCGAGATCGCGCTGATCCTGTCGGTCTCGATCGTGCTGCTCATCATCTACCTGTTCCTGCTCGACTGGCGCGCCACGCTCATCCCCGGCCTGGCCATGCCCGTGGCATTGATAGGCACCATCGCGGCGATCTATCTCGCCGGCTTCTCCATCAACATCCTGACCCTGCTGGCGCTGGTGCTGGCGACGGGCCTCGTCGTCGACGACGCCATCGTGGTGCTGGAGAACATCGTACGCCGCCGCAACGAGGGTATCGGCCCGCGCGCCGCCGCCGTGCTCGGCACGCAGGAGGTGTTCTTCGCCGTCGTCGCCACCACGGCGACCCTTGCGGCGGTGTTCGTTCCGCTCTCCTTCCTGCCCGGCCAGACCGGCGGCCTGTTCCGCGAATTCGGCTTCGTGCTGGCGATTTCGGTGACGCTGTCGGCGGTGGTGGCGCTGTCGCTATGCCCCATGCTTGCCTCGCGCATGCTTGCCGGCCATGCGGGCGAACACGAGCACACCGGCGTTGCCGGCCGCGTCGGCGCCATGCTGGCGGGCCTCTACCGGCGCTGCCTTGCCGCCTGCCTCAACGCGCCGGCGCTTGTCGTCATCGCCTCGATACTCTTCGCCGCCGCGGCCTACGGCGCTTTCGGCCTGATCCGTCAGGAGCTGACGCCCAGCGAAGACCGCTCCATGGTCATGCTGCGCATCACCGCGCCTCAGGGCGTGAGCCTCGACTACACCACCCGGCAGATCAGCCAGATCGAGCAGCTGATCCAGCCGCTGCGCGATTCCGGCGAGATCGAGAGCACCTTCGCCAGCGCCGGCCAGGGCGGCTCGTTCAACAGCGGCTTCATGGTCATATCGCTGGCCCCGTGGGAGAAGCGCGAGCGTACGCAGCAGCAGATCGTCACCCAGATCAGCGGGCTGCTGACCCAGGTGCCCGGCGTGCGCGCCTTCCCCATCGCGCCAAACAGCCTGGGCATTCGCGGCGCCGGCAGCGGTCTGCAATTCGCGATCGTCGGAAACAACTATGCCGACCTCGGCGCGGCAGCAAACAAGATCATCGCCGAGATGGAGAAGGTACCCGGCTTCCAGCAGCCGCGCCTGACGACCGACGCCACGCAGCCGCAGCTCTCGGTCGAGCTCGATCGCGAGCGCGCCTCCGATCTCGGCATCGACATCAGCGGCCTGTCGGAAGCGATCCAGGCCGTGCTCGACGGCCGCCAGATCGGCAAGGTGTTCATCGACGACCGCAGCTTCGACGTGAAGCTCGTCTCGACCACCAACCCGATCAACGATCCGACCGACCTGGAGAACATCTTCGTCAGGACCGGCGACGGCCGCTACGTGCCTATGTCCACCATCGCCCGGCTCACCGAGCGTGCCGTGCCGCCCTCGCTGTCGCGCGAGCAGCAGATGCGCTCGGTGGCGATCACCGCGGGGCTGGCTCCCGACTTCGCGTTGGGCGACGCGCTCAAGTGCGCCGAACAGATAGCAGCCCCGCTGCTGCCGCCCGGCAGCCGCGTGGTGCCGCTGGCCGAGGCCGCCACGCTCGGCGAAAGCACTGGCAGCATGACGATCGTCTTCGGCTTCGCGCTGATCATCATCCTCCTGGTGCTCGCGGCCCAATTCGAGAGCTTCGTCAGCGCGGTCATCATCATGGCGACCGTACCCCTTGGCCTCGCCTGCGCGGTGTTCGCCCTGCTCCTGACCGGCACCAGCCTCAACGCCTATAGCCAGATCGGGCTCGTCATGCTGGTTGGCATCATGGCCAAGAACGGCATCCTGATCGTGGAATTCGCCAATCAGCTACGCGACCGCGGCATGGGCGTGCGCGAGGCGATCGAGGAAGCCGCCAATATCCGCCTGCGGCCGGTGATGATGACCATGATCTGCACCGTCCTCGGCGGCCTGCCGCTTGTGCTGGCCTCCGGCGCCGGCGCGGAAGCGCGCATCGCGCTGGGCTGGGTCATCGTCGGCGGCCTCGGCCTGGCCACGGCCTCGACCCTGTTCCTCACCCCGGTCGCCTATCTGCTGCTCGGCCGCTTCATCACGCCGAAGGTGGAGGAAGAGGCACGCCTGAAGCGCGAACTGCAGGAAGCAGCCTACGCCAATACGGAGCCGGCGGAGTAAGCGCCCCACCCTCCCCCTTGAGGGGAGGGTACCGAGCGAAGCGAGGCGGGAGGGGTAGGTTCATGCCGCGTGCTGCCGCTACGACCCCACCCGTCCAATCGCCTTCGGCGATTGTCCACCCTCCCCTCGAGGGGGAGGGAAAGCCCCTCACGGCCGGATGAACACCTTGCCGTTCGGCTTGGCCAGTTCCTCCGGCACGCGTTTCATCGCCTCGGCGAGTGGCACCACCGCGGTTACTTCGGTGGCCCAGCGCCCGTCCACGAACCGCTTCTGCGCTTCCATGACTGCATGCGCCTTGCGCTCGAGCGGCATGCGCCGCATCCAGTCGGTCAGCCAAAAGCCCTCGATGCGCTTCAGCATGAAAATGAGCTGGCCGGGCTGCGGAATGGGTGTGGTCGACGGGTCCATCCTGCCATAGACGATCCAGCGCGCCCGCTTCGGCATGGCGTCGAAGATCGCGCCCGCCAGCGGCCCGGTCACCGCATCGAGGAAGATGCGCGGCTGCTCCGCCGCCATAACCTCCTTCAGTTTCGCGCCAAAGTCCGCCGCTTCGGAATTCAGCACATGCGCGGCTCCGACTTCCTTCAGATGCGGGATCTGCTCGTCGCGCCGCACAATTGCGATGGGCCGGAACCCCTCGTCCCGCGCCACGCCCATGACAAGCTTGGATAACTGGCTGGCGCCTGCCGTGAGGACAAAAGCCTTCTCGCCCTCCTCGCGCACGATGTCGAACATGGCGAGCGCTGTCAGCGGGTTGACGATCAGCGCCGCGCCATCCTCATCGCGCACACCATCGACCAGCGGGATGCAGGCGGCGGCATCGGCCATCGCGTACTCGGCCCATGAGCCCCAGTGGCCTCCCGTCGCAAAGGCCACGCGCTTGCCCGTCATCGCCTGCGCGGCCGGGTCCTCGCCGGCGGCCACGACCACGCCGACACCCTCGAAGCCTGCCGGCCGGCCCTTCGCGCGCGGCTGGCCATATTGTCCTTTGATGAACATCACGTCGGACGGGTTGATCGAGGCGAGCCCCACCTTGATCAACACTTGCGATCCTTTCGGCTGCGGTACGGCAATGCGGCCAGCCGCGACATAGGGCTCCAGCGCTTCGAGCACCGTGCCCGAAGGCGTTGCCGCATAGCCGTCATTGGTCACGAGCAGCGCGTTCATTTCGGACGGAATGGCCATGGCGAGACTCCTTGTCAGGTACCTTTTGCGGTGTCGCCGAAAGAATAGGGGCGATAGCGCCTGAAGGCGAGCTTCGGCAATCCCGCATTCGAGGTCTCCGCCACGCACGGGCGCGGTCGGACCGCCACCAGATGACATCGGCTGCGCGAGGCTGTATCTGTGCAACCCGCTGGGCGGCCGCGTCGCCCTCCCCGAACGACTTGAAGAGGCGACTTTCTTGACAACGATTACCATCGACCAGCTCCTGTCCGGCGTCGGCACCGAGGTCGGTGTGTCGCCCTGGCGCACGGTCACCCAGACGATGATCGACCAGTTCGCCGACGCGACCGACGATCACCAGTTCATCCATTGCGATCCCGAACGGGCTGCCAGCGAAACGCCCTTCGGCGGCACCATCGCGCACGGCTTCCTGACGCTGTCGCTGCTCTCGGCCATGACCTACGACGTCATCCCGCGCATCGAGGGCGGCGACATGGGTATCAACCACGGCTTCGAGAACCTGAAATTCGTTACCCCGGTGAAGACCGGCTCGCGCATCCGCACCCGCTTCTTCCTCGCCGACGTGAAGGTGCGCCCGTCCGGCTGGATCCAGATCAGCCACGACGTGACCATCGAGATCGAGAACTCGAAGAAGCCGGCATTGACGGCGCGCTGGCTGACGCTGACCTTCGTGGCACCCACCGCCGACGCCGAGCAGGCCTGAGAAAGCCGGCGCATAGCCCCTCGCCCGGCGCGGCCGCGAGGGGCTTTGTCTTAGACTAAGGTCATAAAACCAAAGCATCGGTGTTCGTCCCCTCCCCGCAGGCGTAGAATCGCCATCACCGAAAGCCCGAGGCTGCACGCGCCCGGTGTGCCGGCCCGGCCACGGTGAAACGTCTGGGAGGACACATATGGCTATTGCAGCAAGCGCGAGTTCGGCCCCGCGCGGCATGACCCGTGAGGAGAAGAAGGTCATCTTCGCGTCCTCGCTGGGCACGGTCTTCGAATGGTACGACTTCTACCTCTACGGCTCGCTGGCGGTCTTCATCGGCGCCGCCTTCTTCAGCGAATACCCTGAGGCCACGCGCAACATCTTCGCGCTGCTGGCGTTTGCCGCCGGCTTCCTGGTGCGCCCGTTCGGCGCGCTGGTGTTCGGCCGCATCGGCGACCTTGTCGGCCGCAAATACACCTTCCTCATCACCATCCTGATCATGGGCTCGTCCACCTTCCTGGTCGGCCTGTTGCCCGGCTCGGGCTCCATCGGCATCGCCGCGCCCATCGTACTGGTTGCATTGCGCATGCTGCAGGGTCTGGCGCTCGGCGGTGAATATGGCGGTGCGGCGACCTACGTGGCCGAGCATGCCCCGAACGATCGCCGCGGCTTCTATACTTCGTGGATCCAGACCACGGCGACGCTCGGCCTGTTCCTGTCGCTCATCGTCATCCTGGCGGTGCAGAGCTGGCTCGGTCCCGATGCCTTCAAGGCCTGGGGCTGGCGCATCCCGTTCATCATCTCGGTGGTGCTGCTCGGCATCTCGGTGTGGATTCGTCTGTCGCTCAGCGAGTCGCCGGCCTTCAAGCGCATGAAGGAAGAGGGCAAGGGCTCCAAGGCGCCGCTGTCGGAAGCCTTCGGCCAGTGGAAGAACGCCAGGATCGCACTGCTTGCCCTGTTCGGCCTCACCGCCGGCCAGGCCGTGGTCTGGTATTCGGGCCAGTTCTACGCGCTGTTCTTCCTGCAGAACGTGCTCAAGGTCGACGCCTTCTCGGTCAACGTCATGATCGCGATCGCGCTGGCGATCGGCTCGATCTTCTTCGTTGTCTTCGGCTGGCTGTCCGACAAGATCGGCCGCAAGCCGATCATCATGGCCGGCCTGGCGCTGTCCATCGTCACCTACTTCCCGCTGTTCAAGGCGCTGACCTGGGCCGCCAACCCGGCGCTGGCCACCGCCCAGCAGAATGTGAAGGCGCATGTGACCGCAGCTCCGGGGGATTGCAGGTTCCAGTTCAACCCGACCGGCACGGCGAAGTTCACCACGTCCTGCGACATTGCCACGGCGTTCCTGACCAACAACTCGGTGCCTTACGACGTGGTCGCCACCGCCGCGCCCGGCACGCCGGCCGTGGTCAAGATCGGCGATGAGACGGTCGAGTCCTATGACGCGATCGCCGCCGGCGATCAGGCCAAGGCCAAGCAGGCAGTCTTCGTCAAGGGCGTGAACACGGCGCTGCATGACGCCGGCTATCCGCTGATACGCGAGACCTCGAAGGTGCCCGACGTCAAGCTCGATGCCTTCGTGGCTGCCAATCCGGAACTGAATCTCGACACAGCCGCGATCCGCGCCGGTGAAAAGACCATGGTGCCGGTGGCCGACCTGATCGCCAGCAAGGCCATCACGGCGGAGGAGGCCGACGGCGCGACCGAGATGGCGGTCTACACCATACCCGGCAGCGGCGCCTTCAAGATGGTCGCCGATCCGGCCGCGGTGAGTTGGCCGATGGTCATCGGTATCCTGTTCATCCTCGTGCTCTACGTCACGATGGTCTACGGGCCGATCGCCGCGATCCTGGTCGAGATGTTCCCGACCCGCATCCGCTACACCGGCATGTCGCTGCCCTATCACATCGGCAACGGCTGGTTCGGCGGCCTGCTGCCGGCGACCGTCTTCGCCATGAGCGCCTTCAAGGGCGATATCTACTACGGCCTCTGGTACCCGATCGTGATCGCGGCGATGACGCTCATCATCGGCATGATCTTCGTGAAGGATACCAAGGGCATCGACCTCAACGCCATCAAGTAAGCAACAGACGCCAAAAAGCCCCCGGCAGGTAATGCCCGCCGGGGGCTTTTTACTTTCATCGTTGGAAGTGGAAGGGCGCGATGCCGGCTAGTGTTTCGGCTTCTTCGGCCTGCCAGCGATCGAGGTGGAAATGACCGACACCGGGTCGCTGGCGGGGAACGTGTCCTCCAGGCCTTCCTCGAGCTCTTCTTCCTTGAGCGCCGCCTGCTTGCGCCGCTCGCGTTCCAGCGAGCGGACTGCAGGCGATTTCCTGGCTTTGGAGCCCGGTTGCGACGTCGGCTTCGGCATGGCGTTTACCTTCGATTGTGCGAAGGCTAAAACGCCCGCCGCCCGATCAAGGTTCCGCCATTATGCGGCCGCGTCGGTCGCCGCCTGCGACAGGAAGGCGAAGACGTAGTCCGAGAACGAGCGCCAGCACTCGACGCGGAACGCGTCTTCGGCCGTACGCAGCAGCGCGATCTCGACCTTGCCCAGAATGGTGCGCGAGCAGGCCCCGACCGGGAACGCCGCCAGCGACAGGTCCTGCGGGCAGCCCGCATTGATGCAGGCCGCAGCCGACGGCCCGGTCACCGAGATCCCGACGTTGCGGTGCGAGACGCCAACCGCCGAATGCAGTTGCTTGACACCGGCACAGGCGGCGAGCAGGTCGCCGCCGGCATCGTCGATCACCAGCCATTCGTCCGGGCCGAGCCACAGCGCGGTGCGGCCGTCCTTGCTGACCGAGGTTTTCGGCGTTTTCGGCAGTATCAGGCCGAGCGCCTTGGAAAGGGGCGCGATCGAAGGAACCGGGGCGCGCAGCGAGATGCGCTCGGCAGGCTTCAGCACCGCAAGCTTGACGCCCTTTCCGGAGAATTCGCGGCCGGCCTGTGCCGGCGCGTGCGCCGCGGTGGTGGTTGCAGCATTAGCCATTGAGGCGCTCTCCCTTCTCGTCGAAGAACACGGTGCCGGTCA
Organism: Mesorhizobium sp. KR1-2; assembly: GCF_040045035.1. NCBI lineage: Bacteria > Pseudomonadati > Pseudomonadota > Alphaproteobacteria > Hyphomicrobiales > Phyllobacteriaceae > Mesorhizobium > Mesorhizobium sp. KR1-2. The sequence goes on along the minus strand of NZ_JBDZDS010000004.1, from coordinate 129,472 downwards.
CTTCCACCTCGATCACTCGGTCGGGCATCGGCACGTAAAGCGTCTGGCCGATGCGGTCGCGTCCGCCGGCCACCAGCGCGAGTGCGATCGAACGGCCGCAGTTCTCCGACCAGTAGCTCGAGGTGACGTGGCCGATCATCTTCATCGGGATCGGCTGCCTCGGGTCGGCGACGATCTGCGCGCCCTCCTCCAGCACCACCTTCGGATCCTTGGTCTTGAGGCCGACGAGTTGCTTGCGGCCCTTGGCGAGAAGGTCCGGACGGGCCATGCCGCGAATACCGACGAAGTCGGTCTTCTTCTTGCCAACCGCCCAGTCGAGCCCGGCGTCATTGCAGGTGACGGTACCGTCAGTGTCCTGGCCGACGATGATATAGCCCTTCTCGGCGCGCAGCACGTGCATGGCCTCGGTGCCGTAGGCGCAGGCGCCGTGCTTCTGCCCTTCGGCCCACAGCGCCTCCCACACCGCCCGGCCATAGTCCGCCGGCACGTTGACCTCGAAGCCGCGATCGCCGGTAAACGACATGCGGAACAGCCTGGTCGGCACGCCGCAGATCTTGCCTTCGCGCACCGACATATGCGGCATCGCCTCGTCCGACAGGTCGATGCCCTCGACCAGCGGCTCGATGATCTTACGGGAGTTCGGGCCCTGCACCGCAATTACCGCCCACTGCTCGGACACTGAGGTCAGCCAGACGTCGAGATGCGGGAACTCGGTCTGGAGATAGTCCTCCATGTGATTCATCACGCGGGCGGCACCGCCCGTCGTGGTCGTCACATGGAAGCGGTCAGCCGCCAGTCGACCCACCACGCCGTCGTCATAGATAAAGCCGTCCTCGCGCAGCATGATGCCGTAGCGGCAGCGGCCGACTTCGAGCTTCTCCCACGGATTGGTGTAGAGCAGCTCCATGAACTTGGCGGCATCCGGGCCGACCACCTCGATCTTGCCGAGGGTGGAGGCGTCGAACATGCCCGCCGACTTGCGCACGGTCACGCATTCGCGGTTGACCGCCGCGTGCATGTCCTCGCCGGCCATGGGGAAATACCAGGCGCGCTTCCACTGGCCGACATCCTCGAACACCGCGCCTTGGGCCTCGGCCCAGCCATGCATCGGCGTCTTGCGGGTCGGGTCGAACAGCACGCCGCGCCCGTGGTTGACGATGGAGCCGAAGGTCACCGGCGTATAGGGCGCGCGGAAGGTGGTGAGGCCCACCTGCGGGATCGGCTTGTCCAGCGTCTCGGCGGCGATCGCCAGGCCGTGCATGTTGGACGTTTTGCCCTGGTCGGTCGCCATGCCGTTGGTGGTGAAGCGCTTGACGTGCTCGATGGAGCGCATGCCCTCGCGCACGGCCAGGCGAATGTCCTTGGCGGTGACGTCGTTCTGGAAGTCGACGAAGGCTTTCACGGTGGTGTCCGGGCCGGCACCGGGGCCTGCACCCAGCATGCCGCGCGACCAGCTCTCGCTCGCCTCGACCTTGGGCTTGGAACCCCGGCCGCTGCCGCCGGCTTCCCTCGCCGCCTTCGCGCCGGCCGCATAGGCTTCATCGACGCTTGCCGCGAGCCCGTCGGTGCCGTTGCAGGCACCCACCGACACGCAGTCCTGAGCATAGGTGCCAGGCAGGAAGCGCTTGGTCTCCTCGTCGAAGGCGACCTTGCCGCGCGACTGCGAGAACAGATGCACCGAAGGCGTCCAGCCGGCCGACATCAAAAGCGCGTCGACCGGAATGGTGCGCTCGCCGCCGCCGTTCTTGGGCTGGATGGTCATGGACGACACGCGCAACCGGCCGCCGGTGCGGATGACCGCGCGGCCATGATTGATCTCGATGCCCAGCGCACGCGCCTCCTCGACCGGCGGGCCGGAGGGGTTGTCGCGCAGGTCGACGATGGCCGCGATGTTCACGCCCGCCTTCTTGAGGTCGAGGGCGGCTGCATAGGCGCTGTCGTTGGCCGTGTAGACGCCGACATTCTTGCCCACCGCAACGCCGTAGTGGTTGAGATAGGTGCGCGCGGCCGAAGCCAGCATCACACCCGGCCGGTCGTTGTCGGCAAACACCATGTGCCGCTCGATGGCGCCGGTGGCCAGCACCACGCGCTTGGCGCGCACCTGCCACAGCCGCTCGCGCGGCAGGTCGCGTTCGGGAGTTGCCAGATGGTCGGTCACGCGCTCGACAAGGCCGACGAAGTTCTGTGCGTAATAGCCGAAGGCGGTCGTGCGCGACAGCAGGCGCACATTGTCCATGGCCGCCAGCTTCGCCACCGCAGCCTGCGCCCAGCTCCAGCCGTCGGTGCCGTCGATCGCCGCGCCGGCCTCGAAGCGCAAGCTTCCGCCGAATTCGGCCTGTTCGTCGGCCAGGATGACGCGCACGCCGGTCTCGGCCGCCGCAAGGGCCGCCGCGATGCCGGCCGCACCGCCGCCCAGCACCAGCACCTCGCAATGCTCGAAGCGCGAGGAGTAGTGGTCGGAATCGGGCTGATCAGGCGCCACGCCAAGGCCGGCCGCGGCGCGGATCTTCGGCTCATAAAAACTCTTCCAGGCCGCCTTCGGCCACATGAAGGTCTTGTAGTAGAAGCCGGCCGAGAACATCGGCGAGGCAAGGTCGTTGACCGCGCCGACGTCAAAGGACAGCGACGGCCAGCGATTCTGCGAGGTGGCGTTGAGCCCGTCATAAAGCTCCTGCACCGTGGCGCGCACGTTCGGCGTCTTGCGGGTGGCGTCGCGCTCGATGCCGACCAGCGCGTTCGGCTCCTCGGCGCCGGCCGAGAGGATGCCGCGCGGGCGGTGATACTTGAACGAGCGGCCGACGAGATGGATGCCGTTGGCAAGCAGGGCCGAGGCCAGCGTGTCCCCGGCAACGCCCGAGAGGTGCTGACCATCGAAGGTGAAACGCAGCGTTCTTGCCGGCGTCAACCGGCCCCGGCCTGCAATGCGGTGCGTGGCGGCCATCACGCGTCTCCCTTCTTTGCGGTGGCTTTCTTCGCCGCCGGCTTCTTGGCTTTGTCTTCCTGGGCGTCGTCCTGCACGGCCTCAACCGCCGGCGCGTCGCTTTTCATGACCTTGGCGAGGTCCGGCTTCGCCTCGCCGGCCTTGTAGGTCATGACGAACTTGTCGGTCACGGTGTCGCGCACCGCATTGAAGAAGCGCGCGCAGCCATGCGCATGGCGCCAGCGCTCGAAGGTTATGCCCTTCGGATTGGAGCGGATGAAGAAGAACTTCTCGAAGTCCTCGTCGCTCAGCTCTGCGATGTTGGTCGAGCGCGCGATATGCGCCTCGCCGGCGTTGCGGAACTCGAGTTCCGGACGCTCTTCCTCGCAATAGGGGCAGCGGATCAGAAGCATTTTTGTCCCCTTTAGTGAGCAACGGCGGCAGCCGCCGCCTCGTCGATCAGGCGGCCGGTGCGGAAGCGCTCCAGCGTGAACGGCGCGTTGATCGGGTGCGGCTCGTCGCGCGCGATGGTGTGGGCAAACACATGGCCCGAGCCCGGCGTCGCCTTGAAGCCGCCGGTGCCCCAGCCGCAATTGACGTAGAGCCCCTGCACCGGGGTCTTGGCCAGGATCGGCGAGCGATCGGGGGTCACGTCGACGATGCCGCCCCACGAGCGCAGCATCTTCATGCGCGTGAAGACGGGGAACATCTCGCAGATGGCGTCGAGCGTGTGATTGAGGATGTGGAGGCCGCCGGTCTGCGAATAGGAAGTGTACTGGTCAGTGCCGGCGCCGATGACCAGCTCGCCCTTGTCAGACTGCGAGATATAGGCGTGCACCGTGTTGGACATCACCACGCAGGGGAACACCGGCTTGACCGGCTCCGAAACCAGCGCCTGCAGCGGGTAGCTTTCCAGCGGCATGCGCACGTCGGCCATGCCCATCACCACCGAGGAATGACCGGCCGCCACAACGCCGATCTTCTTGGCGCCGATGAAGCCGCGCGAAGTCTCGACACCGGTGACGGCGCCGTTCGGCGCGCGCTTGATGCCGGTGACCTCGCAGTTCTGGATGATGTGGACGCCGCGTGCCGAGGCGCCGCGCGCATAGCCCCAGGCCACCGCGTCGTGGCGCGCCGTGCCGCCGCGCCGCTGCAGCGTGGCGCCCATCACCGGATAGCGGGCATCCTTGGAGATGTTGAGCGGCGGGCAGAATTCCTTGGCCTGCTCCGGCGTCAGATATTCGTTGTCGACGCCGTTCAACCGGTTGGCATGGACATGGCGCTTGAGCACCTGCACGTCGTGCACATTGTGCGCCAGCATCATCACGCCGCGCGCCGAGTACATGACGTTGTAGTTGAGGTCCTGGCTGAGCCCGTCCCAAAGCTTCACGGCATGGTCGTAGATGCCGGCCGACTCGTCATAGAGATAGTTGGAGCGGATGATGGTGGTGTTGCGGCCAGTGTTGCCGCCGCCCAGCCAGCCCTTTTCCAGCACCGCCACGTTGGTGATGCCGTGCTCCTTGGCGAGGTAATAGGCGGTGGCAAGGCCGTGGCCGCCCGCGCCGATGATGATGACGTCGTATTCGGCCTTCGGCTCGGGCGAGGACCATTGCTCCTCCCAGCCCTTGTGGCCGCGCATGGCTTCGCGCGCGATGGCAAATACAGAATATTTCCGCATGGGCTTGAGTCTCATGAATGCCGGATGGGATCGTCCCTGATTCAGAGGCGACGTGTACCACTAGCGAAAAGGCCATGCCAGCTTTGCGCTGTTTGCGACGGCAATTGCCGCTTTGCGCGCGCGCCTGCGATGGAATCAGTCTCGCCCGTTCCGGCTGCCCGGGCGAGAATTTGCAGTTGACCTCGCCGCCGGCACGCCCATAGTGGGAGCGCTTGTGATTTTTCCACCGTCCGCATGCTTTTCGGGCAGGCTTTGCCGGCTTTTGCTCGATCCCCTCTCGACACGCCCCCTTGATTCTGCTATCAGCCGCCCCAATTCGCGGTGGTGACCGCTGCGAAAGCAGTCGTCGTTCGCCCCGCTTTTTTGAATCAAACGAAAGACAGGATCGCCCGTGCAGGTACTCGTCCGCGACAACAACGTTGATCAGGCGCTTCGCGCGCTCAAGAAAAAGATGCAGCGTGAAGGCATCTTCCGTGAAATGAAGATGCGCGGCCACTACGAGAAGCCTTCGGAAAAGCGCGCCCGCGAGAAGGCTGAAGCCGTCCGCCGCGCCCGCAAGCTGGCTCGCAAGCGCGCCCAGCGCGAAGGCCTGCTGCCGATGACGCCGCGCCCGGCTGCCGCAGCTCGCCCGGCGCGTTGATCTCGCCAAGTTTTCGTCCTTTTCCAAGGATAGCGAAAGGTGGGGTGACTCGCGGTCACCGCCACCTTTTTGTTTTAATTGACATATGAGCTCTATGTTGCCGCGGGGAGCAACCGAAAGTCCCGGCGGCTCGGATGGGGAATAACGCGATGGAAGTAGTGATCGGCGACCGCAAAATCTCGTGGCGCGGCCCAGCCCTGATCGCGACGGTGCTTTCCGGCCTGGCGCTTGCCGCCTGCCAGTCTGGCCCGGTGGGAGAGATCAGCAGCATCGACACTGCGCAGGGCTCGAGCGAAAACATCTCGTCGCTGTCGTCGGTCATCGCGCGCAACCCGCAGGACCCGGAAGCCTACAACGTGCGCGGCTCGGCCTATGGTCGCGGCGGCAAGTATCGCGACGCGCTGAAGGACTTCGACACCGCCATCCAGCTTCGCCCCAACTTCTATCAGGCCTACGCCAATCGCGCCCTGATCTATCGTTCGCTCGGCGACCAGAATGCGGCTCTTGGCGACTACAACAAGGCCATCCAGCTCAATTCGAACTATGACGCCGCCTATATCGGCCGCGGCAATCTCTACCGCAAGGCCGGCCGGACGCAGGAAGCCTTCAACGATTTCCAGCGGGCCATCCAGCTCGACACCACCGACCCGCGCGCCTACCACAATCGCGGCCTGATCTACCAGCTTCAGGGCCAGCACGCCTATGCCATCGAGGATTTCTCGAAGGCGATCTCGCTCGCGCCGGACGCTGCCGAGCCGTATAACGGCCGCGGCCTCTCCTACCTCGCCACCAATGACGAGGACAACGCCTTCGCCGATTTCAACATGGCTATCAGGCTCGACGGCAACATTGCCGAAAGCTGGGCCAACCAGGGACTCATCTACGAGCGTCGCGGCGAGAAGGCGAAGGCCGCCCGCTCCTACTCCCAGGCCATCAGGCTCGACCCGAACTACAAGCCGGCCGCCGAGGGCCTTTCGCGCACACGCGCCTGAAGCCCACCTTCCGAATCCATATCGCAAACGCGCCCGGTAGCCCTGCTGCCGGGCGCTTTCGTTGTGGGCCGATTTTTACATCCGCTCCCTTCGAGCGGGAACTTTGCACGCCTTCGCCGGGTTATCCCCCATCGGCGCTATTTGCCGGGTTTTCGCCTTTATAGATTTTTGCAAGCGAAGGGATCAACTCGATGAATACCCCTCTTATCGCGGCAGCGATGCTGGCCGCCACCATGGCTGTTCCGACCTTCACCACACCGGCACATGCAAACGGCTTCAGGGTCGGCACGCTCCGTTGTGCTATCGGCGGCGGCGCGAGCTTCATCATCGGCTCGAGCAAGAACCTGATCTGTACCTTCCAGAGCTTCGACGGCAGCTTGCCCATTGAGACCTACCAGGGCCGCATCGACAAGCTCGGCATCGACGTCGGCATGACTGATCAGGGCGCGCTTATATGGTGCGTCATCGCCCCGACATGGGACGCCTACCTGCCCGGCCGGCTGGCCGGCTACTATGTCGGCGCCACTGCTGAAGCGTCCACCGGCATCGGCGGGGGCGCCAATCTGCTGGTCGGAGGGCTCTGGAATACCTTTGCCCTGCAACCGCTCAGCTTGCAGGCGCAGAGTGGCATCAACGCCGCGGTCACGGCCTCCAAACTGCAACTGGTCAGCATGCAGTAGCCTGGAATTCCGCCGCATGCGGCCGGCAATCGCCCTGCCGGCCGCATTCCATTCCCTCCCCTGCGCCAGAGGCGTCGGATCGCTTGATCCAGGAGCCTGGGAGGATTGCCGTCCGGCTTTGCTCGATTTAAAAACCTTTTGGTTCCTTAATTAGGCAGGGCCTTATGCCGGACAACGCACCAAGTGACGACCGCATCCTGCGGTTCCTCAAGTTCCGCGGTGACCAGACAACGGCGACCATCGCTTTCCACCTCGAGATCACCGCGCCGGGTGCGCGCAAGCATCTCAACAACCTGCTCGAAAACGGCCTCGTCACCTACGAGGACCGCACCGGCCGCGTCGGCCGGCCGGAGCGCTACTGGCGCCTGACCGACCTTGCGCAAAAGCGCTTTCCCGACAGCCATGCTGTGCTGACGGTCGAGATGCTCGATTCCATTCGCACGCTCTTCGGAACGGATGGGCTGGACCGCCTGATAGGCGACCGCGAGCGGCAAATGCTGCGCCGGTACGATGCAGCCCTTGCAGGGCTTGACGGGCTGGGCGAGCGCGTGGTGGCGCTGGCCGAAATCCGCTCCCATGAAGGTTACCTCGCAGAGGCCGAGCAATTGCCCGACGGCGCTTGGCTGCTTTCCGAAAACCACTGCCCGATCTGCGCGGCGGCCAGCAGCTGCCGCAATTTCTGCCGCTCCGAGCTGACCCTGTTCCGACAGGTTCTCGGCGAGGCCGTCAGCATCGAGCGGGTCGACCACATCCTTGAGGGCGCGCGCCGCTGCGCCTACCGCATCCAGCAAGCCTCGGAAGGGCATTCATGAGCATCGAGTCCAACCGGGTCGACTGGCGCGCATTGTGGGCCAGCGGCGACCTCGCCCGCTTCATCTTCATCTCCCTCGGCATCCTGCTGCACGCCACCAACGAGACCATGGTGGCGACCGTCATGCCGGCCATGGTCGGCGAGCTCTCCGGCGTCGAACTCGTCGGTTGGTCGCTGGCGATCTACGAGATCGGCGCCATCGTGGCGGGTGCGACGGCCGGCCGGCTGGTCACCTATGTGCCGCTGCGCAGCAACATGGTGGTGGCCGCGCTCTTGTATGCCACGGGTGCCGCCATCTGCGCGGCCGCGCCTTCGATGCCGCTCTTCCTCGCCGGACGACTGGTCGAGGGGCTCGGCGGCGGCGCGCTGGTGGCGCTGGCCTTCGTCTCGGTCGAGCGCCTGTTTCCGCGCAACATCTGGCCGCAGCTCTTCGGCATCATGTCGGCAATCTGGGGCGTGGCGGCCTTCAGCGGCCCGCTGCTGGGCGCGCTGATCGCCGAGTTCTTCTCGTGGCGATCGGCCTTCGGCCTGTTCTTCTTCGGCGGCGGCGCCATGGCGCTGGCGTGCTTCGCGGTGCTGCGCGGCCCGGCGGCGACGCAACGCCAGGCGGCACCCGGTACTCTGCCGCGCTTCCCCGTTACGGCGCTTGGGACCCTCGCAATTAGTGTCGTCCTGATCGCGCTGGCCGGCATACGTATCGAGATCCTGCGCTCGTCCGTGCTGCTGGTGCTGGGCCTGGCTGGGCTCGGCCTGTTCTTCGCGCTCGACGCCCGGAAGCCCCGGTCGCGGCTGTTTCCCTCGCGTCCCTTCGATCGCCGCACGCCGGTCGGCAACGGCATGATCATGGTCGCGGCGTTCTCGGTCGCTACCTGCTCCTTCACCGTCTACGGGCCGCTGCTGCTCACCAGCCTGCACGGCATCTCGCTGCTGACGGCGGGCTATATCATAGCCGCAGAATCCATTGCCTGGTCGATCCTGTCGATCGCGGTCGCCAACGCGCCGCCTCATCGCGAGAAGCTGATCATCATCGGCGGCGCCGCCATGATCGCCACCGGCATCGCCGGCTTCGCCTATACGGTGCCGGCGGGCTCCATCCCGCTGATCCTGCTGTGCGCCCTGCTGCAGGGCGGCGGCTTCGGCATGGCCTGGCCCTTCGTCACGCGCCTGATCGTCGCCGGTGCGAGCCCGGCCGAAAGCACCATCGCTTCCTCGGCGGTGCCGACCATGCAGCGCATGGGCTATGCGGTGGGTGCGGCCTCCTGTGGCATCGTTGCCAACGCAGCCGGCTTCGCGCAGGAGCTGTCGGGCGAAACCGCCCGCAGCGTCGCGATCTGGCTGTTCCTGGCCTATGTGCCACTGGCCCTGCTCGGCGTCGCGGCTGCGCTGCGCCTGATGGCCGCCGGCCACAAGCCCGCCGTCGCATGACCGGCGGGCAAGGGGTCGGCTAGCGCTTGTAGCCCTTGCCGTAATGGGCCTCGAGCCGGGCCTGGACCATCTCGAACAGGAACGAGAGGAACCAGTAGATCGCCGCGGCGGTCGTCAGCATCTCGATGTAGCGATAGCTGGCGCGCCCGAAGCTCTGGGCCAGGAACATGATCTCCCACACGCCCATCACCGAGATGAGGGAGGAGTCCTTCAGCATGGCGATGAACTGCGATCCCGTGGGCGGGATCACGATGCGCATGGCCTGCGGCAGCACGATCTTCCACATGATCTGGATGCGGTGCAAACCAAGGGAGGCCCCCGCCTCATGCTGTCCCGCCGGGACCGAGAGAATGCCGGAGCGGAAGATCTCGCTGAGATAGGCGCCGTAGTTCAGCGACAGCGCGATGATGCCCGAGGGCACCGCATTGGGCACCGGGCCGATCTGCGGCAGGCCGAGATAGATCAGGAAGATCTGCACCAGGAGCGGCGTGCCGCGGAAGAATGAAGTGTAGAAGGTCGACAGGCCATAGAACACGGCATTGTTGGAAAGCCGCGCGAGGGCCGAAAGCAGGCCGAGCACGATCGACGCGGTAATGCCGAAGAAGCACACGAACAGCGTGAGCGCCGCTCCCTGGATGAACCCGTCCTTCGTGAGCCGCAGGCCGGCCATCATCGGGAATTTGTCGACGATGAAGGGGAAGTCGAGGCCGAAGCTCAGGAAGAACAGCACGAACAGCGTAAAGAGCACCACCCATACGCCGGCGACCTTGAGCTGGAAGAAGCGGCCGCGCTTGTCGACGACCTCGGGCGGGAAAAGCTCCCCGCCCTGGATCGTCTCGATCGACTCGTTTGCCACGCCGCTACTGCTTGCTGGAGATGTCTTTGCCGATCCACTTCTCGGAAATCTTGGCCAGCGTGCCGTCGGCCTCCATCTCCTTGAAGATTTCCTTGATCTTGGCATTCCATTCCGGATCGCCCTTGTCGGCAGCCACCCAGATCGGCTCGTGGAACAGCGTGCCGTCCACGATCTTGAACTTGCCGTCCGAATTGTCGATGCGCTCCTTGGCCGTCATGTAGCCGGAGACGACGGCGTCGAGACGCTTGCCGGTGCCCAGCGCGAGATCCTGGAAGGCGGTGTCCTCGGAGTCGTAGGGGGTCGCGGTGACATTTTCGAAGGGGAACTCGATTTTCTGCGACTGCCCGTCCGGCGTCTCGACCACGAGTTCCTTCTCGATGTACTTCTCGAAGGTGGAGCCGGCTTCGGCACCCAGCTTCTTGCCGCTCAGGTCGGCGGCGCTCTTGATGTCTTCGTTGTCGGCGTTGACCACGATGACGGCCGGAGCGGCATAATACTCGTTGACGAAGTCGAGCACCTGGCCGCGCTCGGCGGTCGGCGTCATCGAGCAGATGCAGATGTCCCAGCGGCCCTTCCAGTTGCCGGCCGTGATGATCGCCCAGGACGGCGTCTCGACCTTGTAGTCGACGCCCAGGCGCTTGGCGAACTCCTTCGACACGTCGATGTCGAAGCCGTCCATCTCGCCCTTGTCGTTCATGAACGAGAACGGCTGGTAGGCCTGGTCGGTCACCTCGACAAGCAGCTTGTTCTTCATAACGCGGTCAAGCGTCTCGCCGGCCTGCGCCGAGGTGACGCCCATCACGCAGCCGAATGCGGCTGCCGCTGCAACAATCCGTTTCATGTCCGATTTCCCATCTCTTGAGCCCATGGCCCACGTTCCACGTTGATACCGATCTGAAATGCCGGCTTACCCAATTTCAATCATGTATATACAAAATGGGCAAGCCATGATTCGCACCACAATAAAAAAGGGCCGTTACAACCGGCCCTCCTTATTAGAATCTAACCTAGGCCCAATCTAGCCCGGTCTTAGTGATCCATCGCCTTGACGATTTCCTCGGTCATCTTCTTGGCGTCGCCCAGCAGCATCATGGTGCCGTCCTTGTAAAACAGCGTGTTGTCGATGCCGGCATAGCCGGAGCCGAGCGAGCGCTTGACGAACAGGCAGGTGCGCGCCTTGTCGACGTCGAGGATCGGCATGCCGTAGATCGGCGAGTTCTTGTCGTCGCGCGCAGACGGGTTGGTGACGTCGTTGGCGCCGATGACATAGGCCACGTCGGCCTGCGCGAACTCGGAGTTGATGTCCTCCAGCTCGAACACCTCGTCGTAAGGCACGTTGGCCTCGGCGAGCAGCACGTTCATGTGGCCCGGCATGCGGCCGGCGACCGGGTGGATCGCGTATTTCACCTCGACGCCGTTGGCCTTCAGCTTGTCGGCCATCTCGCGCAAGGCGTGCTGCGCCTGCGCCACCGCCATGCCGTAACCCGGCACGATGATGACCTTCTGGGCGTTCATCATCAGATAGGCCGCGTCGTCGGCCGAGCCCTGCTTGACCGTGCGCTCGACGCCGTCATGCACGGCTGCGGCAGTCTCGCCGCCGAAGCCGCCAAGGATGACCGAGATGAAGGAGCGGTTCATGCCCTTGCACATGATGTAGGACAGGATCGCGCCCGACGAGCCGACCAGCGCGCCGGTGATGATCAGCGCCAGATTGCCCAGCGTGAAGCCGAGTGCGGCCGCCGCCCAGCCAGAATAGGAGTTGAGCATCGACACCACCACCGGCATGTCGGCGCCGCCGATCGGGATGATGAGCAGCACGCCCAACGCCAGCGACAGCAGAACGATCAGCCAGAACACGAAATGGCTCTGCGTGGCGACCAGCAGCACGATCAACACCACCAGCGCGATGCCGAGGGCCGAGTTGATTGCATGGCGTCCCGGCAGCATGATCGGCTTGCCCGACATGCGACCGTCGAGCTTCAGGAAAGCAATGACAGAGCCGGTGAAGGTGATGGCACCGATCGCCACACCGAGGCTCATCTCGACCAGCGCCTGGCCGTGAATCGCGCCGACCGCCCCGATGCCGAAGCTCTCGGGCGCATACATCGCGGCTGCCGCCACCATCACGGCGGCGAAGCCGACGAGGCTGTGGAAGGCCGCGACCAGCTGTGGCATCGCGGTCATGGCGATACGCTTGGCTACCACCGCGCCGGCGGTGCCGCCGATGACCAGCCCCAGCAGGATCAGACCGAAGCTGCCGACGGTCGGCTTGGCCAGCGCCAGCGTGGTGGCGATGGCGATGGCCATGCCGATCATGCCGTATATGTTGCCCTGGCGGCTCGTCGTCGGATGCGACAGGCCGCGTAGCGCCAGGATGAACAGGATGCCGGAAACGAGATAGAGGAAGGAAGCGAGGTTCGCGTTCATGGCCGGCTCACTTTTCCTTCTTCTTGTACATGGCCAGCATGCGCTGGGTGACGAGGAAACCGCCGAAGATGTTGACCGAAACCAGCATCAAAGCGACGAAGCCGAAGCCGGTGGCCAGCCCCGAGGCCGCGATGCCTACCGCCAGAAGCGAGCCGACCACGATCACCGAGGAGATCGCGTTGGTCACCGCCATCAGCGGCGTGTGCAGGGCTGGCGTCACCGACCACACCACGTAGTAGCCGACGAAGATTGCCAAGACGAAGATGGCGAAGCGGAACACGAACGGGTCGATCGCCCCGCCGGAGGCCGCATGAGCGGCAGCACCCGCGGCTTCCGCCGCGCCCTGTGCATGCGCCAGTTCCTGAACGCCGAGACGCACCGCCGCAACCGCCTGGTCGAGCTGGTCGAGCGCCTGTTCGAGAGAGGTCTTGTCCATCACGCATCCCCCTTGGACTTCTTGACCGCAGGCTTTCTGGCAGCTGCCGGTTTCTTGGCAGCGACCGGTTTGGCGACCTTAAGCTTTGCCGGCTCAGCCTTCTCCGCAGCCTCGGCCACGACGACATTGGCGAATGCCGGGTGCACGACCTTGCCGGCGTCGGTCAGCATGGTCGCCTTGACCAGCTCGTCGTCGCGGTTGATCGCGACCTGCTTGGTCGTCTTGTCGACCATGGTCTCGAGGAAGGCAAAAAGGTTCTTGGCGTAGAGGAGCGAAGCCGACGCCGCGACGCGGCCCGGCACGTTGAGATGGCCGACGATCTTGACCCCATTTTCGGTGGTCACGATCTTGCCCGGCACGGCGCCCTCGACATTGCCGCCGCGCTCGACGGCGAGATCGACCAGTACCGAGCCCGGCTTCATCGAAGCGACCATCGCCGCCGACACCAGCTTCGGCGCCGGCCGGCCGGGGATCAGCGCCGTGGTGATGACGATGTCCTGCTTGGCGATGTGCTCGGCGGTCAGAGCCGCCTGCTTGGCCTGGTATTCCTTGGACATTTCCTTGGCGTAACCGCCCGCCGTCTCGGCCGCCTTGAACTCCTCGTCCTCGACGGCGAGGAATTTCGCACCTAGCGACGCGACCTGCTCCTTGGCGGCGGGGCGAACGTCGGTGGCGGTGACGACCGCGCCGAGCCGGCGCGCCGTGGCGATCGCCTGCAGGCCTGCAACGCCGACGCCCATGATGAACACTTTCGCCGCCGGCACGGTGCCGGCCGCCGTCATCATCATCGGCAGCGCCCGGTCATATTCTGCGGCCGCGTCGATCACCGCTTGGTAGCCGGCTAGGTTTGCCTGCGAGGACAGCACGTCCATCACCTGCGCACGGGTGATGCGCGGCATGAATTCCATGGAGAAGGCGGTGATGCCGGCCTTGGCCATCGCGGCGACCGCCGCGTCGTTGCCATAGGGATCCATGATGGCGATGACCGCCGCGCCGGACTTGTAGCCCTTGAGCTCGGCATCGGTCGGGCGCCGCACCTTCAGCACCACGTCGGCCTTGGCCGCGTCGGCGACCTTGCCGATTTTTGCACCGGCAGTGGTGTAATCAGCGTCGGTGATGCGCGAGTCCAAGCCGGCGCCGGCTTCGACGATCACGTCGAAGCCAAGGCCAGTCAGTCGTTTCACCGTTTCTGGAGATGCCGCAACGCGCGGCTCGGAAGGATCGAGTTCCTTCGGAACAAAGATCGTCTGCGTCACGGCGCGGCCCCCCTCGGCTAAAACACCACAGGCGCGGCCCGCCACGGCGCCGGGCCCAGCGCCTCAAGACGAAAGTCTGTTCCGATTAGCGGAGGACGAACCCGCCAACGGCACAGATGATGATAAACAGAACAGTCGCGGAGAAGAAGCCGGCGGTGGTGAAGAACCCGAACGCCATCGCGATGAGAATCGCGATGCAAACGAGCGTGCCGTACTTCGCAAGCATCAGGAAGCCGGAATAGGTGCGCTCATGCTCGCGATAGTCCATCTGAGCACCGGTTTCGACCGGGCCGGTCGGGGAATGGTCTGCCATCAAAAAGCCCTCCGAAAAGATTTCCTGCGCACATAGCGAAAAGCGGCGGGAAGGGCAATGGCCGTGATGTCGCTGCCGCGGATAAGCGCGGCATCGGACCAGCGTGCGTGCGCTATCAGGCCGATATCTTTCCTAGCATATTTCGCGCCAGCAGGGAATCGCCAGCGCACGACGGCAATGCGCCCGCTGAGTCGCCTCGCGCTCAGCCGGGCGCCGCGCCTCGGGGCAGCCTAGCCGGCCAGATGCGGAAACAGGCCGAGCAGGCCCACGACAATGAGATAGATAGCGACGATGTAATTGAGCAGGCGCGGCATCACGAGGATGAGCACGCCGGCGATCAGGGCGATGAGCGGCGCCAGGGTGATCGTCGAGACGGTCATGTCGGCTTCCTTTTTCTGGACGACGCCAAGAGGGCGTCTTCGCCCCCCGCCGGTTGTCGTCGCATTGCCTGCGATGACCTCCAGCCGAAATCAGAACGGCAAAGGACCGGAAAGGTTCATCGCGGCGCGGCGCCCCGCGCCGGCGCTCATGCCGCGTCGCTGTAATATTTTGCTGTGGGCAGGACCGTCAGCGGCGCCAGTTCACCCCCTTCGGGCCGGGCGAAGAGCAGCCGCTGCTCGAGCGGCGTGGAGCGGAAGAACGGGAACCGCGCGTAATAGCGCTCGCGATTGAGGTAGGCGTTGGTCCGGTACAGCACGACCTTGCTGAAAACGCCCGGATAGCCCCGCGGCTCGCTGATCTGCTCCGAATAGTAGACCCGCTTGTAGAAACCCGCATGGTCCTCCCGCACGGTCGAAAGACCATAGGGCGTCTCGAAATAATAGCAGGCCATTCCCGCCAGCCGCAGCGTCACGTAGGCCAGTTGCGGATATACGCGGGTCCATTCGGGGTCGGAGGCAAACCGGCTGGGGCAGATGAAGGTGTCGCCCTTTGCCAGCAGCGGCAGGACGACATCGCCGAACGCCTTCACCGAAGGCGAGAAGGGCGTCTCCTGGGTAACGTGGTGAATGCGCATCGTGCTGACGAGGCGCTGGTCGATGTAGATGCCGAAACGGTAGACATTCGGCGTCTCGTCGAGCTCGTCGCTGATCGACTGATTCTCCATGTCGGGAACGATATCGTTGGTGCGATAAGCCTTGTATCGCAGGCGGTAGATGTCCTCGACGTCTTCGCCCCTGTCGCATCGGCGGTATTCGGTGCGGTCCAGGAGTTCCAGCACCTTCTGCGCGAAACTCGAGACTTCCGGCGCGTCTGCGCCGCCCTCACCGGCACTTCTGCCGATCGGCATCTGATGAACACCCATGTCTGCCCCCGCACTCGAACCCGCCGGAAGGGTAGCGAATGGCGTGTGCCTGTAAAGGCTTAAACAGTAAGTGCTTTATTTACTTTGCATTAACCTTAACTAAAAATAATTTTGTTAGATTTTGAAGTTTCTGCCGGCAATTCGGCCTCTATAACCTCAATCCTGGGCAGAGTCGAGAATCACCAGGCAGGTCGATCAGCGCTTGGCCACCCTCATCTCCTCGGCGAAAGGCCACACGGTGTTCGACATCGTCTCGATGCCGGAGGCGCTGAGCGCCGATCCGAAGAGGAAGCCTTGGACCAGGTCCGGCTTGACCTCCAGCGACAGGATCTTGAGCTGCTCATATGTCTCGACGCCCTCGACCGTCACCGCGAGCCCCAGCGGCCGCGAGAGATTCACGATGCCCTTGAGCAAATGAAGGGAATGGGAATTCTGGGTGACGTCCATCAGGAAGCTCCGGTCGATCTTGACCTTGTCGAGCGGCAGCTTGTGCAGATAGCTGAGGCTGGAATAGCCCGTGCCGAAATCGTCGAGCGCGATGCGCACGCCCAGTTGCTTGATCTCTTCGATGTACTGGCGCGTCTGCGACTTGTCGTCGAGCAGCGCGGTCTCCGTCACCTCGATCTCGAGCCGCCACGGAGCGAGCCCCGAATGGGCAAGCGCGTCGCGCACCTTGTCGACCACATCGCGGCGGCGGAAATCCTTGGCCGAAAGATTGACCGACACGCCGATCGGTGAAGGCCATTTGGCGCATTCGCCACATGCAGCATGCAGCATGAAGGTGCTGATTTCCGAGATGATGCCCATCTCTTCCGCCAGGGGGATGAAGATCGCCGGCGAGATTGCGCCAAGTTCGGGGTGATCCCACCGGCACAGGGCCTCGCAGCTTGCGATCCGCATCGTCTCGATCGCGACGATCGGTTGAAAGACCACGCGCAGGCGCTTTGCCTCGACAGCGCTGCGGAGATCGGCTTTCAGCAACTGCTTGTCGCGGAAAGCCGCGTCCATGGCCGATTCGAACAGGCGCCAGCCGTTCTTGCCGAGCTCCTTGGCCTTGTACATCGCAAGGTCCGCCTTGACGATCATGGCGTCGGCGTCGCTGTCCCTCACCCGCGACAGCACCGCACCGCCGCTGGCCTGGAGGCGCAGCACGTGACCCGCGACATCGACATCGCCCTGGAGGATGGCAAAGATCGCGTCCAGCATTCCGGCCAGATGGCTCTCGTCCTCGACGCGATTGAAGAAGATCATGAACTCGTCGCCGCCGAAGCGACTGACCTTCACGTCCTCGTTGACGAGATTGCCCAGCCGTTCCGCCGCCGCGTAAATCAGACCGTCGCCGACCGGGTGCCCGAGCGTGTCGTTCACGCTCTTGAAGTCGTCGAGGTCGAGAACCGCCAGCGCGCATAGGCGCTCGCGGTCGCCCGAGGCCATGCACTCGCCCACGATCTCGTGGAAATAGGCCCGGTTCGGCAGACCCGTCAGGTTGTCGTAACGAGCCATGGAGCGGATTTTCTCCTCGGCCTCGACGCGCTGCGTGACATCCTCGAAGGTGATGACACCGAGTTCCTGATTGCCGGCGCGCGCCGAGAACTCGTAGTGCTGGCCGTTCGTCAGGGAAACGAGGACCTTGCGGTCCCGCCCCTCATGCAGCGCCCGGGTCAGCTGGCCCTCGACATAGCGGCAGTCCTTCGGCGACAGCAGGCCGCCAGCCACGCCGCGCTTGAGCAGCGAACGGACCGAACGCCCTAGCAATGCATCGGGAGACTTGAGCAACATCAGATGCGCGGCCTCGGCATTGGCGACCACCACCTTGCCGTTGGGCCCAAGCATGACCAGGCCGTGCGACATGGTGTTCAGCGCGCGGTTGAAGCGCCCGGCAATGCGATTGGCCCGCTTCTCGGCCGACAGCGCCGTGAACAGGACGTCCCGAACGGTGTCGGCATATCTGTGGATCGCCAGCAGGAAGGGCGCGGAAAGTAGCCCGAGCAGCACGTGGTAGAAGTCGCCGCGCAGGATGAAGCCGAGCGACATCGGGCAGGTCAGCGTGATGATCAGGATGATCACCATGCGTGGCGAGCCATAATTTCGGCCGGCGATGCCGGTCGCGGTGGCCAGCGAGATGCATACCGCTGCAATCTCGGCAAAGCCGTCCTGGGCGGTGTAGATGGCAACCAGGCAGAACGTGCCCAAGGCGGCGCCGTGCATCGCGCCATAGAAGATGTAGCGGTTCTCGTGCCTGCGGGCCTCCGCCCGCGTCGTGATCGCAGGGAGCTTCGCGAATTTGCGCATGCTCCCGACGCGCAGCAAGCCGACGATCAGAAGGACGAGCACGACCGCCAGGAAGGCGACGTTTCCGGTTTTGGCCCAGGCGAGCGTGATAAGCGCCATCTGGGCGGTGATGCCAATGGCAAGTGTGAAACCGTCGCGAAAAAGGGTTTCCACAAACGGGATATAAATGTCGTCCGGAAGCTCTTTTTTGCTCGCAGTCACTTCTGGTTCCCATTTTGGGACCCCAGCACTGCCAGATTCGCCTTAAGAAAGGCTTAGAGTGACCGCAACGCGCCCTGGCATCAACCAAACCTCGAAGACGGAGACGATGGATGTTGCGGCTTTGGTAAACAATCCGTTTCCGCTATTCCGCCGCCTGCAGCGCCCGGGCCGGCTGCCCTGACAGCCGCTCGAGCAGCCGCGCCCTCTCACCGGCCGCCTTGGCCGCGCTCGCCTGCCTGACGTGGCCGTAACCGCGGACCAGCGCCGGCACCGAGGCGAGTGCGGCCGCCGCCTCGATCCTGCCGGCGTTCAGCGAGCTGCGGATCAGGTCCAGGTCGCTCTCATACTGCGCCAGCAATTCGCGCTCCATGCGCCGCTCGGTGGTGTAGCCGAAAACATCGAAAGCGGTGCCGCGCAGGCCTTTGAGAGCCGCAAGCGCTCGGAACCCGGTCATCATCCAGGCCCCGAAGCTCGACTTGCGCGGCTTGCCGCCCGCATCGCTGCGACCGAGGATCGGGGGCGCCAGATGGAACTCCAGCCGGTCGTAGCTCTGGAACTGTGCAGCAAGCTGCCGCGTGAAGGAGCCGTCTGTGTAGAGCCGCGCGACTTCGTATTCGTCCTTGATCGCCATCAGTTTGAACAAATTCCTCGCCGCCGCCTCGGTAACGGCGGTGGAGCCGGGTGACGCCTTCGCCTCGGCCGCCCGCAGCGCCTCGATGCGGTCGCGGTAGCGCTTGGCATAGTCCGCGTTCTGGTAGGCGGTGAGGAATTCCACCCGCCGCGCGACGATCTCGTCCAGTGTCCGCGCCGGCTCGACCGCGCCTGCCGCGCGGCCAGGCTGGGCCACCAGCCCGCGCACGAATTCCGGTTCATGCGCCGCCCGCCGGCCCCAGCGGAAGGCGGCCACGTTCATCGCCACCGCCTGGCCGTTGAGCTCGATGGCCTTTTCTATCGCCTCCGCCGGAAGCGGCAGGCCGCCATTCTGATAGGCAAAGCCGAGCAGGAACATGTTGGCGCCAAGCGAGTTGCCGAACAGCGCGGTGGCCGCGCGTGTGGCGTCGAAGAAATGCGCATGCGCCTCGCCCGCCGCATCGCGGATCGCCTTCTTCAGCCGCTCGGTCGGCAACGAAAAATCCGCCGCGCGGGTGAATTCGCCCGGCATCACCTCGGCGGTGTTGGCGACGAAGACCGTGTGCCCCTCGCGCACCGCCGCCAGCACCTTCTTGGCACCGGAGACGACGAGGTCGCAGCCCAGGATCAGATCGGCCTTGCCGGCCGAGACGCGGATGGCATGGATCTCCTCCGGCGTTTCGGCGATGCGCACATGGGTGAAGACCGAGCCGCCCTTCTGGGCAAGCCCCGCCATGTCGATCATGCCGCAGCCCTTGCCTTCCAGATGCGAGGCCATGCCGAGGATCGCGCCGACTGTCACCACGCCGGTGCCACCGACGCCGTCGATGATCGACGACCAGCCGTTTCCGAGCGGGAACAGCTTTGGCTCCGGAACGCCGGCCAGTGGATCGGACTTGCCGGCGAGGCCCTCGGCCTTGCGGATCTTGGCGCCATGCACCGTCACGAAGGACGGACAAAAGCCGTTGACGCAGGAAAAGTCCTTGTTGCAGCTCGACTGGTCGATTTTTCGCTTGCGGCCGAACTCGGTCTCCACCGGCTGGATCGACACGCAGTTCGACTGCACGCCGCAGTCGCCGCATCCCTCGCAGACCAACTCGTTGATGACGACGCGCTTGTCCGGATCGGGAAACGTGCCGCGCTTGCGGCGGCGGCGCTTCTCGGCCGCGCAGGTCTGGTCGTAGAGCAGCACCGACACGCCCTTGACCTCGCGCAGCTCGCGCTGCACCCGGTCGAGATCGTCACGGTGATGGATGGTCGCGCCGGCCGGAAACTCGACGCGGCCGGCATATTTTCCCGGCTCGTCGGTTACCACGGCGATACGGTCGATACCCTCGGCGCGCACCTGCCGGGCGATCATGTCGACGGTCAGCCCGCCCTCATGCGGCTGGCCGCCGGTCATGGCTACGGCATCGTTATAGAGGATCTTGTAGGTGATGTTGGCGCCCGAGACGAGCGCGAAGCGGATCGCCAGCGTGCCCGAGTGGTTGTAGGTGCCGTCGCCGAGATTCTGGAAGATGTGGTCGCGCTTGGAGAAAGGCGCCTGGCCGACCCACTGCGCGCCCTCGCCGCCCATGGCGGTGAAGCCTACCGTCGAGCGGTCCATCCACAGCGCCATGAAATGGCAGCCGATGCCGGCCGCCGCGATCGAGCCCTCCGGCACCTTGGTCGAGGAATTGTGCGGGCAGCCCGAACAGAAAAACGGCGTGCGCGAGCCGACATCCTTGGTGTCGGCCAGCATCGCCTGGAACTGGCGCAACCGGCTGACGTGGGCAGCGATCTCCCCCGACGGGCCGATCACCTTCAATATGCGCTCGCCGAGCGCAATGGCGATGTCGTTGGGGTCGAGCACGCCCTTGGCCGGAAACAGCCAGCCGCCGCGCTCGTCCTTCTTGCCCACGATCATCGGCTGGTTGGCCGTGCCGTAGAGCTTCTCGCGCAGCTGCATCTCGATCAGCGAGCGCTTTTCCTCCACCACGATGACCGTTTCCAGCCCGCGTACGAAATCGGCGACGTGCTCGAGGTCGAGCGGCCAGGGGCAGCCCACCTTGAACAGCCGCACGCCCAGCTCATTGGCGCGCTTCTCGTCGATGCCGAGATCGTCCAGCGCCTGATGCACGTCGAGATAGCTCTTGCCCACGGTGATGATGCCGAGCCGGGCCCTGGAACCGCCGGAATAGACGATCCGGTTGAGGTTGTTGGCGCGGATGAAGGCGCTGGCCGCCGCCCGCTTATGCTCGAACAGGCGCTCCTCCTGGCCGAGCATGTTGATCTCGTGGCGGATGTTGAGGCCGCCTGGCGGCATGTCGAACTTTGGCAGCACGATGTTCAGCCGGTCGAGCGAGGCATCCACCGAAGCGGTCGATTCGATGTTGTCCTTCACGCATTTGATGGCCGCCCAGGTCCCGGAGAAGCGCGACATGGCATAGCCGTAGAGGCCGTAATCGATCAGCTCCTGCACGCCGGCCGGATTGAGAACCGGCATCATCGAGTCGACGAACACCAGTTCGGTGGCATGCGCGTTGGTGGAGGATTCGGCCATGTGGTCGTCGCCCATCAGGGCGAGCGCGCCGCCATGTTTCGACGAGCCTGCGAGATTGGCATGGCGGAACACGTCGCCGGAGCGGTCGACGCCGGGTCCCTTGCCATACCAGAGCGCGAAGACGCCGTCATGCTTGCCCTCGCCCAACAGCTCGGTCTGCTGCGTTCCCCAGCAGGCGGTCGCGGCAAGCTCCTCGTTGAGGCCGGGCTGGAAGACGATGTCTGCCTGCTTGAGCTGGCTCTTGGCTTTCCACAGCTGCATGTCGAGCCCGCCTAGCGGCGAGCCGCGATAGCCCGAAACGAAGCCCGCCGTGCTCAGCCCTGCGCGCCGGTCGCGCTCGCGCTGCATCAGCAGCATCCGCACGATCGCCTGCGCACCGGACAGGAAGACGCGTTCCTTGCCGAGATCGAATTTGTCGTCGAGGGAAACGTCATGCAGCGTCATCGGGCATTCCTTTGCGGAATCGACCGGCGAATCGGGGCGCCAAGACCGTTACAGACTGGACCGTTGCCTCGCTCCCCGGAAGCCTGTTGAAACGAAGCACCTCCGCCGGCAAAGCGCAAGGGCCCCGCCCGGTAATGCACCGGGCACGCACGGGGAATTGTTCCGCCAGGCTTCGCCTCAGGCCCAAGGCCGTCCGGTCAGGTCGCGGGGCAGGCCACGCCGCGCCCGCCGGGCAGCTTGCCGTCGGGATGGCCGGCAAGCTCCGGATTGGGATCGTAGCCCGGCCCGACCACCAGCGGCCGGTCGGGCAGCATGCTCTGGTCCTGCGAAGACACCATGGTGGTCTCGATGTCCTGCAACAGCGCGCCGCTCGGACCCTCTATGCGGATCGACACCTTGTAGGGCCGGTCCTTCACCACGCATTCCAGCGGCGGGCTCTCGATCGTCACCTTCTGGTGCTCGGGAAAGAGCTTCTGGCGCACCACCAGCGGCTCGCCGCCGGCCGGGTTCTCGAAGGTGGTCACCGCCGTCTGGCCCTCGCCGATCGGCTGGATCGGGTTCAGCGTCACCAGGTAGGTCACCTTCGCCACGCGGTAGTTGAACACCATCAGCTGCCCGGAAATCTCGAACAGCTTGCCTGTGTCGCGGCATGCGCCCACGAGCAGAGGCACCAGCAGCAAGAAAGAGGCCAGAACCGGCCGAGTGCGCGCATGCTCAAACATGGGAAACCTCCTCCTTGCGACGATGGTAATGGCGCCTGGCCTTCTGGCGGTTGCCGCACACGGCCATGTCGCACCACAGGCGGCTGGCGTTGCGGCTGCGGTCGAGAAACAGCCAGTTGCAGTTGGGACAGATCCTCAGCCGGCGCAGATTGTCCGACGAGAGCAGCGACAGCGCCGAGACGGCAAGCGCGGCCTCCAGCGCCAGCGGCGTGGACGGGTCGCCGAACGGCTTTTCCGGCATCCCGACATGCTCCTCACGTCCCGCGAGGCCATCGGCGCAGGCTCGCAGGAAATCAGGCAGGTCGGCCGTCGCCACGCTGCCGTCCGATGCCGCGTGCCGAAACAGCCTGTCCGTCGCCTCGCGGATGGAAATCACCGTGGGCAGGATCGCCTCGGCATCCTCGACCTCAACCCGCCGCCCGCCGAGTTCGTCGGCACGGAAGCCGGTCGCGGCCGCCGCGAAGCGGGGCAGCTCGACCGCCTGCTCGAAGCGGTCGAAGGAGCGTTCCGGGTCGCCGCGCAGAACGACCGTGTTGGCCGCGTCGAGCGCCAAAACGCCGCCGGAAAAGCGATGCGGAGTCCAGGAAACTGTCATGCGAAGAAATCTAACTGGTAAATTGCCTTTGACAAGTTAGATTTTTCACCGCAACTTTCTGCGAGACCGCATTGGTGCGGCGAACGGGCGGCCCATGCTCTATTTCTTTCAGCAGTTCCTCAACGGCCTGCACATGGGCGCGCTCTATGCGCTGCTGGCTTTCGGCTATGTGCTGGTCAACGGCGTGCTGCACCGGACCAATCTGGCGCACGGCGCGATCTTCGCCTTCAGCGGCCAGACCATGATCCTCATCGCCGTCTTCGGCTGGCAGGTGCTGTGGATGACTCTGCCGATGACGATCGCCGTCGCCATCGCCGCCACCTTCGCCTATGCGGCACTCACCGGCAGCGTGCTGTCGCGCAACGTGTTCGAACCGCTGGCCAAGAGCTCGCCCAACGCGATCGTCGTGGCCACGCTCGGCGTGCTCCTGTTCCTCACCGAGTTGGCCCGCATCTCCGCCCAGACGCATGATTTTTGGCTGCCGCCCCTGCTTTCCACCCCGGTCGTCTTCGCCGAGAGCAGCGGCTACAAGGTGACCCTCACCGTCATCCAGCTGCTCGACTGCGCCATCATCGCGGCTGTGCTCGCGATCTCCGGGGGGGTGCTCGCCCGCTCGCGCTTCGGGCGCGACTGGCGCGCCGTCTCCGACGATCCGGCCGCGGCCGCCATGTGCGGCATCGACACCCGTCTCGTCTTTCGCGGCGCGGTGCTGGCAGGTGCGCTCACCGCCGCGCTCGCCGGCATGCTGGCCGCGCTGCATTTCGGCAATATCGGCTTCGGCAGCGGCCTCGTCTTCGGCCTGAAGATTTTGTTCGTCGCGGCCGTTGGCGGCTATCGCTCCCCCGTCCGCGCCGCGCTGGGCGCCCTCGGCTTCGGCATCGCCGAGTCGCTGTGGACCGGCTACTTCCCCATCGAATGGCGCGACGGCTGGATGTTCGTGCTTCTGGCGGCCATGCCGGTGCTGCGGTTCGGCGGCCAGGAAACGCTACAATCCTCCCGCCAGCATTTCTAAGACTTTCGTTGCAGGAGAAAACCGGAATCGGCGGATTCCCGGCAACACTGGCACAACCCGATCAGCAAGCTGTGCCACTCGTTGTTGACGCATGGCCGCCGCGCATTTTACCGATGTGGGCAAGGAGCCGTCGGGAGGGAAACGAACGGCTCCACCCTAGGGAGGAACCGCATGGCAGCGCTGTTAGCTCTCTCCAGAGCGATAGATCGTGTCAATGAAATCATAGGTCGATGGGTCGCGTGGCTCATCCTGCTGGCGGTGCTGATCAGCGCCGCCAACGCGACCATCCGCAAGGCCTTCAACATCTCGTCCAACGCGTGGCTGGAGCTTCAATGGTATCTGTTCGGCGCAGCCTTCCTGCTCGCCGCGGCCTACACGCTCAAGCAGAACGAGCACATCCGCATCGACGTGGTCTACGGAATGTTCTCGCGTCGGGTGCAGCACTGGATCGACCTGCTCGGGCACATCTTCTTCCTGATGCCCTTCACCATCCTGATGATCTGCTATTTCGTGCCTTATGTGAGCCTGTCGGTCCGCTCCGGCGAAATGTCCTCCAGCGCCGGCGGCCTGATCCTCTGGCCGGCCAAGATGCTGCTGCTGATCGGCTTCGTGCAGCTTGGCTTCCAGGGTGTTTCCGAGATCATCAAGAAGATCGCGGTGATGCGCGGCGACATCGACGATCCCACCCCATTCGTATCCGCGCACGAGCAGGCAGAACTCGAAGGCGAAGCTCTCGCCGACGAGGTGCGCTCATGATGCATCTCATCGCCGAGAACATGGCGCCGATCATGTTCTGCTCGCTCATCATTTTTCTGCTGCTTGGCTACCCGGTCGCCTTTTCGCTGGCGGCGAATGGCCTTTTGTTTTTCTTCATCGGCGTTGAGCTCGCCCCTCATTCGGGCGACACAATCAATCTTTCCTGGCCCCTGCTCTACGCCATGCCCGAACGGCTTTGGGGCGTGTTGTCGAACGAGACGCTGCTGGCGATCCCGTTCTTCACGTTCATGGGTATCGTGCTCGAGCGGTCGGGCATGGCCGAGGACCTGCTCGACACCATCGGCCAGCTGTTCGGGCCGATCCGCGGCGGACTTGCCTATGCGGTGATCTTCGTCGGCGCACTGCTGGCGGCGACCACCGGCGTGGTGGCTGCGTCCGTCATCGCCATGGGGCTGATCTCGCTGCCGATCATGCTGCGCTATGGCTATGACCGGCGGCTCGCCTCCGGTGTCATTGCTGCATCGGGCACGCTGGCGCAGATCATCCCGCCCTCGCTGGTGCTGATCGTTCTGGCAGACCAGCTCGGCCGCTCGGTGGGCGACATGTACAAGGGCGCGCTGCTCCCCGGCCTGGTGCTGACCGGCATCTACATCTGCTACGTCGTCGTCATGTCGATCATGCGGCCGAAATCGATGCCGGCGCTGCCTCTCGAAGCCCGCACGCTCGGCCATGGCGCCACGTCGCTGGCCGTCGCACTCGTGGTCGCGGCCGCGGTCGCCTATACGGCTCACGTCGCACTGACACCCAGTGTCGGTGTGGACGCGGACATCTGGGGGGCGGTAGTCGGCATCGCTCTCATCTATGTCGTGGCGATTGTTGACCGCGCGATGGATTTGAACCTGATGTCCAGACTGGCCCAGCAAGTCATCATCGTGCTGATCCCGCCGCTGGCGCTGATCTTCCTGGTGCTGGGCACCATCTTCCTCGGCATCGCCACGCCGACGGAGGGTGGCGCCATGGGTGCCGTCGGCGCGCTGATCATGGCGGCGGGCAAGAAACGCCTCACCCTCGACGTCGTGCGCCAGGCGCTCGCCTCGACCACCCGACTGTCGTCCTTCGTGATCTTCATCCTGATCGGCGCGCGTGTCTTTTCGCTCACCTTCTATGGCGTCAACGGCCATCTCTGGGTCGAACATCTGTTGACGTCGCTGCCGGGCGGCGAGGTCGGCTTCCTCGTCGCCGTCAACATGCTGGTCTTCTTCCTGGCCTTCTTCCTCGACTTCTTCGAACTGGCCTTCATCATCGTGCCGCTGCTGACGCCGGCGGCCGACAAGCTGGGCATAGACCTGATCTGGTTCGGGGTGCTGCTGGGCGTCAACATGCAGACGAGCTTCATGCATCCGCCCTTCGGCTTCGCGCTGTTCTATCTGCGCTCGGTGGCGGCGCGCGTGCCCTATCTCGACAAGATCACCGGCAGACGCATGGAGCCCGTCACCACGGGGCAGATCTATTGGGGCGCGGTACCCTTCGTGGGCATCCAGATCCTCATGGTTGCCCTCGTCATCGCCTTCCCGCAGATGGTGATGCACTACAAGGGTCCGGTGGTTAACCCGGACGACGTCAAGATCGAGATACCTGCCTTGCCCGGCCTCGGCGGCGGAGGGCTCGGCCTGCCGCCCCTCGGCGCACCCGGGGAATCAGCGCCGCTGATCGACCCACAGGCGCCGGTAAGCGACCTGTCGAAGCCGCCAAGCTTCAACTGACCCGATTGGAAAGCCCGGCCGTCGCGCCGGGCTTTTTCGTACCGCTGGGTCGATGGTTATGGTCCCAAAGAAAAACCCGGAGCACTGGCTCCGGGTTCTCCTTCGTCCGCCTCTCCGTAATGGATCAGAGCTTGCCGTTGCGCTGCTGGATCATCAGGAAGGTGTCATAGTTGTATTCGGCGATCTGCGACCAGAGATAGTGCTCCTTGCGGAAGTCCTTGATCGAGTCCCAGATCTTCTTGAACTGTGGATTGCTCGCTTCCATCTCGGCATAGACCTCGTTGGCGGCGTTGAAGCAGGCCTCAAGGACCTCCGCGTTGAACGGACGAAGCTGCGCGCCGTTCGCCACCAGGCGCTTCATGGCCGGCGGGTTCACGAAGTCATACATCTGCAGCATGTTGGCGTCAGTCGCCTGGCAGGCGCTGCTCAGCAACGCCTTGTAGGCCTGCGGCAGCTCTTCGTATTTTGCCTTGTTGAACAGGAAGTGGACCGTCGGGCCGCCTTCCCACCAGCCGGGATAGTAGTAATACGGCGCCACTTTGTAGAAACCGAGCTTCTCATCGTCATAGGGGCCGACCCACTCGGCGGCGTCGATCGTGCCCTTTTCCAGCGCCGGATAGATGTCGCCGCCAGCGAGTTGCTGCGGCACCACGCCGAGCCTCTCCAGCACCTTGCCGGCAAAGCCGCCGACGCGGAACTTCAGGCCCTTGAGATCGGCGACCGAGTTGATCTCCTTCCGGAACCAGCCGCCCATCTGCACGCCGGTGTTGCCGCCGGGCAGGCCGTACAGGCCCTGTGTGGCGAGGAACTCGTTGAACAGCGCGATGCCGCCGCCCTGATAGTGCCAGGCATTCATGCCGCGAGCGTTGAGCGAGAAGGGAACCGCAGCGCCCAGCGCCCAGGTGGGGTCCTTGCCCCAGTAGTAGTAAGCCACCGTATGGGCGGCTTCGACCGTGCCGGCCGCGGCCGCGTCGGCTGCCTGCAGGCCGGGCACGATCTCGCCCGCTGCAAAGGGCTGGATGGTGAAGTTGCCGTCGGTCGCTTCCGACAGGTACTTGGACAGCACCTCGGCGGCCCCATAGATCGTGTCGAGCGACTTGGGGAACGATGACGCCAGGCGCCAGGTGATTTTCGGGTTGGACTGGGCAATGGCGGGGGCGGCCAGCGCGGTGGCCGCGACAGCCCCAGCGCCAGTCAGGCCGGCCTTGCGTATGAATGAACGGCGATCCATTAAGTTCCTCCCATTTGGACCAGGACGGAGCCGGATACCCTTGAAATACATACGCTTCCGGCTTAATCGCGGTTGAAAACAATACATGGCGAGCGGTCCGAGTCCAGCGTCCGCAGGGCGTTCGCACTGTCCGAAAAGCCGGAAAACGTGGAACTTCGGCGCGTTCTAAAACTATAGTCTTAGACGGGTTCCCTCTTTTCCAAGGCGTTCACGAAACTCTGTTGGAAAGTGGCCGGATTTTCGCCTATCTAAGCGGGGAATTGCCGTCCTGCCCTGTTTGGAAAGCACCAAGTCAAATGCTCAAGCCGATCGTTGCCGTCTCGACTGATGTCCGCCAGTTCGAAAACTACACCTGGCACGCAGCACCCCAGCAATATCTGGAGGCAGCCATCGTCGGCGCCGGAGTCACTCCGGTCCTCGTCCCCAATTTCGGCGACCGAATGGATCTCGACCGGCTGCTCGACTCGGTCGACGGCGTCATGATCACCGGCTCCAAGTCGAACGTGCATCCCTCGCTCTACGGCGAGGAAGCCACCGAGGCCAACGGCCCCTACGATCCAGATCGCGACGCCACCACCCTGCCGCTGATCCGCAAGGCGATCGAGCGCGGCGTGCCGCTGCTGGCCATCTGCCGCGGTCTGCAGGAGTTGAACGTGGCGCTGGGCGGCACGCTCGCCACCGAAATCCAGGAGCGCGACGGCTCGCTCGACCACCGTGCTCCGGTCAGCGACCTCCAGGACGAGCGCTTCGCCATCCGCCACAAGCTTTCCATCAAGTCCGGCAGTTGCCTGGCCGATGTGTTCGGCGCCGGCGAGATCATGATCAACTCCGTCCACCGCCAGGCGGTCGACCGCCTCGGCGGACGGCTTCAGGTCGAGGCCGTGGCCGAGGACGGCACGGTGGAAGCCGTGTCGGTGAAGGATTCACGTGCCTTCGCCGTCGGCGTGCAGTGGCACCCGGAATACTGGGTCAAGTCGGACAATGCGTCGGCACGCGTCTTCAAGGCATTCGGTGACGCCGTGCGCCTGCACGCCGCCGCCCGCGACGGTGCGCGCCAAGCGGCGGAGTAAGGCGACCTCCGTCGTTAGCGAAAGCACACCCAGTATTCTGCAACGTAGCGGGGAACCATGCCTCGCCGTCGAGGTTTCCGCCACAGCCCAATTGAAGCATAGGCCGCGCTGCGGTCTACTTCACCGCCTTCGCCGTCACATGCGCCGTCTCGGCCACCGGCGTCAGAACCTCGCCGTTCGAGAACCAGGAAATCAAATTGTCGACCACAAGGTCGGCCATCGCGTTGCGGGTGTGCACCGAGGCCGAGGCGACATGCGGCAGAAGCACCGCATTGGGCAGGTCGATCAGCGCCTGCGGCACATGCGGCTCGTTGGCGAAGACGTCGAGCCCGGCGGCGCGGATCGTTCCGTCGCGCAGCGCCGCAATCAGCGCCTCCTCGTCCACGGTGCTGCCGCGCCCGATATTGATGAACACCCCGTCCGGCCCGAGCGCCTTGAAGATATTCGCGTTGACCACTTTTTCCGTCGCGGCCCCGCCCGGCACCACCGAGATCAGCGTGTCGACCGCCCCCGCCAGTTCCTCGAGGCTCGGATAATAGGTGTAGGCCAGGCCCTCCACCGAGCGGCGATTGTGATAGGCGATCGACAGCCCGAACGCCTCCAGCCGCTTGGCGATCGCCATGCCGATCCGGCCCATGCCGAAAATGCCGGCGCGGCGGCCGCGTAGAGTCATCGGCGTCAGAGGATAGTTGCCTTCATTCTCCCAGCGACCGGCACGCAGATAGGCTTCGGCGCGCGGCAGCTCGCGCACCGTGTTGAGCAGCAAGCCGAGCGCGGTGTCGGCCACCTCCTCGGTCAGCACGTCGGGCGTATTGGTCACCATCACGCCCTTGCTTCCCGCATAGCCGGCGTCGATCGCGTCGTAGCCGACGCCGAAAGAGGCGATGATCTCCAGATTGGGCAGCGCGTCGATGAAGGCGGGGCCGATAGGCTGCAAGAAGCCCATGGCCGCAACCCCGCGCACGTCGCGCTTCATCTCGGGTGTCATCAGCTCTGGCTGCACCTGGTCGATGCGCACCATGTCGAAGGTCGCGTCGACGCGCGCCAGGGCGCGCTCGTGCAGACGGCCCGGCACCAGGACCGTCACCGGCAGATGTCGTTGGTTCATGTCCGCTCCACCGGCTTGGCGGTCGACTGCCTGACGTGCAGCTCCGGCCTGATCAATTCCTGCGACGGCCGCACCGGCTGGCCGTTCAGCTTGTCGAGCAGCGCGCTCGCGGCGCGGCGGCCCACCTCGCGCTGGCCGTTCCACACCGTGGTCAGCGCCGGCGTGGCGATAGCCGCCTCTTCGAGATCGTCATAGCCGGTCACCGAAATGTCGACACCGGGCACCAGGCCGGCGCGTGCGATGCCGTTCATCAGGCCGATGGCGACGAGATCGTTCCAGCACACGGCGGCGGTCGGCTTGTCCTTCAGCGCCAGAAACTGGCTGGCCGCCTCGAAACCGGCCTGCTTGGTGCGCGGGCCAGGAATGCGCCATGAGGGCGAAACCTCCAACCCGGCGGCCTGCATGGCCTTCAAATAGCCTTGGTAGCGGTCGCGGCCGGTCGAGGTCTGGTCGGTGCCGCCGATCATGGCGATGCGCTTGTGGCCGAGCGAGATGAGATGGTTGGTGGCCAGCGCCGTGCCGTAGGCATCGTCGCCGCGGAACACCGGCACGTTGGCGCCCTCCACCGTGCGCGCGATCAGCACCGCCGGCAGGCCGTTCTCCTCGGCCATGACGATGTCTTCGGCCGGCGTGCCGATGGCGGGCGACATGATCACCCCGTCGGCGCCGAGCTGCAGCAGCGTGTCGATGAAGGTGCGCTGCTTTTCAAGGTCGTCGTAATGGTTGGACAGGATAAATGTCTGGCGGCTGCGGTCGAGCTCGCTCTCGATGGAGCGCAGGATTTCCGCAAAGAAGGGGTTCATGATGTCGTGGACGACGACCCCGACGATGCCCGACCGCGACGTGCGCAGGGACGCTGCACGGCGGTTGTAGATATAGCCGATGGCGCGCGCATGTTCCTT
Organism: Mesorhizobium sp. KR1-2; assembly: GCF_040045035.1. Classification (NCBI taxonomy): domain Bacteria; kingdom Pseudomonadati; phylum Pseudomonadota; class Alphaproteobacteria; order Hyphomicrobiales; family Phyllobacteriaceae; genus Mesorhizobium; species Mesorhizobium sp. KR1-2. Next base: position 98,506 of record NZ_JBDZDS010000004.1, on the reverse strand, counting down.
GATCTTGTCCCGCGTCGAGTCTGCGACCAGCGGGCTGTCGCGCAAGGCCAGCGAGACCGTTGCGGTGGACACGCCGAGCGCATCGGCAATCGTCGATAGCTTGATTTTCTGTGCCAGCACGTCCTCCCGGCCCACAGGGCGCATGGCATTTAAACTGTTTAAAGGCCTATATGCCATCGAACACGGGCAAATCAAAGCCTTTTTGCCAGTTCCTCGTCCTCGGCCATGGGGGCGGCGCTGTCCTTCAGGCGCAGCCGGTGCTCGCGGTGCACTATGTAGAGGCCGCTGGCCACAATGATGCCCGCACCGGCCAGCGTCCAGCCGTCGGGCAGCTGGCCGAAGATCATATAGCCGAAGCCGATCATCCAGACCATTTGCAGGTAAGGATAGGGTGCCAACGCTGTCGTGGTCGCCTGCTTGTAGGCCTTGATCAGCAGCCAGTGGCCGAAGCCGCCGAAGAAGCCGAGCAGCAGCAGGATCATCCAGTGGAACGCATCCGGCGGCAGCGAGGCGGTGAACGGCACCACCGGGAACATCAGCACCACCGGCGCGAGCGCGGAGTAGAAGATCAGGCTCTCGGCCGTCTCGGTGGCGCCCATGTGCCGGGTCATGATGACATAGAGGCAGTAGCTGATGGTCGAGGCGATCGCGTAGAGATGGCCGATCTGAAAGGCGGCGACGCCCGGCCGGGTGATGACCAGCACGCCCACGAAGCCGGCCAGGATCGCCATCCACCGCCGCCAGCCGGCCCATTCGCCCAGCAGCGGCCCGGCGAGCGCGGTGATGACCATCGGCGCGAAGAAGTAGATCGAGGTCGTCTCGGCAAGCTGCAGCGTCTTCAACGCCGCAAAGTTGAAGATGGTGGAGCCGAACAGGAAGATGCCGCGCAGCACCTGGCGCGGCAGGCTCTTCACCCGGAACATGCCCGGATTGGCCCAGCTGCGGAACAGCAAGAGCACCAGCACGACATGCACGGCGAAGCGCACCCAGGAAATGAAGGGGGCCGCCATGCCCGACAGCACGAGGTACTTGGCGCTGGAATCGAGGCAGGAAAACAGGAAGCCGGCGCAAAAGACCAGAAGGATCGCCGAAGCCGGGGTCGCCTGCTCTCTGATGACGGTGGAGGTGCTCACGATTCGCAGCCGCTTGGGTGATCGTTACGACCGCTTGTCGGTCACGCGCTGGCGGCGTGCAAGCCGAAACCTCTGGTCCAGAAGGCGAAACCGCGCGGGCCTGTCGCGTCGGCGCTATTCCTCCGCCTCGACCTCTTCGTCGGCTTCCACGGGCACTGTGCCGGAAAGATTGGCTTCCACCCGCTGCAGGAGCTTGCCCAGAAGCTTCTGCTCCTTCTTGTCCAAACCGCGAAATGCCTGCTTGTCGGTCTTGCGGACCGACTTTTCGATGGCGCGAATGGTCTCGCGCCCGCTCTCCGTCAGGAACACATGCGCCTGGCGCGCATCGGCTTCCGAGGCCCGCTTTTCGAGAAAACCCTGAACCTGCAGCCGGTTGATCGTCTTGGTGATGGTCGGCGGGCGCACGCCAAGCCGGATGGCGAGCTGGCCGGGGGTCTGTCCGTCCTCGTGATTGAGCGCCAGCATGATCTGGTCCTGCCCGGCATAGAAGCCGTGCTCCAGCAGCCGCGCGGCCAATGCCGTCCGGGACAACCTCGCCGCCGCATGCAGGCGGTTCATGGTCGCGCTTCTGTCTGCCTTGGCCATTCTTCACCTCTTTCGGACGCGCCGGTGAGTCCGGGATAGAATAAATCCGCCAGCCGCGATGGCAATCGAGGACCGGCCCCGCCGCTCATTGCCAGAGCGACATAACAGTTAGATGACAAAAGAATATACCCCCGGCTTGGTTCCTTTCGCGCATGTACGACCCCAAATCCGAGCGCCACTGGCCGAAGGCGCGGCCCGGATTGGCGCGTGCAAAAGCGGAAACGCCGTCCTATATGGAGCCCAACCATCCATTCGAGGACCACCCATGAGCGAAGCACAGACGCAGATTCCCGTAACGGTGCTCACCGGCTATCTCGGCTCGGGCAAGACCACGCTGCTTAACCGCATCCTCTCCGAAAACCACGGCAAGCGCTACGCCGTCATTGTCAACGAGTTCGGCGAGATCGGCATCGACAACGACCTGATCGTGGAATCCGACGAGGAAATCTACGAGATGAACAATGGCTGCGTGTGCTGCACGGTGCGCGGCGACCTGATCCGTGTCGTCGAAGGCCTGATGCGCCGTCCCGGCCGCTTCGACGCCATCGTGGTGGAAACCACCGGCCTGGCCGACCCGGTGCCGGTCGCGCAGACCTTCTTCATGGACGAAGACGTCCGCTCCAAGACCAAGCTCGACGCCGTGGTGGCGCTGGTCGATGCCAAGCATCTGCCGCTGCGCCTGAAGGACAGCCGCGAGGCCGAGGACCAGATCGCCTTTGCCGACGTGGTGCTGGTCAACAAGACCGATCTGGTGACGCCCGAGGAACTGCGCGACGTGGAGGCCACCATCCGCGCCATCAACCCCGCCGCCACCATTCACCGCACCACCCGTGCCGGCGTGTCGCTGGACACCGTGCTCGACCGCGGCGCCTTCGACCTGAAGCGCGTGCTGGAGAACGAACCGAACTTCCTGGACGCGCATGATCACGACCACGATCATGAATGCGGCCCGGGCTGCAATCACGACCACCACCATCATCACCACGATCACGACCATGATCATCATCATCATGATCACCACGGCCATGCCTCGCCCATCCATGACGTGACGGTGCAGTCGGTCTCGCTGCGCGGCGGCGTGATGGATCAGAAGAAGTTCTTCCCCTGGATCGAAAAGATCACGCAGCTCGAGGGACCGAACATCCTGCGCCTCAAGGGCATCATCGCCTTCAAGGACGATCCGGACCGCTATGTCATCCAGGGCGTGCACATGATCATCGAAGGCGACCACCAGCGCGCCTGGAAGGACGGCGAGAAGCACGAAAGCCGTCTCGTCTTCATCGGCCGCAAGCTGGACGAAGAGCGCCTGCGCAAGAGTTTTGAAGCCTGCCAGGCGGGGTGACGAATGGCCGGGGGCAATTTTGCCCAGCCACGCATTCCTGTCCGCGCTGAAAAGGTAGTAACCCCTCACCGGCTCACGAAGAGCCGATGAGGGGGCCGTTTTTTAGTAACCCGCTCGATCCGACTTATTCGATGGAAGACACGAGAGCCCATGCCCACCGTCGCCCCGCTAGACCTTGAAGGCCACTGCATCGCCACCGTTTTCCTCGGCGGCGTGCCGCATTTCGCGCTGGCCGACGGCGTCGTCCACCGGCTCGACAACGGCCACAAATGGACCGAGCTCCATGACGGCCTGCTCGCCACCGCCTACGATCCGGCAAAGTCGCGGCTGATCACCGGCGGCGAAGACGGCAAAGTCTGTGCACTTGGCGTGGGCGATGCTGTCGAGGGCCTGGCCGAGATCGGCAGGAAGTGGGTCACCAGCGTGGCTGCCGGCCCTCAGGGCGCGATCGCGTTCGCCACTGGCAAGACGGCCACCGTACGCTTCGCCGACGGCAAGCTGAAGGAGTTCGTCCATCCCCGCTCGGTAGAGGGCCTTGCCTTCGCGCCCAAGGGCATGCGCATCGGCGTTGCCCGCTACAATGGCGCAACCCTGCATTTCCCGGCCACCGAGGGTAAGCCCACCGAACTGGAATGGGCCGGCGCCCACACCGGCATCACCTTCTCGCCCGACGGCAACTATGTCGTCACCACCATGCAGGAAAACGCCCTGCACGGCTGGAGGCTCTCCGACGGCAAGCACATGCGCATGAGCGGCTACCCGCTCAAGGTGAAGAGCCTGTCGTGGAGCGCCAAGGGCAAATGGCTGGCTAGTTCCGGCGCGCCGGCGGCAATCGTGTGGCCCTTCTTCGGCAAGGACGGCCCGATGGGCAAGGCGCCGCTGGAGCTCGGCACGCGCGGTAACGCCGCCGTCACCTGCGTGGCCTGTCACCCGAGCGAGGACATCGTCGCCGTCGGCTACAATGACGGCATGATCCTCGCCGCCCGCTTCGCCGACCAGAAGGAAGTGCTGCTGCGCCGCCCCGGCAAGGGCGCCATCACCTCGATGAGCTGGGACGACGAGGAACGGCGCATCGCCTTCGGCTCCGAGGCCGGCGACTGCGGCGTCATCGACATAGCGGGCTGAGCAAGACCGCACCGTCCTCCCTGCCCCAACCGCCCGCCATTGCCTGAATGCGGGCGGAAGGCTACAACTTCTGCTCCACAACAATGGGCAGGAAATAATTGCAGACATCAGGGCACAAGTCCGCCATGCAGGGCGGGATCAGTCTATCGCGCATCGCAAGCATTCGCGCCGCCGAGGCGACCAAATTCCGCGAGGCGCGACCGAAATCCGAGGCGGCTGTCGGCAACGGCGTCAAAGGCTTCCTCGACGGCGTGCCGATGCACTGGATGAACGACTGGCCCACCCCCTTCCCCATCCTGGTCGAGAAGGCCAAGGGCGCTACCATCACTGACATCGACGACAACAAGCTGGCCGACTTCTGCCTCGGCGACACCGGCTCCATGTTCGGCCATTCGCCGGCACCGGTCGCCAAGGCCATCCGCCGCCAGGCCAAGCGCGGCCTGACCTACATGCTGCCGAGCGAGGACGTGCTGCCGCTGGGCGAGTTGCTTGCCGCGCGCTTCGGCCTCCCGCACTGGCAGATCGCCACCACCGCCACCGACGCCAACCGCTTCGCCCTGCGCGTGGCCCGCGCCGTCACCAACCGGCCGAAGATCCTTGTCTTCAACGGCTGCTATCACGGCTCGGTCGACGAGACGATGGTGCGCCTGAAGGACGGCAAGCCGATCAACCGGCCGGGGCTCGCCGGCGAGTTCCGCGACCTCACCCAGAACACCAAGATCGTGGAGTTCAACGATCTCCCCGCGCTCGAAGCGGCGCTGGCAGACGGCGACGTCGCCTGCGTCATCACCGAGCCGGTGCTGACCAATTGCTGCATGGTGCTGCCCGATCCCGGCTTCCACGAGAGCGTGCGCGCTATCACCCGCCGCAACGGCACGCTGCTTCTCATCGACGAGACGCACACCATCTCCACCGGCCCCGGCGGCTACACGCGCAAATACAACCTCGAGCCAGATCTCTTCGTGCTCGGCAAGCCGGTGGCCGGCGGCGTGCCTGCCAGCGTCTGGGGCATGAGCGAAGAGGTCGGCGCGCGCTACGACGCCTACAACCGCAACCGCGAGGCAGGCTATTCCGGCATGGGCACCACGCTCTCGGCCAATCCGCTGCAGTTCGCCGCCATGCGCGCGAACCTCGAGCAGGTGATGACCGAAGAGAACTACGCGCATATGGAAAAGCTCGCCGGCCGGCTCGCCGCCGGGCTGGACGCCTCCATCGCCCGCCATCACCTGCCCTGGCACGTGCAGCGCGTCGGCGCCCGCGTCGAGTTCATCTGCGCGCCGGGCCCTCTGAAGAACGGCTGCGAGGCCGAGGCCGCGCACGCCTCCGAGCTGGAGGCGGCGATCCATGTCGCGCTCGTCAATCGCGGCGTGCTCATCGCGCCCTTCCATAACATGATGCTGCTCTCGCCGGTCACGACCAAGAAGCAGGTCGACAAGCTGATCTCGGCCTTCGACGAGATCGCTGACGAGCTCGCCGCCTGAGACCATCATGGACAATAGAGTATCTGCCGACATGACCTCTCCCTCCGGCTCGACCGTCGAGGAGGCCAAGGCCTTCCTCGACGCCCATCCCGAGATCGAAGCCTTCGACATCGTCCTCACCGACCCCAACGGCGTCGGCCGCGGCAAGATCATCCGCCGCCATGAACTGATGGGCCTCTACGAGGGCGGGCGGCATCTGCCGATCTCCATCCTCGGCCTCGACATCACCGGCGAGGACGTGCACGAAACCGGCCTGATCTGGGATTCCGGCGACGGCGACCTGCGCGCCTGGCCCATTCCCGGCACGCTTGTGCCGCTCTACGGAACCAGTCCGGCGCGCGGCCAAGTGCTGATGTCGATGTTCCATCTCGACGGCACGCCGATGACGTCAGACCCGCGCCTGGCGCTGGTGCGGCAGGTCGAGGCGCTCGCCGCCAAGGGCCTGCACCCGGCCGGCGCCTTCGAGCTGGAATTCTTCCTGCTTGCCAATGAGCGCGACGGCGAAGGCCGCGTGCAGCCGGCCAACGCCGTGTTGGACGGGCGCAGGAGTGGCAAGACCGAGGTCTATTCGGTCGACCATCTGCACGGCATGGAGCCGCTGTTCTCCGACATCTACGCCGCCGCCAAGGCGCAGGGCATTCCCGCCGAGACCGTCATTTCCGAATATGCGCCCGGCCAGTACGAGCTGACGCTGCACTACCGCAAGGATGTGCTGCGGGCGGCCGACGATCTCGTCATGCTCAAGCGCCTGGTGCGCGCGCAGGCGCGGCGCCACGGCGTCACCGCCTGCTTCATGGCCAAGCCCATCGAGAAATATGCCGGCTCCGGCATGCATCTCCACGTCTCGCTGCAGGACGACGCCGGCCGGAACGTCTTTACCGAGGACACGGAAGGCCAATGGTCGCCGACGCTGCTCCATGCGCTGGGCGGGCTTGCCGACACCATGGCCGAATCCATGCTGGTGTTTGCTCCGCACGCCAATTCCTGGCGGCGGTTCGTGTCGCAGTCCTACGCGCCGGTGGCGCCGACCTGGGGCGTCAACAACCGCTCGGTCGCGCTGCGCGTGCCGGCGGGCGACAAGAAGGCTCGCCGCATCGAGCACCGCCCCTCGGGCGTCGACGCAAACCCCTATCTGGTCGCCGCCACCGTTCTGGCCGGCATCGCCAAGGGACTGGACGAAAAGCTCGATCCGGGCCCGGAGACCACCGGCAACGGCTACGAGTCGGGCGCGGATTCGCGTGGGAAAATGCCGTCCGACTGGCGCAGCGCCATCGAGGCGGCCAAGGGCTCGGCCTTCCTCAAGCAGGCGCTGGGCGAGGACCTGCACCGCACCTTCACGGCAATCAAGGAATCCGAATATTTTCGTGTCGCCCGCACGGTGAGCGAGCTCGACTACCACCTCTATCTGCACGAGGTGTAAGCGGCAGCATATTTGCCGGAACCTGCGCGCCCCTCGCTCATTTTCCGAGTGAGGGGTTCTTGCAGGAGGCAGCCATGCCGACACACCCCACGCCACACGGCGAGCGGCCCCACGCGAGGGGCCGTCTGAACCAGCCGCCCCCTGACACGGCGACGGACTTTCCCACCATTGCGGCTGCCCGCGAGGCAGCACGTTCATGCCGGCGTTGCCCGCTCTGGCACGACGCCACCCAGACCGTCTTCGGCGAAGGGCTCGACCACCCCGAAATCGTCTTCGTCGGCGAGCAGCCGGGCGATCAGGAAGACCTTGCAGGCAGGCCCTTCGTCGGCCCGGCCGGCCGCCTTCTCGATGCGGTTCTGGACGACGCCAGCATCGACCGCGCCAAGGTCTACGTCACCAATGCGGTGAAGCACTTCAAGTTCGAGCCGCGCGGCAAGCGGCGCATTCACAGCAAGCCCAATGCCGGCGAGATCCGCGCCTGCCGCTGGTGGCTCGAGAAGGAACTGGCGCTGACCGTCCCGAAGCTAGTCGTAGCTCTCGGCGCGACGGCTGCGCATGCGCTGCTCGGCGAGGTGGTATCCGTGACCCAGCTACGCGGTCAAACAGTGTATCGATCGGACGGCCTGCGCGTCTTCGTGACCATCCATCCCTCCTTCATCCTGCGCCTGCCGGAGGAGGTGGACAAACGCGCCGAGCGCGCGCGGTTTCTGGAGGACATGCGGGCGGTGGCGCGGATGATGGCGGCCTAGAGTTTCATCTCTGCGATTTGCACCGGCACTGATCGGCTACCGTCGAGGCATGAATTCCCGACACTCTCCGCTCGTTACACTCGCTGACGAGGTCGGGAATGACGGCTTCATGGGCGCTCCCCGCAAATCGTCGACGTTCGAGTTCAGCGTAAGCGCAGCGTGTTCGCGTTCAGCGGATCAACATCAGCGTTCGAGTTCGGCGTAGACGGCAAAAGTCATCCGTCATTCCCGACCTCGTGAGTGAGCGACAGCGAACGGAGAGTGTCGGGAATCCATGCCTCGACATTGAAACTGCCGCCGCGTCACGGAATAGACCTACCGCACCAATATCGCCCTGAGATCGTTCACATTCGTGCCGGTCGGGCCGGGCACGAACAGATCGCCCACGGAATGGAACGCCGTCCAGGCGTTGTTGCCGGCCAGCATCGCCTTGGCATCAACGCCTGCCGCGCGCATGCGTACCACGCTGGAGCCGTCTGCAAAGGCGCCGGCATTGTCCTCCGAGCCGTCGATGCCGTCCGTATCGGCCGCCAGCGCGTCGATGCCCGGCAGGCCGTCTACACCCAGCGCAAACGCCAGCAGGAATTCGCTGTTGCGCCCGCCCTTGCCCTTGGCACGCAGCGTCACGGTCGTCTCGCCACCCGAAAGGATCAGCACCGGCTTCCTGAACGGCCGGTCGCGGGTCGCCACCTCGCGCGCAATCGCGGCATGGACCGAGCCCACGTCGCGCGCTTCGCCCTCCATGGAGTCGGACAGGATGACGGCCTCGATGCCCTGCCGCTTGGCTTCGGCCGCAGCGGCTTCGAGCGATACGGCAGCCGATGCGATCAGCCGCACCTCGTTGCGGGCGAAGCGCTCGTCGTCGGCAAGCGGCGCGTCGGCTTCCGGCGAGTTGAGATGCGCCATCACCGCCTCGGGCAGCTTCATGCCATAGGCGTCGATCGCCGCCAGGGCCTCCGCACGACCACCCGCATCCGGCACGGTCGGCCCGGATGCGACGAGCGCAGGGTTGTCGCCGGGTATGTCGGAAACGATCAGCGACACCACTTTGGCCGGATGGGCAGCCGCGGCAAGCCGTCCGCCCTTGATGGTCGAAACATGCTTGCGGATGAGGTTCATCGCCGAGATCGGCGCGCCGGACGCCAGCAGCGCCTCGTTGACGGCGATCTCGTCGGCCAGCGTCAGTCTTCCGGCCGGCGAGGGCAGAAGCGCCGAGCCCCCGCCACAGACGAGCGCCACCACCAGATCGTCACTCGAGAGACCATTGACGGCTTCGAGCAGCCGGCGCGCGGCCTCCAGCCCCGCGGCATCCGGCACGGGGTGCGCGGCCTCGATCACCTCGATGCGCTCGGTTGGCGCGCCATAGCCGTAGCGTGTCACCACCAGCCCTTCCAGCGGTCCATCCCAAATCTTGTCGAAAGCTGCCGCCATCTGCGCCACGCCCTTGCCGGCGCCGACGACGACGGTGCGCCCCTTGGGTTTTTCCGGCAGATGCGCGCGGATGGTGCGTTCAGGATCAGCCGCAGCCACGGCCGCATCGAAGATCGAGGTCAGGAAGGTTTTGGCGTCGAAGTCGGTCACGGGTCGTTTCCCTTCACTGGACTTGTCGATCCCACTGCCGGCTCAGGCCGTGGCCTCCGCCGGCAGCGCCAGGGCTTCAGCGTGAAGCCCGAGATAGGCAGCGATTGCGGCGACGACGACGTTGTGGTCCTGGCGCTCTGGCAGGCCCGAGACGGCGATCACGCCGATGACGCCGGCCCCCTTGACCCTGACCGGAAAGCCGCCGCCGGCCAGCACATAGTCGGCTATGTCCAGCCCCTCGCCCACCTTGAAGGTGCGGTCCGGGCGGTTCTGTTCGAGCACCATCCGGTAGGAACTCTTGAGATAGCGCCTGACCACGTTGATCTTGCGCCGCGCCCAGTCCGGATTGGACGCGTTCGAGCCGGGCATGGCGGCGTAGAAGAGCGGCCGGTCGAAGGTGCGGATGTCGACGATTATCGGCAGGTCTTCCTTGAGCGCCCGGTCGCGGATGGCCGAGCCGATCTCGAAGGCCACGGCCTCGTCGAAGCGGTCGAAGACGAGTTCCTCCTCCTGCTTCCTGATGCGTTCGATGTCCCCGGCCATTTGCGTCCCCTCCCCGTTTCCTGGCTGGCTTTGTCCGGCCGTGCCGGCGGATCAGGTCAGCATGTCGGCCAATGCGATGTCCAGCGCCGCCTCGGCATGCAGTTCGGTTGCGTCGAAGGCGGGGAGCGGATAGTCCCCGGTGCCCACCAGCAGCGGCAGTTCCGTGCAGCCCAGGATGAACGCCTGCGCGCCGCGCGCCTCGAGATCCGCGGTCATCTCGAGCAGCGCCCCCCGCGAGGCATCCTCGACTTTCCCGAGCGTCAGTTCATCGATGATGACGCGATGCAGCCTCTCGCGCTGTTCCGGATTCGGCGTCATGACGTCCAGGCCGTGCCCTCTCAGCCGTCCGGAAAGGAAATCCTGCTCCATCGTGTAGCGCGTTCCAAGCAGGCCGACGCGCGACAGGCCCCTTGCCTTGATGCTTTGCGCAGTTGGATCGCCGACATGCAGCAGGGGCACGGAGACGGCCGCTTGCACGTCCTCGAAAACACGGTGCGCCGACACCGCGGTCAGCATGACCAGATCGGCACCAGCCTTTTCCAGCCACCGCGCCGCGTCGCCCACCCTTTCGGCGACGACGTCCCAACGGCCGAGAGCAGCCATGCGGTTTATCTCGTCGAAGTCGAGAGTGTACATGAGCGACCTGGCATTATGGTGCCCGCCAAGCCGTGCGCCCGCTCCCTGGTTGAGCAGCCGATAGTATATGGCGCTGGATTCCCAGCTCATGCCGCCCACCATGCCGATGAGCTTGGACTGTCTGGTCATGGCTGGGCCCCTCTCCGCTTATGCCGCCGCTGCTACGCCATATCGCCCTTCGCGGGCCGGCCCGCAACATAAACCTCGTGTACGGCGCGGTCGTCGCCCACTGTCTGCAACAGGAAAAGCTCTTCGGCCAGGCTTTCGATGGCCTCCATGCGCAGCCGCATGATCGGCGTCGCACGCGAATCCAGCACCACGATGTCGGCGTCGGTTCCAGTCTCCAGCGTGCCGACGCGGTCCTCCAGCGACAGCGCCCGTGCATTGCCGAGCGTCATCTGCCAGAAGGAAGCGAAGGGATTCAGCTTCTCGCCGTTCAGCGCGATCACCTTGTAGCCCTCGTCCATGGTGCGCAGCATCGAATAGCTGGTGCCGCCGCCGACATCGGTGGCGGTGGCGATCCTGATCGACTTCGCTCGCTTGCGATAGCGCTGGTAGTCGAACAGGCCCGAGCCAAGGAACAGGTTGGAGGTCGGACAAAAGACCGCCACCGCGCCGGAATCCGATAGGGCATCGGCCTCGCGCTCCGAGAGGTGGATGCAGTGGCCCAACAGCGTCTTCGACCCCAGCAGGCCGTAGTGCTCGTAGATGTCCGTGTAGTCCTTCGACCACGGATAGAGCTGCTGCGTGAACTCGATCTCGGCGTGATTTTCCGAAAGATGCGTCTGGATGTGCAGGTCGGGGAACTCGCCCGCCAGAGCCTTGGCCATTTCCATCTGCTCGGGCGAGGAGGTGATGGCGAAGCGCGGCGTGATCGCATAGTGCTGGCGGCCCTTGCCGTGCCACTGGCCGATCAGCGCCTTGGTGTCGTCATAACCCGATTGCGGGGTGTCGAGCACGCCATCCGGCGCGTTGCGGTCCATCATCACCTTGCCGGCGATGTTGAGCATGTTGCGCGCGTGGCTCTCCTCGAAGAAGGCCTCGGCCGACTGCTTGTGCACCGAGCAATAGGCGGCCACCGTAGTGGTGCCGTGGCGCACCATCTCGTCGAGGAACAGCCGGGCGACGCGACGGCCATACTGCGCGTCGCGGAATTTCGTCTCCTCCGGGAAGGTGTAGGTGTTCAGCCATGCCAGCAGCTCGGCGCCGTAGGAAGCCAGAACCTGCAGCTGCGGGAAATGCACATGCGCATCGACGAAGCCGGGCATGATCAGATGCGGCCGGTGGTCGATTTTCTGCGCCCCCTCGCCGGCCTGGCACGCGACGTCCTCGTAGGTGCCGGCAGCGACGATCTTGCCGTCGCGGATGAGCAGGCCGCCATCTTCCTCGTAGGCGTAGGCGCCATGGTCTTCGATGGCGTCGGGCCAGCGAACGAAGCTCAGCGTCCGCCCGCGAAGGAGGGTTTCGCTCATTGCTGTGTCTTCTTTCCTGCTTCCTCGAACCAGGTCACCAGCAGCTGCCGTTCCTGCGGGGTGACGTCGGTGACGTTGCCGGGCGGCATGGCATGGCTGCGGCCGGCCTGGAGATAGATTTCGCGCGCATGGCTGGCGATCGCCTCGTCGGTGTCCAGCGTCACGCCCTTCGGCGTCTGGCGGACGCCTTCATAGACGGGCTCTGCCGCATGGCACATGGAGCAACGGCCGAGCACGGTGTCTCGCACGGCCGGGAAATGCGCCGAAGCGATATATGCCTGCTCGTTCGCCGACACCTTCTGGTCGTCGCCCGTCAGCACCTTCGGCACCGTCGACAGCCACATGATGATGATGAACAGGATCGCCGTGACGAGCCAGGTCCAGGTCGGGTTGCCCTTGCCGGCGTGGCGGGTGTTGAAATAGTGCCGGATCAGGACGCCCATCATGAACACCAGCGAGGCGATAATCCAGTTGAACTGGGTGCCGAACGCCAACGGATAGTGGTTCGACAGCATCAGGAACAGCACGGGCAGCGTCAGGTAGTTGTTGTGCAGCGAGCGCTGCTTGGCGATCTTGCCGTATTTCGGGTCGGGCTTGCGGCCGGCGATCAGGTCGGCAACGACAATCTTCTGGTTAGGTATGATGACCATGAAGACATTGGCCGACATGATCGTGGCGGTGATGGCGCCAAGATGCAGGAAGGCCGCCCGGCCGGTGAACAGATGCGTCAGCCCCCAGGCCATGAACACCAGGATGACGTAGAACAGGATCATCAGGCCCGTGTCGGCCTTGCCGATCAGCCAGCGGCAGAGAAGGTCATAGACGATCCAGCCTCCGGCCAGGCAGGCGAGCGAGATCAGGATGGCGACCGGCGCGGAGACATCGAGCACGTTGCGGTCGACCAGGAACAGGTCCGCGCCCGCATAGTAGACGATGGCGAGCATCGCGAAGCCCGTCATCCAAGTGAAGTAGGACTCCCACTTGAACCAGGTCAGATGCTCGGGCATCTGCTCGGGCGCCACCAGATATTTCTGGATGTGGTAGAAGCCGCCGCCATGGACCTGCCATTCTTCGCCGAAGGCGCCCTTGGGCAGGCCCGGTCGCTGGCGCAGGCTCAGGTCCAGCGCGACGAAATAGAAGGACGAGCCGATCCACGCGATCGCGGTGATGACATGCGTCCAGCGCATGCCGAAGCTCAACCAGTCCCAAAAAACTGCATAATCGTTCATTGACTGCCCTCACTGCAGACCGCCGACTTTACGGCCTCGCCAGCAAACGGAAAGAGCCCAGCTATACGATGACTTTCAAAAAAAAATAAAAAATAATAGGCTCACTGCATCGATTTACGCTTACGGCAACTCAGGCACGCATGGCATATCTGGACAATCTCGCCGTCTTCGTCCGCGTCGTAGAGCTCGGCAACCTGTCGGCTGCCGGGCGGGACATGCGCATTTCGCCGGCCGTCGCCTCCAACCGCATCAAGGAACTGGAGAAGCATCTTGGCGTCCGGCTGTTCAACCGCACCACGCGCCAGCTCATGCCGACCGAGCACGGCCGCGTTTTCTACAAGGGCGCCAAGCAGGTGCTGGAGGCCATCACCGAAGCGGAAGCCGCCGTCAGCGCCCTGTCCGGCCAACCGCGCGGCACCATCCGCGTCACTGCCCCGCTCGGTCTCGGGCGCAGGCTAATCGCCTCCGGAATTCCCGAGTTCCACGACAAATATCCCGACATCGAGGTGCGACTGCGGCTCTCCGACCACAATGTCGACATCATGAAGGAAGGCATCGACGTCGGCTTCCGGCTGGGCCTGCTGGAGGATTCCAGCCTCAGGATGCGCGGCATCATGGAATGCGAGCGCGTGCTGGTGGCTGCCCCAGCCTATCTGGAAAGGCGCGGCGAGCCGAAGCAACCGCAGGAATTGATCGACAAGAGGCACGACTGCCTGCTGCTGCGCTATCCCGGCATGCGGGAGTTCTACTGGACGCTGTCGACGTCGCGCGGTGCCGTCAAGTTCGAGGTGCGAGGCCCCTTCGATTCCGACGACGGCGACGTGCTGACCGGTTGGGCGCTGGCGGGGCGCGGCATCATCAACAAGCCGCGCTTCGAGGTCGAGCCGTTCATCCGCGACGGCCGGCTGCAGGTGCTGCTGCCGGACACACCGCCCGTCCCGATCCAGCTGGCCGCCGTCTATCCGCACAAGAACCTGCAGGATCCCAAGGTGCGCCTGCTGCTCGATTTCATGGCCGAGCGCTGCCAGCGGCTGATCCGCGAGACGCTGGCGGGGAGGTGACCTTACAGCGGACGCCTGCTTTGGGCTGCCGTCCCTCCATTGGTGCCGACCAGCGCCGTCATGATCTCGGCTGCCGCAAGTGCTGCGATCACGGCCGGGCGCTTGTCCTTCACCGCATCGCCGCCGATCGGCGAGACGAGCCGGGCAAAAACCTCTTCAGTGCCGCCAGCCGTCTTGAGGAACCAGCTCTTGAAGGTGGCCTTCTTGGTCTTCGAACCGATCATGCCGACATAGGCCGCATCGTCGCGCTTCAGCGCCTCGGCGACGATCAGAAAGTCGAGCGCATGGTCGTGCGTCAGCACCACGAAGGCGGAGTCGGCGGGCGCCTCGCGCACCATCTCTTCGGGCACCGGCGTCAGTCGCGTCTCGACCGCGTCGGGCATGCCGTCGAGCGCATCGGGGCGGGTGTCGACCACCGTCGCGTGCACTGGCAGAAGCGCGAAGGCCGATGCCAGGGCATGGCCGACATGGCCGCCGCCGAAGACATAGATATGCGGGCTTGCAGCATCCTCGGCGCGCGCCTGCGCGATCAGTTCGTTGCGCAGCGCCGCGTCCACGGGCCTGATCGACAGGCCGACGCGGCCGCCGCAGCACTGGCCGATTTCGGGCCCCAGCGGAATGTCGAGCTCGACATGCGCGGCACCAACATCACGGGGCGCCGCCAGCATCTGCCGCGCCCGGTCGATTGCCATGAATTCGAGGTGACCGCCGCCGATCGTGCCGAAGATGGCCTGCGGCGAAACCAGCATCTGTGCCCCGGTCTCGCGGGGCGTCGAGCCTTTTGCCTCCGTCACCTCGACGAGCGCCGCTTCCGGCGCGTGATCGAGGAAAGAGCGGAGACGCTCAATGTTGCGTGTCACTTGTCCGCCGTTTCAGCCCTTAATCGTTCGATTGCCATGAGTACGCGCTCGGGCGTCGCAGGCGCGTCGAGCCGCGGGCAGATCTTGTGGTCGGCGACGCTCGCCACCGCATCAGACAAGGCCTGCAGCACCGAGATGCCGAGCGGCAGCGGCGGTTCGCCCACAGCCTTTGAGCGATGGATCGTCGGCTCATAGGCCTCCGACCAATCGGTCAATGCCACATTGAAGACCTTCGGCCGGTCGGAAGCGAGCGGAATCTTGTAGGTCGAGGGCGCATGCGTGCGCAGGCGGCCCTTGTCGTCCCACACCAGCTCCTCGGTGGTCAGCCAGCCCATGCCCTGGACGAAGCCGCCCTCCACCTGGCCGATGTCGATGGCCTGGTTCAGCGAGCGGCCGACGTCGTGCAGGATGTCGGTGCGCTCGACCACATATTCGCCGGTCAGCGTGTCGATCGACACTTCCGAGCAGGCCGCACCATAAGCGTAGTAGTAGAAGGCGTGGCCGCGGCCCTTGGCTCGGTCCCAGTGGATCTTCGGCGTCTTGTAGAAGCCGGCGGCCGACAGCTGGACGCGCCCGACATAGGCCTGCTTGACCAGATCGTTGAAGCTAATCTCCTGGTTGCCGACGCGCACCCGGTTCGGCAGGAACACCACCTGGTCGGCCGGAACCTGATAGCGCTCGGCCGCAAAATCGGTCAGCCGCTTGCGGATCTGCCGCGCCGCGTTCTGCGCGGCCATGCCGTTTAGGTCGGCGCCGGAAGAGGCGGCCGTCGGCGAGGTGTTCGGCACCTTGGCGGTGGTCGTGGCGGTGATCTTCACCCGGTCGAGATCGATCTGGAATTCCTCGGCCACCACTTGCGCCACCTTGAGGTGCAGGCCCTGCCCCATCTCGGTGCCGCCGTGGTTCATGTGCACCGAGCCGTCGGCATAGACATGCACCAGCGCGCCGGCCTGGTTGGACTCGGTCTTGGTGAAGGAAATGCCGAATTTCACCGGCGTCAGCGCGATGCCGCGCTTGATGAAGCGGCTCTTGGCGTTGAACTCGGCGATGGCGCGGCGGCGACCGGCATAGTCGGCGCTCTCTTCCAGCTCCGCCACGATGCGCTGGATGATGCAGTCCTCGACCTTCTGGTGATAGGGCGTGACGTTGCGCTCGCCGGCAACGCCCATCGCGTCGTAGAAATTCAGCTTGCGGATTTCGAGCGGGTCCTTGCCCACGGCAAAGGCCACCTCCTCGATGACGCGCTCGCAACCGACCATGCCCTGCGGGCCGCCGAAGCCGCGGAAGGCGGTGTTCGAGACGGTGTTGGTGTACAGCGGCGCCGACTTGGCATGCACGGCCGGATAGAAATAGGCGTTGTCGCAGTGGAACAGCGCGCGGTCGCCCACCGGGCCCGACAGGTCGGCCGAGAAACCGGCATTGAGCGCGAACATGTAGTCGACGCCGAGGATGTGGCCTTCTTCGTCGAAGCCGACCTCGTAGTCGATGTCGAAGTCGTGCCGCTTGCCGGTGGCGGTCATGTCCTCGTCGCGGTCGAGCCGGATCTTCACCGCCCGCTTGAACTTCTTGGCAGCGATTGCCGCAATGGCCGCGCACTGGTTGGCCTGGGTTTCCTTGCCGCCGAAGCCGCCGCCCATGCGGCGCACCTCTATGGTCACGGCATGGCTCGGCACGCCCAGCGCGTGCGCCACCATGTGCTGCGTTTCGCTCGGCCCCTGGGTCGAGCTGTAGACGAGGATCTCGTCGTCCTCGCCCGGAACCGCCAACGCAACCTGGCCTTCGAGATAGAAATGGTCCTGGCCGCCGAGCTTCATGCTGCCCTTGACGCGGCGCGGCGAGGCCGCGATCGCAGCGGCGGCATCGCCTCGCTTCAGCGTCAGCGGCGTGGTCACCTGCTTGTCCTTCTCAGGATCGAGGCCCCAGATGTGGACGATTGGGTCAAGCTCTTCATATTCGATCTTGGCCAGACGCGCCGCCCGGCGGGCCTGCTCGCGCGTCTCGGCGATCACGCAGAAAATCGGCTGGCCGTGGAACTGCACCTTGCCTTCGGCCAGCACCGGGTCGTCATGCATGCCGCTCGGCGAAATGTCGTTCTCGCCCGGCACGTCTTCATAGGTCAGCACATCGACCACGCCGGGCGCGGCGCGCACCGCTGACAGGTCGACGCTTTTAAGCAAGCCGTGCGCAACGGTCGACAGGCCGAGGCCGGCATGCAGCGTGCCGGCCGGCTCGGGCATGTCGTCGATATAGACGGCAGTACCGGCCACATGCTTGTGCGCGGAGTCATGGCGCTGGTCGGAATGTACGCCACCGACGATCCGGGCGGCCTTGAGGTCGGAATGCTTGTTCATCACCGTCTCCTCACGCTGCCTGATGCCGCGAAACCTGGATCGGCTCGCTGCCGCCCTGGGTTTCGGCGAAGAAGCGGCGCAGCAGGTTGCTCGCCGCCAGCATGCGATATTCCGCGCTGGCGCGCATGTCCGTCAGCGGGGTGAAGTCCTGCGCATAGGCCTCCAGCGCCGCTTCCACGGTGACTTCCGTCCAAGGCTTGCCGGTCAGTACGGCCTCCACGGCCGCGGCGCGCTTGGGCGTCGCCGCCATGCCGCCATAGGCGATGCAGATCTGGGCAACCGTACCGTCGGCGGCAAGCGTCAGATGGAATGCGCCAAGTGCTGCGGTGATGTCCTCGTCGCGGCGCTTGGAAATCTTGTAGACGGCAAAGTGGCTGTCCTTTGCCGGCACCGGCACATGCACCGCCTCGACGAACTCGCCCGGCTGGCGGTCCTGCTTGCCATAGGCGATAAAGAACTCTTCCAGCGGGATGGTGCGGCGAGCCTCGCCCTTGCGCAGGGTCAAGGTCGCGCCCAGCGCGATGAAGGGCGGCGGCGTGTCGCCGATGGGCGAGCCATTGGCGATGTTGCCGCCGATGGTGCCCATGTTGCGCACCTGCTCGCCGCCGATGCGATTGATCAGTTCGCCCAGCGCTGGAATGCGCTGGCTGAGCAGGTCGAAGGCCTCGGTGTAGGTGACGCCCGCGCCGATGGTGATGACGCCATCCTTCTCCGAAATGCCGCGCAGCCCTTCCAGATGGCCGATGAAGACCACCGGCGAGATATCGCGCATATGCTTCGTCACCCACAGGCCGACGTCGGTCGACCCGGCGACGATGGTCGCCTTGGGCTCGGCTTCGAGCACGGCGGCAAAATCGTCGACATCGGCCGGCACGACCAGGCGCGCCTTGCCCGACCCGACCTCGACACGCGCGCCGTCGCGCAACTTGGTGAGCTTTTCGATCACAGCCGCGCGCTCGACGGCTAGGGGGTCGCTCGCCGCCTTGCCGTAGTCCGAGATCGCGCGCGCCGCGCGCATGATCGCCTCATAGCCGGTGCAGCGGCAGAGATTGCCCTGCAGCGCCTTCTCGATCGTGGCGTCGGACGGCTTGGCGTCCTTCATCCAGAGGCCGTAGAGCGACATGACGAAGCCCGGCGTGCAGAAGCCGCATTGCGAGCCGTGGAAGTCGATCATCGCCTTCTGCACCGGGTGCAGATCACCGCCGACAGGCTGCACATGTTCGATGGTCACCACATGGGTGCCGTCGAGCGAGCCGAGGAAGCGGATGCAGGCATTGACGCTTTCGTAAACGAGCCCGCCCGCCGTTAGCTTGCCCACCAGCACCGTGCAGGCACCGCAGTCGCCCTCGGCGCAGCCTTCCTTGGTGCCGCGCATGGAGCGGTCGAGCCGCAGCCAGTCGAGCAGCGTCGCGTCGGGCGCCACGTCGCGCACGGTCGCCTCCCGGCCGTTGAGCAGGAAGCGGATTTCGTTGCGGATCGAGGCGGACGACATGCTGTTATCTTTCCATACGGACGGCGCTGGTTCGATGCTGTGCGGCGGCGTGCCGGGCCATCAGCTTCCCCGATAGGTCGAATAACCGTAGGGCGAAAGTAAGAGCGGCACATGGTAGTGCTTGTGCTCCGCGATACCGAAGCGCACCGGCACTTTGTCCAGGAAGGCAGGATCGGTCAGGCTGGCGCCATGCGTGCGCATGTAGTCTCCGGCTTCGAACACGATCTCAAATTCGCCGAGACGGAAACTGTCGCCTTCCATGAGCGGCGCGTCGCAGCGGCCGTCCAGGTTGGTGTTCACCGTCTTGATCAGTATCCTGGTCTCGCCGTCGAGGCGATAGAGCGACAGCCTGAGGCCGTCTGCAGGACGGCCCGTGGCCGTATCGAGAACATGGGTTGTAAGGCGCCCGCCTTGAGCTGTCGACATATGGCCTCCCTACCTTCGATACATACGAACGCGCATGATCTGTTGTGTGTCAATTAAAGGCGATGCAAAACTCGGCGTGAAGTGGAACGCCACAAAAAGACTTTCAATTTTTTTAGGGGGAATATCCATGCACCCCTTTGATATTGTGAGAATATAAGGTCACCGCGACCAGGGGTAAAGAACATGCGTTACGTAAGAGACATGCGTGGCTATGGCGCCAATCCGCCGGACCCGAAATGGCCAGGCGGAGCCCATGTCGCGGTGCAATTCGTGGTCAACTACGAGGAAGGCGGCGAAAACTGCATCCTGCACGGCGATGCGGCCTCCGAAGCCTTCCTGTCCGAGGTCGTGGGCGCAGCACCCTGGCCGGGCAAGCGCCATTGGAATATGGAGTCGATCTACGAATACGGCGCCCGCGCCGGCTTCTGGCGGCTGCACCGCATGTTCACCGAAGCCGATGTGCCGGTCACCGTCTATGGCGTCGCCTCCGCGCTCGCCCGCTCGCCCGACCAGGTCGCGGCCATGCAGGAAGCGAACTGGGAAATCGCCTCGCACGGCCTGCGCTGGATCGACTATCGCGACCATGAGGAAGAGGTGGAACGCGCCGACCTCATCGAGGCGATCCGCCTGCACAAGGAAGTCGTGGGCGAACGGCCGGCCGGGCTCTATCTCGGCCGCACTTCTGTCTATTCGGTGCGCATCGCCGCTGCCGAAGGCGGCTTCACCTGGATTTCCGACACTTATGACGACGATCTGCCCTACTGGCTCGACCATGACGGCCATGGCAATGCCATTCCGCCGCAGCTCGTCATCCCCTACACGCTCGACGCCAACGACATGCGCTTTGCCACCGCACAGGGTTTTAATTCGGGCGATCAGTTCTTCGCCTATCTGAAGGACGCCTTCGACACGCTCTATGCCGAGGGCAAGGCCGGACGCGGCGGCATGATGAGCATCGGCCTGCACTGCCGCCTGATCGGCCGGCCGGGCCGCGCCGCCGCTCTGCAGCGCTTCATCGACTATGTGAAGAGCCACGACAAGGTGTGGCTGCCGCGCCGCATCGACATCGCCAACCACTGGCGCGAGCACCACCCCTACAAGCCGGCCGCGCTGCGCCCCTCGCGCATGAGCGAGAAGGAATTCGTCGAAAAGTTCGGCGGCATCTTCGAGCATTCGCCCTGGATCGCCGAGCGCGCCTTCCGGCTGGAGCTGGGTGCCGCGCATGACAGCGCCGGCGGCCTGCACAACGCGCTCAGCCGCGCCTTCCGCTCTGCCACCGAGGCCGAGCGCCTCGGCGTGCTGACGGCCCACCCCGACCTTGCCGGCAAGCTGGCGCAAGCCAAGCGCCTGACGGCGGAATCGACCAAGGAACAAGCCTCCGCCGGTCTCGACGCGCTGACCGACGCCGAGCGCGAGACGTTCACGCGACTGAACAGCGCCTATGTCGAAAAGTTCGGCTTCCCCTTCATCATTGCCGTCAAGGGCCGCACCAAGGACGAGATCCTTGCCGCCTTCCAGACGCGCGTCGACAACGACCGCGAAACCGAGTTCAACACCGCCTGCGCCCAGGTTGAGCGCATCGCGCTGTTGAGGCTCAGGGACATCCTGCCGCTCTAAAGGAAATCAGAAATGGCCGGCCGCACCTATTACGCCCCCACCGGAGGTCTGCCGCCGCAGACGGACCTCATCACCGACCGCGCCGTCTTCACGGAAGCCTATGCGGTTATCCCGCGGCGCGAGTTCAGCGACATCGTCGCAAGCTACCTGCCCTTCTGGGACAAGACCCGCTGCTGGGTCATCGCGCGCCCGCTCTCGGGCTTTGCCGAGACTTTTTCGCAATATGTGATGGAAGTGCAGCCGGGCGGCGGCAGCAACCAGCCTGAGCCCGACGCGGACGCCGAGGGCGTGCTGTTCGTCGTGGAAGGCGAGATCACGGTGACCGTGGATGGCGCAGCACACCGCCTGACGCCGGGCGGCTATGCCTTCCTGCCGCCCGCAAGCGGCTGGACCCTGCGCAACGACAGCACCGCCGCCGCGCGCTTCCACTGGATCCGCAAGGCCTATGAATATGTCGAGGGCATCGACGTTCCGGACCCGATCTTCGCCAACGAGAACGACATCGCCCCGACCGCGATGCCCGACACGGACGGGAAATGGGCGACGACCCGCTTCGTCGACCCGGCCGACCTGCGCCACGACATGCATGTGACCATCGTCACCTTCAAGCCGGGCGGCATCATCCCCTTCCCCGAGACGCATGTGATGGAGCATGGGCTCTACGTGCTGGAAGGCCAGGCCGTCTACCGGCTCAACCAGGACTGGGTGGAAGTGCAGGCCGGCGACTATATGTGGCTGCGCGCCTTCTGCCCGCAGGCCTGCTATTCCGGCGGCCCCGGCGACTTCCGCTACCTGCTCTACAAGGACGTCAACCGGCACGCCAAGCTCGACCGGTTCTGATCGGCCATTGCTGAAGAACGAGGCACCATGACCCGGATCGTCGCCCAGCCGCTCACCCGCGAAAACTTCGCCGAATTCGGCGAGGTCATCGAGGCCGAGGGCGCGCATCACTATCCGATCAACGCCGGCAAATGCGAGCGCTACCACGCGCTCGCCACCGCCGAGGCGGCGGGGCCGAACTGCCGCGTCATCCTCAACATCTTCAAGGGAACGCCCTATGCCTTCCCGCTGAAGCTGACGATGGTCGAGCGCCATCCCTTCGGCAGCCAGGCCTTTGTCCCGCTCTCGCCGCGTCCGTTCCTGGTCGTCGTCTGCCACGACACGGCGGAAGGCCCGGGCACGCCGCACGCCTTCATAACCCGACCCGGCCAGGGCGTGAACTATCCGCGCAACCTCTGGCACGGCGTGCTGACGCCGATCGGCGAGCCGCAGGATTTTCTCGTGGTCGATCGCGCCGGCGACGGCGTCAATCTCGAGGAATTCTTCTTCCCCGAGCCCTTTGAGATCGTACTTCCGGAAGGGTTCGACGCATGAGCAATGCCGCGCTGATCAACCGCCTGTTCGACGTCATCGAAGACGACATCGTGCCGAAGACGGCCGAGGGCGTTGCCCATGGCAACAAGCTGTTCGGCGCGGCGATCTTGCGCAAGTCCGACCTGTCGCTGGTTCTGGCCGAGACCAACAACGAGCTGGAAAACCCGCTCTGGCATGGCGAGGTCCACTGCCTGAAGCGGTTCTACGAGATGCCAAAGGCCGACCGCCCCGACACCAAGGACTGCATCTTCCTCTCCACCCACGAGCCCTGCTCGCTGTGCCTGTCGGCCATCACCTGGACCGGCTTCGACAATTTCCACTACCTGTTCAGCCACGAGGATTCGCGCGACAGTTTTGCGATCCCGCACGACCTGAAGATTCTCAAGGAGGTCTTCACCCTCGATCCCGGCGGCTACAATGCCGAGAACGCCTACTGGAAAAGCCATTCGCTGCGCCGGCTGGTGCGCGAACTGCCGCAAGCCGAGCGCGAGAAGCTGGAAGCGCGCATCGATAGGATAGCAAAGGGCTATGACGAACTGTCGGGCTCGTATCAGTCCGGCAAGGCCGACAACGACATTCCGCTGAATTGACGTAAATTGGCCAGCCAAATCCGTTGACTGGCTCATGAACATCGCCGTCTATCTCCACCATGCACTGGTTGCATGCAGGAGAGGCATTCATGAAAACCGTCACCGAATTTCCGCGCAAGGTCGTCGAACATCCCGACATGGGGCTCATCATGCCCGACGGTTGCCGGCTGTCGGCGCGGGTCTGGATGCCGGAGGATGCCGAGCAGAACCCGGTGCCGGTGATTCTCGAGCACCTGCCCTACCGCAAGCGCGACGGCACCACCGCGCGCGATTCGCTCACCCATCCTTATCTCGCCGGCCACGGCTACGCCTGCATCCGCGTCGACATGCGCGGCAATGGCGATTCCGACGGGCTGATGGAGGACGAATATTCCGAGCAGGAATGGCAGGACGCCTGCGACGTCATCGCCTGGGCGGCGGCGCAGCCCTGGTGCAACGGCAATGTCGGCATGATGGGCATTTCCTGGGGCGGCTTCAACTCGCTGCAGGTGGCGGCAAAGCAGCCGCCGGCGCTGAAGGCCATCATCACGCTCTGCTCCACGACCGACCGCTACGCCGACGACATCCACTACAAGGGCGGTTGCCTGCTGAACGAGAATTTCGGCTGGGCCTCGACCATGCTCTCCTATTCGTCGCGCTCGCCCGATCCGGCGCTGGTCGGCGACAAGTGGCGCGAGATGTGGCTGAACCGGCTCGAAAGCCAACCCTTCCTCGCCCGGACCTGGTTCGGCCACCAGCGCCGCGACGCCTATTGGAAGCGCGGCTCGGTCTGCGAGGACTATTCGGCCATCAAAGCCGCCGTGCTCTCCATCGGCGGCTGGCACGACGGCTATCGCAATACCATCTCGCACCTCGTCTCCAACGTCTCGGCACCGGTGAAGGGCATTGTCGGCCCGTGGATCCACAAATACCCGCATTTCGCCGCCCCGAAGCCGGCCATCGGCTTTCTGCAGGTGGCGCTGCGCTGGTGGGACCGTTGGCTGAAGGGCGTCGAGAACGGCGCCGAGAACGATCCGGCCTACCGCGCCTGGGTGATGGACAGCGTGCGCCCCAGCCGCTGGCATGACGAGCGTCCCGGCCGCTGGATCTCCGAATCGCAATGGCCCTCGCCCCGCATCGAAACCCGCGAGATCGAGCTTCTGGCAAGCACCGCAGCACCCGCGCTCGTCGCCTCGCCGCAGGATTGCGGCCTCACCGGCGGCGAATATTTCCCCTTCACCTATGGTCCGGAACTCCCCGGCGACCAGCGCGGCGACGACGCCCGCTCGGTCTGCTTCGACCAGGCGGCTCAGGCGGAAGCCACCGACATCGTCGGCGCGCCGGAAGTGGTGGTGCGCTTCGCTTCCGACAAACCGCAGGCCAACATCGCGGTGCGCCTGTGCGACGTGCATCCTGACGGCGCGTCCGAGCTGATCTCCTACGGCGTGCTCAACCTCACCCACCGCAACAGCCACGAGTTCCCCGAGAAGCTGACGCCCGGCGAGACCGTCGAGGCGCGCGTCGTGCTCGACCAGTGCGCCTACCGCCTGCCGGCCGGCCACCGTCTGCGCGTCGCCATCTCCACCGCCTACTGGCCGGCCATCTGGCCCTCGCCCGAGCCGGTTCGTCTCGAACTGTCCGAGGCAAAGCTGTCCCTGCCGGTGCGGCCGCTCGCCAAGGGCGACGAGGCCAGCTTCCCCGAGCCGGAAGCGGCGGCCCCCTGGGCGATCGAAACGCTGCGTGAGTCCAGTTCGGAACGCCACATCGACCGCGACGAGAAGACCGGCACGGTCACGCTCTCCATCACGGACGATTTCGGCGAGGTGCGCGACCTCGACCACGGCCTCGTCAGCGGCAGCATCGTGCGCGAAAAATGGACCATCCATCCCGACGATCCGCTGTCGGCGCAAGGCGAGACTCACTGGACCGATGTCATGTCGCGAAATGGATTTTCGCTGCGCACCGAGACCCGTTCACACATGCGCTCAGACGCCAAAAATTTCTATCTGGAAGCCAGAATTGAGGCTTACGACGGAAATGAACTCGTCTTCGCGCGCGATTTCCGGGAGGAAATTCCGCGCGACCACATTTGACATCGCCGACTTCGATATCCTAAAAGCGACACGCCATTAATTGCGTCGCGACATGTCGCAATCTGCCTTACGCCAGGACAGGCGGCCCTCCACTATCTCCGACAGGACGGTGGAGGAGCATCGCCCGTCTAGACGACATGCAAGGAGGAGAAGTCATTGTCGGCTGAACTCGAATTTCTGGGCCGGCGCGTTGCCGCCGGCAAGCTCAACCGCCGTGATTTTCTCGGCCGCGCCGCCGCCCTTGGCGTTGGTGCCGCGTTTGCCAATACACTTCTGAGCAGCGCCGTGCGCGCCGCCGGCCCGGTCAAGGGCGGCGCCCTCAAGGCCGGCCTGCAGGGCGGTGAGTCGACCGACGGCCTCGACCCGGCCGCCATCAACAACCAGGTCACCGGCGCGTTTGCGCGCTGCTGGGGCGAAAAGCTCATCGACATCGACGAGAACGGCAGAATCGTCCACCGGCTGGCCGAGGAATACGGCTCGTCGGCCGACGCCAAGACATGGACCTTCAAGATCCGCAAGGGCGTGACCTTCCACAACGGCAAGGAACTCGACGCCAGCGATGTGCTGGCGACCATCGAGCGCCATGCCGGCCCCGAGACCAAGTCGGGCGCGCTCGGCGTGCTGCGCGGCATCGACCAGATGAAGGTCGACGGCAACGACTTCGTCATCACGCTGAAGGAGGCCAATGCCGACCTGCCCTTCCTGATGTCGGACTATCACCTGATCATCCAGCCCAATGGCGGCAAGGACAATCCGCAGGCAGGCATCGGCACGGGCCCCTACAAGATCGCCTCGCATGAACCGGGCGTGCGCGAGCTCGGCACCCGCCACGAAGGCTACTGGGATGCCGACAATGGCGGCTTCGCCGACCAGGTCGAGATCGTGGTCATCAACGATTCGACCGCCCGCATGGCAGCGCTTCGCGGCGGCCAGGTACACATGATGAACCGGGTCGAGCCCAAGATCGTCGGCCTGGTCAAGCGCATCCCCGGCATCACCATCCAGAACGTGGCCGGCGGCGCGCACTACGTGTTCGCCATGCAGTGCACCACCGCGCCCTTCGACAACAACGATCTCCGGCTGGCGCTGAAATATGCGGTCGACCGCCAGGAGATGGTCGACAAGATCGTCGGCGGCTACGGCACGGTCGGCAACGACATCCCGGTCAACAAGTCCTACCCGCTGTTCTCGGACGACATCGAGCAGCGCGTGTTCGACCCGGAAAAGGCCGCCTTCCACTACAAGAAATCCGGCCACAGCGGCCCCATCCAGCTCATCACCTCCGAGGTCGCATTTCCGGGCGCTGTCGACGCCGCCCAGCTGTTCCAGCAGAGCTGCGCCAAGGCCGGCATCCAGCTCGACGTGCAGCGCGCGCCGGGCGACGGCTACTGGGCCGAGGTGTGGAACAAGAAGCCGTTCTCGGCTTCCTACTGGGTCGGCCGCCCGACGCAGGACCAGCAGTACTCCACCGCCTATCTGTCGACCGCCGACTGGAACGAGACCCGCTTCCAACGCGAGGACTTCGACAAGATGGTCGCGGCCGCGCGCGCCGAGCTCGACGAGGCCAAGCGCAAGGCCATGTATCGCGACATCGCGCTCATGGTGCGTGATGAAGGCGGCGCGATCATCCCGATGTACAACGACTGGATCGACGCGGTGTCCGACAAGGTGGGCGGCTATGTGCCCTATCCGTCGGGCGAACTGATGGGCGGCCTGGCGCTCGCGCGTTGCTGGCTCACCGCCTGAGACCCGCCAAATACGGGCTTTTCAAGGGGTGCCGGCGTGCCGGCATCCTTTAGTCCACAGCCGCGCTTCATTTACGCCACCCAATGTCGCAATTCGCCTTGCCGAAGACGAAATCTTCCGCGCAATATCTGCCCAACAAGCAAAACAAGACTGTTTAAAGTCACCTAACCAGAGTGAGGAACAATATATGTCCAACGAACTGGAATTCCTGAGCCGTCGTGTCGCCACCGGAAAGCTCAGCCGCCGCGATTTCCTTGGTCGCGCGGCCGCCCTGGGCGTCACCGCCGCCTTCGCTAACACCCTCATGGGCAACGCCGCACGCGCGGCAGGCCCGCAGAAGGGCGGCACGCTGAAGGCCGGCATGCAGGGCGGTGAATCCACCAACAGCCTCGACCCGGCTTCCTGGCAGAGCCAGGTGCCCTACAAGTTCGGCCGCCAGTGGGGCGAGCAGCTCGTTCAGCTTGCGCCCGACGGCGAGGTGAAGCCTTGCCTGGCCGAGGAATGGGGCGCTTCCGCCGACGCCAAGACCTGGACCTTCAAGATCCGCAAGGGCGTGCAGTTCCACAACGGCAAGGAGATGACCCCGGACGACGTCCTCGCCACCATGGAGCGCCACTCCGACGAGAACTCGAAGTCGGGCGCGCTGGGCATCATGGGCGGCATCGACACCATCAAGGTCGACGGCCAGAACGTGGTCTTCACGCTCAAGGATGCCAATGCCGACCTGCCCTACCTGCTGGACGACTATCACCTGATGATCCAGCCGAACGGCGGCAAGGACAACCCGGTCGCAGGCATCGGCACCGGCCCCTACAAGGTGGCGGTCAACGAGCCGGGCGTGCGCCATGTCGGCGAAAAGTTTGCCAACTACTGGCGCGATGACCGCGGCTTTGCCGACACCATCGAGATCATCGTCATCAACGACGCGACGGCCCGCACCTCCGCGCTGCAGGGCGGCCAGGTCGACATGATCAACCGCGTCGAGCCGAAGATCGTCGATCTCATCAAGCGCGTGCCGGGCGTCACCATCCAGAACGTGGCCGGCAAGGGCCACTACGTCTTCATCGCCCACTGCAACACCGCACCGTTCGACAACAACGACCTGCGCCTGGCGCTGAAATACGCGCTCGACCGCGAGGAGATGGTGCAGAAGATCCTGCACGGCTACGGCTCGGTCGGCAACGACACGCCGATCAACAAGTCCTACCCGCTGTTTGCCGAAATCGAGCAGCGCGTGTTCGACCCGGAAAAGGCCGCCTTCCACTTCAAGAAGTCCGGCCATGATGGCCCGGTCCTGCTGCGCACCTCCGACGTCGCCTTCCCTGGCGCCATCGATGCGGCCCAGCTCTACCAGCAAAGTGCCGCCAAGGCCGGCATCACCATCGAGGTCAAGCGCGAGCCCGGTGACGGCTACTGGTCGGAAGTGTGGAACAAGCAGCCCTTCTCGGCTTCCTACTGGGGCGGCCGCCCGACGCAGGACCAGATGTACTCCACCGCCTACTATTCGAAGGCCGACTGGAACGACACCCGCTTCTTCCGCGAAGACTTCGACAAGATGCTGTTCCAGGCCCGCGCCGAACTCGTCAAGGACAAGCGCGTCGCACTCTACAAGTCGATGGGCGAGATGGTTCGCGACGAGGGCGGCGTGATCACGCCGATGTTCAACGACTTCATCGACGCGACCGGCCCGAAGGTCGGCGGCTGGTTCGAGGACGGCAACCAGGAGATGATGGGCGGCTACGCCCTGTCGAAGTGCTGGGTCCAGGCGTGAGTCCGGCCCCGCACAGATGTCCTCGCTCCTGAAACTGGTGGCCCAGCGCATTGCGCTGGGCCTGCTCCTGCTGCTCGCCGTCTCGGTCCTGATCTTCGTTGGCACGCAGATCCTTCCGGGCGACGTGGCGCAGTCCATCCTTGGTCAATCCGCGACGCCGCAGGCCCTTGCCAACCTGCGCGAACAGCTGGGGCTGAACGACCCCGCCTATGTCCGCTACTTCCACTGGCTCTGGGGCATGCTGCATGGCGACATGGGCACGGCCCTGTCGAACGGGCAGGACATTGCGACCTCGCTGAGCGGACGGCTGAAGAACACGCTTTTCTTGGCCTTCTGGGCTGCAGTCGTCTCGGTGCCGCTGGCCATCATCCTCGGCCTCATCGCCGTGCGCCACAAGAACGGCTTCGTCGACAAGCTCATCTCCGGCCTCACGCTGGCCTCGATCTCGCTGCCCGAATTCTTCATCGGCTACCTGCTGATCTATTTCGTGGCGGTGCAGATGCAGTGGTTCCCCAGCGTCTCGACCGTGTTCGACGGCATGTCCTTCCTCGACCGCATGAAGGCGATCGCGCTGCCTGCCGCCACGCTGACGCTGGTGGTGCTGGCGCACATGATGCGCATGACGCGCGCGGCCATCCTCAACGTCATGCAGTCGGCCTATATCGAGACGGCCGAGCTCAAGGGCCTTTCGCCCTTCGAGATCATCCGGCGTCACGCCTTCCCCAACGCGATCGCGCCCATCGTCAACGTGGTTATGCTGAACCTCGCCTATCTCGTCGTCGGTGTTGTCGTGGTCGAGGTCATCTTCGTCTATCCCGGCATGGGGCAGTATCTGGTGGACCATGTGGCCAAGCGCGACGTGCCGGTGGTGCAGGCCTGCGGCCTGATCTTCGCCGCCGTCTACATCGCGCTCAACATCATCGCCGATATCACGGCCATCGTGTCCAATCCGCGCCTCAGGCATCCGAAGTAAGGGGGACGGGTTCATGCTGACCTTGAAAAACATACCGCTCAGCGCCTGGCTCGGCCTCATCGTCACCGGCCTGTTCGCCTTCGCTGCGATCTTCGCGCCGTGGGTGGCGCCGTTCCCGAATGCCGAGATCGTCGGCGACGTGTGGGAGCCGATGTCGGCCGCGCACTGGCTGGGCACAGACAATCTCGGCCGCGACCTGCTCTCGCGCATGATCTTCGGCGCGCGTACGACGATCCTGATCGCAGCGCTCGCCACGGCTCTGTCCTTCACCATGGGCTCTATCCTCGGCTTCACCGCCGCGGTCATCGGCGGCTGGTTCGACCAGACCATGTCGCGCGGCGTCGATCTCCTGATGGCGATCCCCACGCTCATCTTCGCGCTGGTGGTGCTCTCGGTGCTGCCCGGCAACATCGCGACGCTCATCCTGGTCATGGGCGTGCTCGATTCCACCCGTGTCTACCGCCTGGCGCGCGCGGTGGCCGTCGACATCAACGTCATGGACTATGTCGAGGCCGCAAAACTGCGCGGCGAAGGCCGCGGCTGGATCATCTTCCGCGAGATCCTGCCCAACGCGCTGTCGCCGCTGGTGGCCGAGCTCGGCCTGCGCTTCATCTTTGCCGTGCTGTTCCTATCGGCGCTCTCCTTCCTCGGCCTCGGCGTACAGCCGCCGGAAGCCGACTGGGGCGGCATGGTCAAGGAAAACAAGGAAGGCATCGTGTTCGGCATCCCGGCCGCGCTCATCCCCGCCGCCGCAATCGCCGTGTTGGCCATCTCGGTCAACCTCGTGGCCGACTGGATCCTCAACCGCACCACCGATCTGAAGGGAGGCCGCGGCAATGGATAGGCTCGCATCGCAGACCACCGGCGCATCCGAAAAGCTGCTCGACATTCGCAACCTCAAGATCGAGGCCACCGTCTATCCGCCCGGCGAAGCGCCGCGCAACGTCGTCATCGTCGACGGCGTGTCGGTATCGCTCGAGCGCGGCAAGGTGCTCGGCCTCATCGGCGAATCGGGTGCCGGCAAGTCCACAATCGGCCTGTCCTCCATGGGCTATGGCCGCGGAGGCGTCCGCATTACCGGCGGCGAGGTCATCCTCAACGGCCGCGACATCCTGAAAGGCGGCAAGGGCGGCCTCAGGGCACTGCGCGGCCGCGAGGTCTGCTATGTCGCGCAGTCGGCGGCCGCTGCCTTCAACCCCGCCCACCGGCTGATGAAGCAGGTGGTGGAGGCCTCGCTCAAGCACGGCGTCTCCAGCCGCGCCGAGGCCGAGAAGCGCGCGGTGAACCTGTTCCGCAAGCTCAGCCTTCCGGACCCGGAAAACATCGGCAAGCGCTTCCCGCACCAGGTCTCCGGCGGCCAGTTGCAGCGCGTCATGACCGCCATGGCTCTCTGCTCCGAGCCCGACCTGATCGTCTTCGACGAGCCGACCACCGCGCTCGACGTCACCACCCAGATCGACGTGTTGGCGGCGATCAAGGAGGCGATCCGCGACACCGGCGTGGCAGCCCTCTACATCACCCACGACCTCGCCGTGGTGGCGCAAGTCGCCGACGAGATCGCCGTGCTGCGGCATGGCAAGCTGGTCGAATGGGGCGACACGCGCCAGATCATCACCCAGCCCAAGCAGGAATACACCAGCCAGCTCGTCTCGGTGCACGAGATCGCGCATGAGGAGCATGCGCCGGGCAAGGCGGCGGCGCTGTCGGTGAAAAACGTCACCGCGGCCTATGGCGGCGGCGCGATCAAGGTGCTGAAGAACGTCTCGGTCGAGATCCCCGCCGGGCAGACGCTTGCCGTGGTGGGCGAATCCGGCTCGGGCAAATCCACGCTCGGCCGCGCCATCACCGGCCTTTTGCCGCCGCTCGAAGGCAGCATCACCTTCGGCGGACGCACCCTGCCCGGACGGCTTGCCGACCGCAGCAAGGAGGACCTGCGCCAGCTGCAGATGATCTACCAGATGGCCGACGTGGCGATGAACCCGCGCCAGACCGTGGGCACCATCATCGGCCGGCCGCTGGAGTTCTATTTCGGCCTGCGTGGGCGCGAGCGCGACAAGCGCGTGGCCGAACTGCTTGACAAGATCGAGATGGGCAAGGGCTTTGTCGACCGCTACCCGGCCGAGCTGTCGGGCGGCCAGAAGCAGCGCGTCTGCATCGCCCGCGCACTGGCGGCCAAGCCGAGCCTTATCATCTGCGACGAGGTCACATCGGCACTCGACCCGCTGGTGGCGCACGGCATCCTTCAGCTGCTGCTCGAGCTGCAGAAGGAGGAGCAGGTCGCCTATCTCTTCATCACCCACGACCTCGCCACGGTGAAGGCCATCGCGGACTCCATCGCGGTGATGTATCGCGGCGAGATCGTGCGCTATGGGCCGAAGAGCCAGGTGCTGAAACCGCCGTTCGACGCCTATACCGACCTGCTGCTCTCCTCCGTCCCGGAGATGGAAGTGGGCTGGCTGGAGAAGGCAATCGCGGGGCGCCGCATGGAAAGCGCGGGGAACTGACCCGGACGGCCACATCATTGCGCGTCAATTACCGACGCGCGGCAGACTACCTAACCGCTTGAATCTACGTATCATCCTTCCCGAGAACCGATTCCGGTTCTCGGGTTTTCTATTAAGTTGGAGCGGCCCATGGCGCTGAAGAACAAGCTGTTGCTCATCATTCTTGACGGCGTGCCCTATCGCAACTGGCGCCGGCTGTTCGGCAATCTCGAAGGCTGGGTGCAGTCGGGCGATGCGCGCGTGTGGAAAATGCGCTCGGTGCTGCCTTCAACCTCGGCTTGCTGCTATGCCTCGATCCACACCGGCGTGTCGCCGCAGGTACACGGCATCCGCTCCAACGAGGATCGCTTCCGCGTCGAGCAGCCCGATCTGTTCTCGGAAATATCGAAGGCCGGCGGCAAGACCGGCGCGGTGACGCATTCCTACTGGTCGGAATTCTTCAATCGCTATCCCTTCGACCTCGTCGAAGACATGGAATATGACGAGCCGGGCGGTCCGATCACCCATGGCCGCTTCCACACCATGACCGGCTACAACCACAAGAACCAGATGACGCCGAGCGATGTCGACCTCTTCGCCACGCTGACCATGCTGACCAAGCGCCACGGCATCCACTACGGCATCCTGCACACCTGCACGCTGGACTCCATGGGTCACCGCTACGGCCACGACTGCATCGAGATGGACCACGCCTGCTACGCCATGGACGGCATGCTGGCGGCCTTCCTGCCAAAGTGGATTGAAGCCGGCTACGAAGTGATGGTCACCGCCGACCACGGCCAAACCGACCGCGGCCACCATGGTGGCCGCGAGGACGACCAGCAGGATTTTGCGCTCTATTATTTCGGCCGGGGCGAAGGCCCGGAGAGCGGGGCTTTGCTAGATCAGTTGCAGCTGGCACCGACAGTGCTTAGCCGGCTCGGTGTCGAGATTCCGGATTCGATGAAGGCCAAGCCGTTTTTGGGATAAGTTGTACGGGCACGCCTCGGCTGGTCCCCATCTCCGTCATCCCCGAGCGGGGGCGAAGTGGCATCGCCCGTGATCGGCTTGCCGCGCGCCCACCTCCGGTCATCCTCGGGCCGGAGCACGAGCGACAGCGAAGTGCGGAGGTTCCGGGGACCCATGCCGGTCGGCCAAAGCTGCCGCTGCGGTGCAGAAAGAGCCTGCCGCATCGTATCGCGTGGATGAATTCCGGGACCGACTAGCGTCAAGCAATTGAAATCATTCGCACCAAAGGAAAGTCACCGCTTCTTTTCTCCCCACCATTCCCGCCCCCACGCATAATCCTGCGCATCGGCCTCACGGGAACACGGGTCATGAACCGGATGCACGTGGAGGGCGACGATGTCCGGGCTGGTGGCGCTACGGTGGCGTCACTGGGTGATGAACCCCCAAGCCCGGGCCTTGGCGGCGGCTGGCCATGCGAATGTGGAGGCGACTGAGCGGGGGCAAGAGCATCGAACGGGCGGTCGAAGGGCC
Organism: Mesorhizobium sp. KR1-2; assembly: GCF_040045035.1. NCBI lineage: Bacteria > Pseudomonadati > Pseudomonadota > Alphaproteobacteria > Hyphomicrobiales > Phyllobacteriaceae > Mesorhizobium > Mesorhizobium sp. KR1-2. The sequence goes on along the minus strand of NZ_JBDZDS010000004.1, from coordinate 64,894 downwards.
GCAAGATTTACCTAAACGAGCGCGTCCGACGACCGCCCGTCTTCCCAACCTCCCAATCGGGAGCGCTCTTTGAAATGGTCAGACGGTGAAAACCGGGCGTGGCGATGATGAAGCGCGCGACGACTATCCCTCCCCCTGGAGGGGAGGGAGAGCGCCCTCAATACGGCCAGTCGCCCTTCCCAAGCGCGCGCACCGCATCCACGATGCGCGTAAAGCTTTTGCGCGCACGGCCGACCGAATGGCGGGCGCGCAGATAGCCATGTACGAGACCCGGCTCGTCGAACCACCAGGCCTTGCCGCCGGCAGCCTGGATGCGGTCGCGATAGTCGCGGCCGTCGTCCGACAGCGGGTCGCATTCGGCGGTGATGACGGCCGTCGGCGGCAGGCCGGAATAGTCCGCATCGTTGAACGGAGCGAAGGTGACGTCCTTCGAAATATCGCGGCCGCCGGCCCGCATGTCGCGATAATAGTCCATGTCGCGAACGCTCAGCAGCGGGGCGTCGGAATGGGTGAGATAAGACCCCTGCCCGAGCTTGCCGCCGAGGCCGGGATAGATCAGCACCTGGCCGATCGCTGCGCGTGCATGGCCGCGCGTGGTGTGCGCCACGGCCGCCGCAAGATTGCCGCCGGCCGAGTCGCCGCACAGAACGATGGGCTGCGAATAGGTCTTCGCCGCCCATTCGAAGGCGGCGCGGCAGTCGTCATAGGCGGCGGGATGGGTGTGCTCCGGTACCAGGCGGTAGTCGACCGACACAACCTCGTAGCCGGTGCGCTCGCAGATTTCGGCGCAGACGTCGTCATGGCTGTCGAGCCCGCCGAGGATAAAACCGCCGCCGTGGAAATAGAGCACGACCGCCGCATCGTTCGGCTCCGCATTGCGGTAGATGCGGACCGGGATCTTGTGGGCCGGCGTCTCGACGGCGGAATCAATCGCCGTCACGCTTGCCGGATAGCCGGCATGGAACTCGCGGCACATCCGGTCATAGGTGCGCCGCTGTTCTTCCACGCTGTGGTCGACCGCGTCCGGCGGATAGAAGCTGTTGGTGCGGTCGATGAAAGCCCAGGTCTCGGCATCGATCAGCTTGCTGTAGTCGGTCATCGGTCGTCCTCCTGCACTGCTATGCTATTTGCCCTTCCACACCGGGTCGCGCTTTTCGGCAAACGCGCGAAAACCCTCCATGTTGTCTTCGGAGGCGTAGAGCTCGTCGACGGTGCGGAACTTGCGCTTGGTGATCCAGTTCATGGCGTCCTGGAACTCCATCGCCTCGGCCCTGCGGGCCACTTCCTTGATGGACGCGAAGACCAGCGGCGGACCGCCGGCGAGCAGGCGGGCGATCTCCCAGACGCGGTCTTCCAGCTTCTCGGCCGGCAGCACCTCGTTGACGAGGCCCCAGCGATGCGCCTCGGCCACGTCCATCCAGCGGCCGGTGAGCAGCAGGTCCATGGCGATGTGATAGGGAATGCGCTTGGGCAACTTGATGGTCGCCGCATCGGCCAGCGTGCCGGCACGGATTTCCGGCAGCGCGAAGGAGGAATGTTCGGAGGCGTAGATGAGGTCGCAGGACAGCGCGAGCTCGAAGCCGCCGCCCACCGCCATGCCGTTGACGCAGGCGATGACCGGCTTGTTCATGTCCCGCAATTCCTGCAGGCCGGCAAAACCGCCCACGCCGTAATCGCCATCGACCGCATCGCCATTTGCGGCGGCCTTGAGGTCCCAGCCGGCGGAGAAGAACTTTTCGCCGGCCGTCTTCACGATGCAAACCCGCAGTTCGGGATCGTCGCGGAAGGCCTGGAAGGTCAGGCCCAGCAGGCGCGAGGTGGCGAGGTCGATCGCATTGGCCTTGGGCCGGTCGAGCGTGACTTCGAGAATGGCGCCTTCGCGCCGGGTCTTTACGACATCGGACATTTTGAAAACCTCCCTGGCGGCTCAGCCTTCGGCCGCAACCGCAACCTTTTTCTCGTGGGAAGCGGCGGCTGCCGCTTCGCCTTCGTTGGTCACCAGAAGCGCATCGGCGATCCACGCGCCCTTGCCCTCGCCGCAGACGATCAGCGGGTTCACGTCGAGCTCCTCGATCGTGCCCGCGCGTTCCTGGACGAAGCGCGAAATAGCGAGAATCGCGTCCACCGCAGCCGACACATCGGCCTTGGCGCGGCCGCGATAGCCGTCGAGAAGCGGGTAGAGCCGCAGGCTCTTCAGCGCCGCCTCGACCTCTTCGCGCGATGCCGGCAGAAGCAGCGTGGCGCTGTCCTTGAGCAGTTCGACCAATACGCCGCCGGTGCCCACGGTCATGACTGGACCGAACAGCGCGTCGTTCGTGACGCCGACGATCAGCTCGGCGACGCCGCCCTCCACCATGCGCTCGACATAGAGGCCGGTACCGAGCGGCAGTAGAGCCTCGGCGGTCGCCCGCACCTCTTCGGCAGACTTGAGGTTGAGTTTCACCGCGCCGAGCTCGCTCTTGTGGGCGACGCCCAGCGCCTTCAACGCAACGGGGAAGCCGAGCCTCTCCGCAGCCGCGACCGCCTCGGCCACGCTGGCCGCGCGCGCGCTCTGCGGCACGGCAAGACCGGCCGAACGGAGAAGCGCCTTGGCCTCGGTCTCGTCGGGCGTATGGCGGCCGGAACCGGCAGTCGAATTTACATTCGACCCAATGGCACCGCTTGCCGGACGGGCCCATGCCTCGCCGATGAACGCAGCGGCCTCGGCGGCATCCATTGCTTCGACGATGCCCTGCAGAGGCACGATACCGCGCTTGAACAGCTCGGCGGCGTGCGCCTCGGTCACGTTTTCCAGCATCGAGGCGACAATCGCGCCGCGCGCCTTGTTTGTCTTCACTGCGGACTCGAAGGCGCGCACCGTCGGCCACCAGTCGGCATCCGAGCAGCGGTCGCCGCGCGGGAAATCGAGCACCAGCATGTTGAGATCGAACCCACCCGACATCATCGCCGTAAACGTGTCGGTCATGGCCGGCTCGTTGTTCCAGATGAAGGTGTGATAGTCGAGCGGATTGGCCACCGCCACGAAGGAGCCGAGCGTCGATTTTACCCGCGACCAATGCTCCTCAGTCAGCTTGGGGAAGCGCACCTTGCGGCCTTCCGCGCTATCGGCCATCACGGAAGCTTCGCCGCCCGAGCAGCTCATCGAGGAAAGTGTGTAGCCCGGCAGGGGGCCGAAGGCATGCAGCACCTTCAGCGTCTCGAGGAAGGACGGGATCGAATTGACCCGCGCAATGCCGAGCCGCTTGAGGAAGGCGTCAGACGCAGCGTCCGACCCCGCCAGCGAGGCGGTATGCGACACGGTCGCAGCGCGCGCCTGTTCGGATCGGCCGACCTTCATTGCCACGATCGGCTTGTTCAGCTCGCGCGCCCGCGCTGCCAGCCGCTCAAAACCCGCGACCTTGTCAAAGCCCTCGATGTGCAGGCCAAGGCAGGAAACGCGGTCGTCCTCGATCAGGCCGAGCGCCATTTCCGAAAGGCCCGTCTGTGCCTGGTTGCCGGCCGTCATCAGGAACGAGATCGGCAAACCGCGCTGCTGCATGGTGATGTTGCAGGCGATGTTGGACGACTGCGTGATGATCGCCACGCCGCGCGTGCCGGGCTCCAGCCGCTGGCCGCCATGCTGGTCCGGCCACAGAAGCGCGCCGTCGGCATAGTTGATCAGGCCGTAGCAGTTCGGCCCGATGATGGGCATGGACCCGGCCGCCGCGATCAGTTCGGCCTGCAGGCGCTCGCCGTCGTCATCGTCGGCGCCGGCTTCGAGGAAGCCCGCGGCGAAGCAGATCGCGCCCCCTGCGCCGCGCTCGGAAAGCTCGCGCACGATGTCGATGGTGACAAAACGGTTGACGCCGATGAACACCGCATCTGGCGCGCCCGGCAGGTCGGCGACGGAGGCGTAAGCCTTTACGCCCTCCACCTCGTCGCGCTTGGGGTGCACCGGCCAGATGTCGCCGGCAAAGCCCATTTTCAGCGATTGCTTGACGACGTTGGGCGCAAACGAGCCGCCGCCGATCACCGCAATCGATTTGGGGCGCAGGAGCCGTTCAAGACGCAGCATGGCTCAACCTCCCACGGCGCGCAGCAGCGCGCGGCTGATGATGTGGCGCTGGATTTCCGACGTGCCTTCCCAGATGCGCTCGACGCGGGCGTCGCGCCAGATGCGCTCCAGCGGCAGGTCGTCCATCAGGCCCATGCCGCCGTGGATCTGGATCGCCTCGTCGGCGATGAAGGCCAGAACCTCGGTGGCCTTGAGCTTGGCCATGGCCATGTCCTGGTCGGTCACGGTGCCCTGGTCGTATTTCCAACCGGCTTCCCGGGTGAGCAGCTCCGCCGCCTTCAGCTCCGTCGCCATGTCGGCGAGCTTGAAGGAAACGCCCTGGAACTTGCCGATCTGCTGCCCGAACTGCTCGCGCTGGGCGGCATATTCGATGGCATGGCCAAGCGCGCGCTCGGCACGTCCGAGGCAGGTCGAGGCGACCTGCAGACGGGTTGCGCCGAGCCAGCTGTTGGCAACCTCAAAGCCCTTGTGGACCTCGCCCAGCACCTGGCTTTTGGGCAGGCGGCAATTGTCGAATTCAAGGATGGCGTTGGTGTAGCCGCGATGCGAGACGTTGCGGTAGCCATCACGCACGTTGAAGCCCGGCGTTCCCTTGTCGACGAAGAAGGCGGTGATCTTCTTGCGCTTGCCGCGCGGAGAGTCCTCCTCGCCCGAAGCCATGAAGACGATGGCGAAATCGGCGATGTCGGCGTGGCTGATGAAATGCTTGGTGCCGTTAAGGACAAAATCGTCGCCATCCTGCACGGCGCTCGCCTTCATCCCGCGCAGGTCGGAGCCCGCACCCGGCTCGGTCATGGCCAGGCAGTCCCACTTCTCGCCGCGAATGCAGGGATAGAGGTACTTTTCCTTCTGCTCGTCGGTGCCGGCGAGCAGGATGTTGGACGGGCGCGCCACGCAGGTCCAGTGCAGCGCATAGTTGGCGCGGCCGAGCTCCTTTTCGTAGAGCAGCCACGACACCGTATCGAGGCCCGCGCCGCCGACTTCGGCGGGCATGTTGGCGGCGTAGAGACCGGCCTCGATCGCCTTGGCCTTGATCTCCTCGATCAGCTCGCGCCGCAGGTGCCCGGTGCGCTCGACTTCCGCCTCATGCGGGTAGAGTTCGTTTTCGACAAAGGCCCGTGTCGTGTCGACGATCAGGCGCTGTTCTTCGGAAAGCCCGAAATCCATGATTAACCTCCCATGCAAGTGGCTCGGTACAGCCACCTTGAATTCGACCCCCACTCCGGTTTGCTTCGCAAACCACCTCTCCCCCGATCGACGGGGGAGAGGAAGGGCGCTTCAACCGCGTAAGCTGGGCAATTCGACCCCGAACGGAACCGCGAGATGAAGGCTCGCTGCCGCCGGTCTTTCCTCTCCCCCGTCGATCGGGGGAGAGGTGTCGCGCGCAGCGCGACGGAGTGTGGGTCGAAAACCTTAGCGAGACTCAAACCTTACGCTGCGGCCCTCTTCTTCGCCGCCGCCTTCTTCACCGGCTTCTCTGCCTTGGCCTTTGCGGCGGCCTTCGAAACCGGCTTCTTGGCGGCGAGCTTGGCGAGGCGCTTGGTGTAGTCGTTGTGCAACTCGCCCGCACCCCAGCCCTTGCCCTTGTTCTGCTTGCCGAGCGCTTCCATGATGGCGACGAGGTTGTCGTCGCGGATCTTTTCCAGCTCGCGGATCGACCATTTGTCGGATTGCTCGTCAGACTGGCCGGCGATCAAATCGACCAACTCGTCGTTGAACTCCGGCACGTCCATCAGCTTGGTCCACGGCCAGGACAGGCACGGGCCGAACTGGGCCATGAAGTGGCGCATGCCCGCCTCGCCGCCGGCGATGCGATAGACCTGGAACATGCCCATCTGGGCCCAGCGCAGGCCGAAGGAGTAGCGCATGATGTCGTCGAGTTCCTCGACCGAGCAGATGCCGTCCTTGATGAGCCACAGCGCCTCGCGCCAGGCGGCTTCCAGCAGGCGGTCGCCGACGAAGGCCTCGATTTCCTTGCGGATCACCACCGGCTTCATGCCGATCGAGGCATAGAGCTCACGCGCCTTGTCGATGAATGCCGGCGTGGTCTTCTCGCCGCCGACGATCTCGACCAGCGGCAGCAGATAGACCGGGTTGAAGGGATGGCCGACGACCAGACGCTCCGGGTGCTTCAGCGCCGGCTGCATGTCTGTCGGCTTGATGCCGGAGGTGGACGAGCCGATCAGCGCGTCGGCCGGGGCATGCGCGTCGATCTCGGCCAGCACCTTGTGCTTGATGTCGAGCCGTTCCGGCACGCTTTCCTGGATGAAGTCGGCGCCCGTCACCGCCTCGGCGATGGTCTTGGCGAAGGTCAGCTTGCCTTCCTTGGGCAGGCCGCCGGGCAGCATCTGCTTATAGGCGCGGCGCGCGCCCTTCATCACCTCATCGACCTTGCGCGAGGCCTCCGGGTCGGGATCGTAGATCGCGACGTCGATGCCGTTCAGCAACAGACGCGCGACCCAGCCCGCGCCAATGACTCCGCCGCCGATGGCGGCTGCTTTCTTGATACTGCTCATGCGGATGCTCCGGCTCTTTGGCTGGCTATTTCGGGATTGACGAGCGCGACGCGCTCGCCGACGCGGATGACCGCGGGATCGTAGGCCTGGCGGGAGAACACCTTCTCCACCATGGGCCGGAAGAAATCGAGCGGCAGGGTTTCGTAGTCGGGGTCGAAGCTCGACTGGTCCCACCGCTCGCAGAAATGGTCGCAGTCGTCGTAGTAGGGATGCCCGGCAAACTTATCGCGCGCATGGCGATTGCCGCCGACGTGATGCGCGTAATAGAGGCGCTGGAAATCCCCGTGCTTCTCGACCACCCAGTGACACTGTTCGCGAACGAACGGCCGCAGGATCGCGGCCGCATATTCGTCGTGGTTATAAGGCGCGTAGATGTCGCCGATGTCGTGCAGGAGGGCGCAGACGATCCAGTCGTCGTCGGCGCCATCGAGCCAGGCACGGGTGGCCGCCTGAACCGAGTGGCCAAGCCGGGTGACCTTATAGCCCGAAAGGCTCTCGTCGAGCTTCACCAAGGCGTCGAGAAGACGCCCGCCGGTCTTGGCGGCGAACTCGATCTCGTGCTCGGTGAGGAAGGCGTAGTCCTCGCGGTCGCCATCCTTCATCGCCGTGAACTTGACCGTTTCCATGGCGTCCTCTCCCTTTTCCGCCTGGAAGCCCTTGCCGGCTTACGCCGCCACGGGTGCGCGCTTGGTGAGGTTCAGCTTCTGGCGCACTTCCTCCGGCCCGATCACCCGGGCGCCCATGCGCTCGATGATGCCGACAGCGCGATCGACGAGCTGCGCGTTGGTGGCCAGCACGCCCTTGTCGAGCCACAGATTGTCCTCGAGGCCCACGCGGACATTGCCGCCGGCAATCACTGCGGCCGCTGCATAGGCCATCTGGTTGCGGCCGAGCGAGAAGGCAGACCAGTTCCAATCCGAAGGCACGTTGTTGACCATGGCCATGAAGGTGTTGAGGTCGTCCGGCGCACCCCACGGCACGCCCATGCACAGCTGCACCAGCGCGTCGGGCTTCAACACGCCTTCCGAAACCAGCTGCTTGGCGAACCACAGGTGGCCTGTGTCAAACGCTTCGATCTCCGGCTTGACACCCAGCTCGGTCATCATGCCGCCCATGGCGCGCAGCATGCCGGGCGTGTTGGTCATGACATAGTCGGCTTCGTTGAAGTTCATCGTGCCGCAGTCGAGCGTGCAGATCTCGGGCAGGCACTGGCGCACATGCTCCATGCGGTTGGACGCGCCGCCCATGTCGGTGCCCTGCTCCTTCAGCGGCAGCGGGGACTCGACCGGACCGAACACCATGTCGCCGCCCATGCCGGCGGTGAGGTTCAGCACCACGTCGACATTGGCGTCGCGGATGCGCTCGGTCACCTCGCGGTAGAGATGTACGTCACGGCGCGGCTTGCCCGTCTCGGGGTCGCGGACGTGGCAGTGGACGATAGCGGCACCCGCCTTCGCTGCCTCGATGGCCGATTCGGCGATCTGCTTGGGCGAGCGAGGCACGTGCGGGCTACGGTCCTGCGTTCCGCCCGAGCCGGTCACGGCACAGGTGATGAAGACCTCGCGGTTCATGGAAAGCGGCATAAATTCCTCCAGTCGATCGGCGCGTCTGCCACCCGGTTGCACAAGCCCCGGATATCGCGCCGTTCCTCCATCGCGATCATTGCCTCCCTTGCGCGGCGCTGCTTTGCACTTTACGAACTCGCATTGATGAAAAGCGAAAAGCCCTCAATCTTTCTTCCCGACCGTTCGCCGCTCAAGGTGACGATGCTGGTTTTCTCCGGCTGCTCGATCATGTGCGTGGCGTCGGCCGTCGACCCGCTGCGCGCGGCCAACCGCGTTTCGGGCGAGACGCTGTTCGACTGGAAGCTGGTTTCGGTGGACGGCGAGCCGCCGGTCACGACATCCGGCCTGCCGGTGGCGGTCAGCGGAAAATTCGATCCGGCGGAAAAGACCGACATGCTGGGCATCATCGGCGGATTCGGCACCAAGAACCAGGGCACCCCTGCCCTGCTCGCCGGCCTGCGCCGCGTGGCGCGCTCGGCGCGTGCGGTGGGCGGCATCGAGGCCGGCACCTGGCTTGTCGGCCGGGCCGGGCTGCTGGAAGGCCGCACCGCCACCACGCACTGGGAAGACATGGAGGATTTTACGGCCGCCTTCCCGGGCGTCGACGTGCGGCCCGACCGCTACATCATCGACGGGCCGATCTTCACGAGCGGAGGCGCCTCGCCCACCTTCGACCTGATGCTGCACCTCATTCGCTCGCGGCTGGGCATGGCGGTGGCCCTCGATGTCGCCAGCGTCTTCATCTACGATCAGGCGCGTGCGGCAACGGACGCGCAGCCGCTGGTTTCGCTCGGCCGGCTCGACGGTTACGACCCGCGGCTCGCGCAGGCGATCCGGCTGATGGAGGCGCATGTAGACCAGCCGCTGACGATCTCGGCCATCGCCCGCCGCACCGGCGTGACCGCTCGCGCGCTGGAAAAGATCTTTGGAAAGTCGATCGGCGAGCCGCCCGGCGCCTACTATCTGCGCCTGCGTCTCAGCGCAGCGCGGCGGCTGGTGGTGGACACGGGAGTGCCTATGGCCGACATCGCGGCGCGTACCGGATTTTCCAGCGCTGCCGGCTTTTCGCGGGCATTCGCCAAAGCGTTCGGCATGTCGCCGACGCAGCTTCGGCGGCGCTGACTAAACCCGCGCCAGGATCCACTCGGCCGCCGCTGTGATATCGGCCACAACCGCGGTAGGCGCCGGCTCGACCTGCCGTTCGTCGCCGACGCGATATTTGCCTGTGCGCACCAGCAGCGCCGTGGCGAGCCCGGCCCGCAGGGCGCCGGCGACATCGCCTTCCACGTCGTCGCCCACCATCACCGCGTCCTCCGGCAGGCATCCCATGCTGGCCAGTGCGGAGAGAAAAAAGCCCGTCGACGGTTTGCCGAGCACTGTCGCCGGCCGCCCGCAGGCGAATTCGAGCGCCCGGACGAAGGGGCCCGCGTCGAGGCTGAGCTTGCCGTCGTCGTCCTTGAAGACGCGGTTGTCGGCCAGCGCCAGAAACTCCGCGCCATCGTTCAGGGCGCGGAAGGCTGCATTGAGGCTCGCATAGTCGAAGGCGTTTGCCGCATCGCCGACGACGACCGCAAGCCGTTCGCCGGCCGGCATGTCGCGAAAATCCGGCTCCAGATCCGGATGGATCAGCAGATGCGCCGAGCAGCCATGCGCGGCGAGCCAGCCGCGCGCGGCTTGCGCGGGCGTGAACAGTTCGGCCGCATCGACTTCGATGCCAAGCCTGTCCAGCCGCTCCAGCACCATCTGCTTGGTCGAGCGCGTCGTATTGCTGACGAAGCGCAGCGGCAAGCCGGCCTCGCGTAGCCGACGGACGGCGTCGGCAGCCCCTTCTATCGGGCTGTCGCCGTCATAGAGCACCCCGGCAAGATCCAGCAGCACGCCGCGTAGCATCGCCGAAGCATGGCGAATGGGCGGCCTTGCGTCAAACCGGACGCAAGTCGAATGAGGGCAGCGACCGCCGCCCAGGCATCAGACGTAGCGGTATGCGCTTGCCGAGCACGATCTCGTCGGGGTTGTAAAAGCGGTAGGCCAGCGGATTGGTGCTGTCGGGACCTTCATATCTGACGGGCTTGATGTCGCCGAAAAAGCCGGTGCTCACGATTAAACCCCTCTGATTGCCGGATAGAGCGCGCGATAGCGCCGATAGGCGGCGGCGTAGGCTTCGCCCAGCGCCGCATCTGGTTCGATGGTTTCGGCCGTCGCCGGCGCGGCGCAAACTTCTGCGGGGTTGGCCGCCTCGGCCGCGATCAGGCCCAGCCGCGCCGCGCCGAAGGCCGCGCCGAAATCGCCGTCGGCGGGTAGATCGACCGGCAGCCCGAGCGCCGTGGCGATCGCCTTCAGCCAGTAGCGCGAGCGCGAGCCGCCGCCGATCGCGGTGACGCGCGTGAGCCTGGTGCCGGCCGTCTGCAGCGCCTCGAGGCTGTCGCGGAATGCAAAGGCCACGCCTTCGAGCACGGCCTGCGTGAGGGCCGCGCGGCCCGACTGACGGTCGAGCCCGGCAAAGACGCCGCGAATGCCGGCATCGTTATGAGGTGTGCGTTCGCCCGAGAGATAGGGCAGGAACGAAACTTCCGACGGGGCCCTGAGCCGCTCGCCCAGTTCGCCGGTCAGTTCGGCGGCGCTCCGCCCAGCGATGTCCGCCAGCCAGTTCAGCGAATCCGTCGCCGACAGGATGACGCCCATCTGGTGCCAGGTGCCCGGCAGCGCGTGGCAGAAGGTGTGCACCGCGCTTTCGGGGTTGGGGAGGTAGGAAGCGTTTGCGGCAAACAGCACGCCCGACGTGCCGAGCGAGACGAAGGCATGGCCGGCGCCGACCGTGCCCATGCCGCAGGCCGAAGCGGCATTGTCGCCCGCACCGCCCGCGACGGCCACGCCAGCGCCCAAGCCCCAGCCCGCGGCCAGTTCGGTACGCAGGGTGCCAGATAGCTGCGTGCCCTCGACCAACCGCGGCATGTGCCGCTCATCGAGCCCGGTAGCCTCCAGCAATTGCGGCGACCAGCGCCGCGTGGCGACGTCGAGCCACGACGTGCCGGCCCCGTCCGACATTTCCGAAACATGCTCGCCGGTCAGCCACAGGCGCAGGAAATCCTTAGGCAGCAGAACCTTCGCGACCCTACCGAAAAGGGCCGGTTCGTTGTTCCTCACCCAGGCGAGCTTGGGCGCGGTGAAGCCCGGAAACACGATGTTGCCGGTGATTTCGCGGAAACGCGGATCGGCGTCGAGTTCGGCCGCCTCGACATGGCTGCGCGTATCGTTCCAGAGGATGCAGGGCCGAAGAACCTTGTCGTCCGCGTCCAGCAACGTCGCGCCGTGCATCTGGCCGGAGAGGCCGATGCCCCTGACGGCGGCCAGTTCCCGCGGATGGCGGGCCTTCAAAGCCCCCACGGCTTCCTCCGTGGCGCGGATCCAATCGGCCGGCGCCTGCTCGGACCAGCCGTGATGCGGGCGCGAAACGTCGAGGCCGCCGGTGGCCGAGGCGATGATCGTCTGCGCTTGGTCGATCAGCAGCGCCTTGACGCCGGAGGTGCCGAGATCGATTCCGAGATACATGCTGCCCCTCCCGTCGTCCTGGCGACACTCCGCGCCACGAGCGACCGTTCATCCGGCCGCCGCAGCGAAACGGCGCCGGATCATCCTCCCATGTAGGGTTTCATAACAAATATGGCGGCGCGGGAAAGGTATTTTTTCGAGCCTCGTAAAAAATAATCACAAGCGACGGTCGCGGTCCAATCCGCTCGCCCGTCAGCCGCCGGACCTGATCGCCACAGTGGCGATGCCGGCGCCGACCAGCAGCGTGCCGCCGGTCTTGTTGAAGATGCCAATGGCGCGCGGGTTACGAACGAGGTCGCGCGCCCGCGCCGCCACCAGCGCGTAGCCGAAGGCATTGGCGAAGGCGAGCGCGAGGAAGGTAGCCTCGAAGATCACCATCTGGGTCAGGAAGTCGGCATGGCGGTCCAGGAACTGCGGCAGGAAAGCGACGAAGAAGGTGATGCTCTTTGGGTTGAGCGCGGTGACCAGCCAGGCATGCGCCATCATTTTCGCGGCCGAGGCGCCGTCCGTGCGGGGCTCAGCCTTCAGCGCGCCGCCAGCGCGGAACAGCTTTATGCCGAGATATATGAGATAGGCCGCGCCGATCCATTTGAGGATGGTGAAGACGGTGGCCGAGGCAGCCAGCAGAGCGCCGATGCCGAGCATCGAAAGCGTCATCGCGGTGAAGTCGCCGAGCGCGACCCCCACCGCCATGGGCAGGGCCGTGCGCCAGCCCTGTCCCAGAGCATAGGACACCACCAGCAGAATGGTGGGTCCGGGAATGATCAGGAGGACGGCCGATGCAGCCGCGAAGGCTGCCCAGGTTTCAAACGGCATGGGTATCTCCTTTGCTCAAAGGAAAGGATAAATCCCTGCCAGCGCGGAGAAGTAAAGGGCAAAGTATCATGCGCCGACATGCCATGTTTTGCTTTGCTGCTCATGAGATGACCTCCGCGCCGGTGAGCAGCAGGAAGGCGGTATCCGCAGAGCTCGCGGCCATGCGGCCAGCATAGGAAGGCGTCGGTTTCGTGTTGAATATCCTGCTCATGATTCCCTCTCGGTCAGGCGTCACGGGTAGGAAGCAGGCTGGCCGAGATTGTGACGCAAGCGAGGTGCTTGGGCGTCGGCGCAGCCGGCGGAATGTCATTTCGGCAGCTCCCGCCCGGCGACCGGGCCGGCAAAGCCGTGCCACGCAAGGAGCTAGCGGCGCTTCATCCTTTGTCAACCATGATTGCTGAAAATGCGAACGGCTTTGATCGCAGGGTTTCGCGATTGCCAGAGCGTTTCGTCTCCAATCTTGGAATCGTACCCGTGTCGCAAAAACCCGCCTCGCCCGGATCGCCGGACTGCCTGCCCCAACATCCCACCATGATCACGCGCCGCGCGGCGCTGATCGGCCTCGGCTCCGCCCTGCTCGGCTCGGCCGGCTGCTCACAGACGGTCGACATGGCCGCGCTACAGGTCGACGACTTCACGACCGGCACCATCCGGCCGCGCATCAGCGTCGACAAGAAGGTGACGAGCCCAGAGCTCATGTATGCCTCCTTCACCGACAGCGGCTTCACCCTGCCCGAGGTTCCCTTCGAGAAGATCAACCAGAAATTCCGTCGCCAGATCGTGGTCGACCCGACGGGCGAGCAGCCGGGCACCATCGTCGTGCATCTGCAGGAGCGGTTCCTTTATCTCGTCCAGCCAGGGGGCGATGCCATCCGCTACGGCGTGGGCATCGGCAAGGAAGGCTTCGTCTGGTCCGGCCGCGCCAATATCCAGTACAAGAAGGAATGGCCGACCTGGACGCCGCCCGCCGAAATGATCGGCAGAAGGCCGGAGCTGGAGAAATTCCGCGGCGGCCAGCCCGGCGGCCTCACCAACCCGCTCGGGGCCCGCGCGCTCTACATCTTCAAGGACGGCCACGACACGCTCTTCCGCGTCCACGGCTCGCCGGAATGGTGGTCCATCGGCACGGCGGTTTCTTCCGGCTGCGTGCGCATGATCAACCAGGACGTAATCGACCTCTACAGCCGCGTGCCACCCGGCACGCCCATTGTCGTCGTCTAGTCATCAAGCCTGTTTTCCGACAAGAGCGCCCGGTCGAAACCCGACCGGGCGTTGTTGTCTGCGCGGCCTGTGAGAACGTCAGCCGTTGGCCGCTACAAGCGCCCGTTCCAGCTTGGCCATGCCTTCGTCCAGCAGGGGTTCCGGGATTGTCAGCGGCATCAGCAGGCGGATCGTGTTGCCGTTCACGCCGCAGGAAAGCAGCACAAGCCCCTCGGCGAGGGCCGCCTGCGTCACCCGTTTCGTGGCCTCCGCATCCGGCTCATGGCCGCCGCGGCTTTTCAAGATGTCGAAGGCGATCATGGAGCCGGGGCCGCGGATAGCCGCCATCGGCACGGTGTCGTTGCGCTGGGCGAAGCGTGTCAGCTCGCCCTTGATGCGGTCGCCGAGCGCATTGGCGCGATCGATCAGCTTTTCTTCCTTGATCACGTCGAGCACCGCCAGCGCCGCCGCACAGGCGATGGGGCTGCCCGCATAGGTGCCGCCCAGCCCGCCCGGCTCGGCCGCATCCATGATCTCGGCACGGCCGATGACGCCAGACAGTGGGAAGCCCCCGGCCAGAGACTTGGCAATCGTCAGCAGGTCGGGCTCGACACCGCTGTTCTCGATGCCGAACATCTTGCCGGTGCGCGCGAAGCCAGTCTGCACCTCGTCGGCGATGAGCAAAATGCCGTGCTGGTCGCAGACCTTGCGCAGCGCCTCCAGCAAATCCGTCGGCGCCGGATGGAAGCCGCCCTCGCCCTGCACCGGTTCGATGATGATGGCGGCGACATGCGCCTGCTCGATGTCGGCGCGGAAGAGAAGGTCCAGCGCCCGCATCGTGTCGGCCACGCTCACCCCGTCCTGCGGGATGGGAAACGGCAGGTGGTAGACGCCGCCGGGCATCGGGCCGAACTTCTTCTTGTAGGGCGCGACCTTGCCCGTCAGCGCCATGGTCATCATGGTGCGGCCATGGAAGCCGCCCGCAAAGGCGATGATGCCCGAGCGGCCGGTGGCGGCCCGCGCGATCTTGACGGCGTTCTCGACCGCCTCGGCGCCGGTGGAGAACAGGATGGTCTTGGCCGCGCCCTTGAACGGGGCCAGCGCGTTCAGCCGCTCGCACAGCGCCACATAGGGCTCGTAAGGCACGATCTGGAAGGCGGTGTGGGTAAAGGCGTCAAGCTGCTCACGCACCGCCGCGATCACACGCGGATGCCGATGCCCGGTGTTGAGGACGGCGATGCCGCCGCCGAAGTCGATATAGCGCTTGTCGTCGGCGTCCCAGATCTCGGAGCCTTCGGCACGCTGGGCAAAGACGGGATAGGCGGTCGCGACCCCGCGGGGGACGGCTGCGATGCGGCGCGACTGGAGGGATGCATTGCTTGTCATGTCAATCCTCACTCGGGAAACGCGTTACACCGCCATCTATCCGACAAATCCAGCCGCGCGGCAACGCCGCGATTTTGCGGCGCGCATGAGCCCATCATGATGGCACCGGGGCACCCAAAGAGTTTTACCCTCGCCATATTGCGCCCGGCCGACAGGCACGCGACAATGCCGGAAAAGCAGGCGGAGGAGCTGTCCATATGGCCGAGACATTCGTGATTGCGCAGGGCGGCGGCCCAACCGCCGTGATCAACCAGACCATGGCTGGGGCAGTTCTGGAAATCCGCAAGCGCTATCGCGGCGCGCGGGTGCTCGGGGCGCGCCACGGCGTGCGCGGCATCCGCGACGGCGACTATGTCGATCTGTCCGCAGTCCCCGAGGAACAACTCCTGCGCATCGCCGCGACGCCGAGCGCAGCACTGGGCAGCACACGCGACAAGCCGGACGCCGCCTATTGCGATCTGGTCCTGAAGGGGCTCCGGAAGGAGGGGGCCGACGCCTTCGTCTATATCGGTGGCAACGACACCGCCGGCACTCAGCAGATTCTCGCCGAGGCCTCGGGCGGATCCATCGCCTTTGTGCACGCCCCCAAGACCATCGACAACGACCTGGTCGAGAACGACCACACGCCGGGTTTCATCTCTGCAGCCGAGTTCGTCGCCGGCGCCTTCCTGAGCGTGGACCTGGACTTCCGCGCCCTGCCAGGCGTCTATGTCGGCATCGTCATGGGCCGGCATGCCGGCTTCCTCACTGCCGCCGCTGCCGCCTGGCGCCAGAACGAGCACGGCGGCCCGCATCTGATCTACGTGCCGGAACGCGCCTTCTCCGTGCCTCGCTTCATCGAGGATGTCCGCGCGACCCTCGACCGGCACAAGCGATGCGTCGTCGCCGTTTCGGAAGGCGTAACGACGGCGGACGGCAAGGCGTTGGTGGAAAGTCTGGTGCCGCCCGAGCGGCTCGAGCGCGACGCCCACGGCAATGTGAAGCTTTCGGGCGCCGACCTCGGCATGGCCTTCGAACGGGCCTTGCAGGAAGGACTGCCGGGAAAACGGGCGCGCGTCGACAACCTTGGCTACATGCCGCGCGGCTACATCGGCGCGATCAACGCGACCGACGCGGCCGAGGCCTTCGAGGCTGGCGCTTTCGCAGTCGAGACGGCCGCCCAGGGCGGCGGCTCGGTGGCGCTGCAGTTCGATGGCGAAAAGACGGTTACGCGGCGGGTGCCGCTCGGCGACGTGGCGGGCAAGACCCGCCACATGCCTGAGGATTTCCTGAAAGCCGACGCCAACGAGCTTTCGGAGGCCGGCATGGCATACCTGCGTCGACTGGTGCCGCCCAAATATCTGGTCGACAGTCCTTTCGTCTGAGCCGGGAGAATTCTGAACGCAAGCGAGCGGCAAGGCCGCTCGCGCGCAAATGACGCCGGTTACTCGCCCTTGTGGGCGGCAAGCCACTCGTTGAGCTGCTTGATCTCGCCTTCCTGGGCCTTGATGATGTCTTCCGACAGCTTGCGGATTTCAGGGTCCTTGCCGTGTTCGAGCTGGACCCTGGCCATGTCGATTGCCGCCTGATGATGCGGGATCATGCCGAGCGCGAAGTCGACATCCGGATCACCGGTATATTCGATCGTGCCCATGCTCTCGTGCATCTTGTCCATCGCCTCGGTGTAGCCCTTGGCAGCCGGCGTCGATGCACCCTCCGACATGGCCATGCCGCTCATGTCGTGGCCGCTGTGGGTTTCCTGCGCCAACGCACCGCCGGCCACGCCGAGGCCGAGGAACAGGGCAGCCGAAAAGGCCGCAAGCTTGCGGTGAAAATTCATCCGGGTTTCTTTCTTCAGTGCTTCGAGGGGGGAGATTTGTCGTGGGAGGCAGAACCGCCGCAGGACGCCGGCCCCTGCTCGCCGGCGAGTTCGTCGAGGATCGGGCAATCGGGCCGCGCATCGCCGTGGCAGTTGTGCACGAGATGGCGCAGCGTTTCGCGCAGGCTTTCCAGCTCGGCGATCTTGCGGTCGATCTCGGCGAGCTTCACCTCGGCAATCGCCTTCACGTCCGCGCTTTCGCGATGCGTGTCGCCATAGAGCGACAGGAGTTGGCGGCATTCCTCGACCGAGAAGCCCAGGCTGCGGGACCGCTGCAGGAATTTCAGCCGATGCACGTCGCTCATCGAATAATCGCGATAGCCGTTTTCCGAGCGACCGGGCTTCAGGAGGCCGATGTCCTCGTAGTAGCGGATCGTCTTGGCCGGCAGGCACGAACGTTCCGATGCGTCTCCGATATTCATGTTTCGATCTCCTAAAGCTTCACTGTCCGCAGCCTGAGCGCATTGGCGATCACCGAGACCGACGACAGGCTCATGGCAGCCGCCGCAAGCATGGGCGACAGCAGCACGCCGAAGACGGGATAGAGAACGCCCGCCGCCACCGGCACGCCAAGCACATTGTAGACGAAGGCGAAGAACAGGTTCTGCTTGATGTTGCGGATGGTCGCCTGCGCCAGCGTGCGAGCGCGCACTATGCCGTTGAGGTCGCCCTTCACCAGCGTGATGCCAGCACTTTCCATCGCCACGTCCGCGCCGGTGCCCATCGCGATGCCGACGTCAGCGGCCGCCAGCGCCAGCGCGTCGTTCACGCCGTCGCCGGCCATGGCGATGCTGGCGCCCTTGGCCCGCAGTTCGTCCACCAGAGCCTTCTTGCCCTCGGGCAACACGTCGGCGCGCACCTCGTCGATGCCGAGCCGGGCAGCCACGGCCCTGGCCGTGCGCTCGTTGTCGCCGGTGGCCATGATGACCTTGAGCCCGCTTGCATGAAGCGCGCTGATCGCCTCGGCCGCGTTGGCCTTGACCGGATCGGCCGCGGCGACAAGCCCAGCGAGCTTGCCGTCGACAGCGACGAACATCACCGTCCGGCCATCGGCGCGCAGCTCGTCGGCCCTGCTAGCGAGCGGCGCAATATCCAGGCCGAGGCCGTCCATCATGGCGCGGTTGCCCAGTGCCACCGCCTTGCCTGAGACGGTTCCCGACACGCCCTTGCCGGTCACGGCATGGAACTCCGTGACGTCAGCCAGCGTCACGCCGCGTGCCTTGGCGCCCTCCACGATCGCCTCGGCGAGCGGATGCTCCGACGCCTTCTCGAGGCTGGCGGCCAGCGCCAGAAGCTCGGCCTCGCCAAAACCGTTGTCGGTGACGACCTCGGTGAGCACCGGCCGGCCTTCGGTCAGCGTGCCGGTCTTGTCGACGATCAGCGTGTCGACCTCGGCAAAGCGCTCCAGCGCCTCGGCGTCCTTAATCAGCACGCCGGCCTGCGCGCCGCGTCCGGTCGCGGTCATGATCGACATCGGGGTAGCAAGTCCCAGCGCGCAGGGGCAGGCGATGATGAGCACCGACACCGCCGAGACGATGGCGAAGATCATCGCGGGCTCCGGCCCGAAGATCGCCCACACGACGAACGCTGCAATGGCGGCCAGCACCACCGCCGGCACGAAATAGTAGGCGACGCGGTCGGCAAGTCCCTGGATGGGCGCGCGGCTGCGCTGCGCCTTGGCCACCAGCGCCACGATCTGCGACAGCATGGTGTCGGCGCCGACCCTCTCGGCCTGCATGACCAGCGAGCCGTTCTTGTTGATGGTGCCGCCGGTGACCGGGTCGCCCTGCGACTTCTCAACCGGCAGCGACTCGCCCGTGATCATGGATTCGTCCACCGACGAGCGGCCATCGACCACCGTGCCGTCGACCGGCACGCTTTCGCCCGGCCGGATGCGCAGCCGGTCGCCGACCTTGACCTCTTCCAGCGGCACGTCCACCTCCGAGCCGTCGGCGCCGATCAGCCGCGCCGTCTTCGGTGCGAGGTCGAGCAGCGCACGGATCGCCGAACCGGTGCGCTCGCGCGCCTTCAGCTCCAGCACCTGGCCGAGGAAGACCAGCGCGACGATCACGGCCGCCGCCTCGAAATAGACCGGCACCGCGGCGCCATGGCCTCGGAACGAATGCGGGAAGGCATCCGGAAACAGCGTGGCGACGACGCTGTACAGATAGGCCGCGCCCACGCCGATCGAGATCAGCGTCCACATGTTGGGGCTGCGGTTGACGATCGATTCATAGCCGCGATGGAAGAAGGGCAAAGCCGCCCACAGCACCACCGGCGTGGCCAGCGCCAGCTCCATCCAGACGGCGAGGCGCTCGCCAACCCAGTCGCGCGCCGGCACGCCGACCATCGGGCCCATGGTGAGGATGAGCAGCGGGACCGACAGCGCCGCGCTGACCCAGAAGCGCCTGGTGAAGTCGACGAGCTCGGGATTGGGGCCCTCGTCGCCGGTAGGCACGCCCATCGGCTCCAGCGCCATGCCGCATTTCGGGCAGGAGCCCGGCTTGTCGCGGATGATCTCGGGATGCATCGGACAGGTGTATTGCGTGCCGGCAGGCATCGGCTCCGGCGCCGGGCGATCGCCGAGGTATTTTTCGGGTGCGGCCTCGAACTTGGTCTTGCAGCCTGCCGAGCAGAAATAGAACCCCTGCCCCTCATGGCGCGCGAAATGCTTCGCGGTCGCGCGGTCGACCTTCATTCCACAGACCGGGTCGTCCGCCATCAGTTGGTTCTCCGGCGCCTTGGCGAACTTGTCGCGGCAGGTCGCGCAGCAGAAATGGTAGACATGACCGTTATGTTCCGCAGTCGGCTTGCCCGCGGTCGGGTCGACGGTCATCCCGCAGACAGGGTCGCGAACGGTCTCCGCCGACGGCGTGCCGCCTCCATGCGCCTGGCAGCAGCTTGCATGTTGATGATGATCCATCGCTCCAATTCCATGTCCGGCTTCATATAGGATTGGAACCTAGGGCTTCCAGCAACTGGAAGGTCAAGGGCTAACAGCGATGTTTTTGGAAGGTTGACAAAAGAGGCAACTTACCTCTTCCAAGGAATCGGGTGCCAAATCACCTTCCGGCGCAATCAGCTATGGCGAAATCCCGTTTCCGGTCCGGTCGCGCTGAGATGTTCAATCAGCGCTAGGGTTCGTGAATGGTGCGCTGGGAAAGGAGTGCCGATGAAACGCGTCGAGCTGCATGCTCGCCTGAAGGCCGTGCAACAACACGAGCTTGTCAGGGGCAAGGACATCACGACCTTGACGGCGTTCATGGACAACAAGGAACTCGAGCAGCACATAGAGCGCTACGAGCAGATCGTCGAAAATCACGGAAAGAAAAACGGGAAGGAAACGCAGGCTGCGTCCCTTCCCGCAAATTCGGAAACACCCTGAAGCCCGAAAACGAGCCTCGAAGGGCAAAGCCGAAGCCCTGCCGCCAGGCCGTCAGGTGACGGCGGAGCGAACCGCGAAGCGCTTGTCCTGCCAGGCGCCGGTCGCAAGGATATCGCGCAGCACCTCCACCGCATTCCACACGTCGCGATAGCCGACATAGAGCGGCGTGAAGCCGAAGCGCATCACGTTCGGCGCGCGGAAGTCGCCGATGACGCCCCGCTCGATCAGCGCCTGCATGATCTCGTACGAATTCTCATGCGAGAACGAGACCTGGCTGCCGCGCCGCGTGCCCTCACGCGGGCACTCCAGCTTGACGCCGTATTCGCCGCACCGGGCCTCGACGAGCTGGATGAACAGCTCGGTCAACTCGATGCTCTTCTTGCGCAGCAGGTCGAGATCGACGTCGTCCCAGACGTCGAGCGCGCCCTTCAGCGCGCGCAGCGACAGAATAGGCTGCGTGCCGCACAGGAAGCGGCGGATGCCGGGGCTTGCCTCATAGCCCTGCGTGAAGGCGAAGGGCTTGGCATGGCCCCACCAGCCCGACAGCGGCTGCTGGAACTGGTCATGGTGGCGCGTGGCCGCAAAGACGAAGGCCGGGGCGCCGGGGCCACCATTGAGATACTTGTAGGTGCAGCCGACGGCCATGTCGGCATTGGCGCCGTTGAGGTCGACCGGCATGGCGCCTGCCGTGTGGCAGAGGTCCCACACCACCAGCGCGCCGGCGGCATGCACCTTGGCGGTCAGCGCCGCCATGTCGCGCAGCTCGCCCGACTTGTAGTTGACGTGGTTGACCAGAACCACGGCCACGCTCTCGTCGATCAGGTCCTCGATGTTTTCGGCGTCGACGCCTTCAAGACGGATAGTCACGCCCGGGCGCGTCGCGGCCACGCCTTCAGCCATGTACAGATCGGTCGGGAAGCTGGAGCCTTCGGCCACGATCACCGAACGGTCCGGCCGCATCGACAAAGCCGCGTGCAGCGCCTTGTAGATATTGGTCGAGGTGGTGTCGCAGACCACCGTCTCGCCGGGCTCCGCGCCGATCAGCCGGCCGAGCTTGTTGCCCAGTTCCAGGGTGAGGTCGAACCAGCCGGCCTTGTTCCAGCTGCGGATCAGGCCCTCGGCCCATTCTTCCTTGGCCGCCTTGTCCAGCTCGATGAAGACATCCTTGGGAGCCGCGCCCAGCGAATTGCCGTCGAGATAGGTCACGCCTTCAGGCAGCACGAAGCGGTCGCGCATATGGCGAAGCGGATCGGCGGCGTCGCGGGCTTCGATCGACGCCAGGTCGGGAATTGCAGTCATAACTTCGACTATCCTCGTATTATTCGCGGAAGGCTTCGCGGGCGGGGGCCGGGCCGCGGCTGCGGCGCAGGCTCGGCAACGCCAGCATGGCGAGCACGAACAGGCCTGTGGCGAGCTTCAGGTCGGGGGGCGGCATGCCGGCTGCAAGGCAGAGCGACACGAGCTGGTAGTAGACGACTGCACCCACGAAGGGCGCGGCCAACTGGCGGAAGACCGTCTGCTTGCCCACGATCGCCTCGCCGATCATCAGTGCGGCCAGGCCGTTGATGAGGATGCCGAGGCCCATATTGACGTCGGCGAAGCCCTGCGACTGCACCATCACCGCGCCGCTCAGCGCGGAGAAGCCGCCGGCCAGACCGACGCCACCGATGGTCGCGGCCCAGACATTGATGCCTTGCGCCTCGGCCATGTCAGGGTTGGCGCCGACAGCGCGAACCGCCGTGCCCTGCTCGGTCTTGAAGAACAGGTTGAGGACCACGAACACGATCAGCGCGATCAGGCCAGCCGCAACGATCTTGCTGACGGGGAAGCCCGGCTGCACGAACGGCACCCAGTCGAACACGGTGGGCGCACCGAACACCGACAGGTTGGACTTGCCCATGATGCGCAGGTTGATGCTGTAGAGCATCGTCATCATGAGAATGCCGGCCAGCAGCGTGTGGATACGGAAACGCAGGTGAATGAAGGCCGTGCAGCAGCCGGCGACGAAGCCGGCCAGCAAGGCGCAGGCGAGCGCCGTCAGCGGCGAAGCCCCGGCGGCCAGAAGCACGCCGCACACGCAGCCGCCGAGCGGAAACGCGCCCTCGCTGGTGAGGTCGGGGAAGCTCAGCATGCGGAACGGGATCATGATGCCCAGCACCACGAAGCTGAGGATCAGGCTCTGCGCGAGCGTGACGGGAATGAGCGAGATGAAGCTCGCAACGGTGGTTTGAACGAAATCCATCATCGGTCAGCTCGCCAGCAGCATGCGGTCGGTTTTGACGGCGAAATGGCCGATCAGGTCGGGAACCGTGACCTTGGCCTTTTCCTCGCCGGCGATCTCGAGCCGGACGCGGCCGGCATCCAGCATGATCACGCGATGGCCGAAGTCGACCGCGTGCTGCATGTTGTGGGTGACCATCAGCGTCGTCAGCTTCAGCGCGTCCACGGCACGCACGGTGGCATCCATGACGATGTCGGCCGTGCGAGGGTCGAGCGCTGCCGTATGCTCGTCGAGCAGCAGCAGGTCGGGCGACCCGCCCACCGCCATGATCAGCGACAGCGACTGGCGCTGGCCGCCCGAAAGCAGCTCGACGCGCGTGTCGAGGCGGTTCTCCAGGCCAAGGCCCAGGATCGAAAGCCGCTCGCGGTAGGTAGCGAGCCGGGCGGCGGTCAGGCCGCGCCGCAGCGTGCGCGTCGTGCTGCGCAATTCGGCAAGCAGCATGTTCTCGGCCACCGTCATCGAAGCGGCGGTGCCCTTCATCGGGTCCTGGAACACGCGGGCCAGCCGCACCGCGCGCTTGTGCACGGGCATGCCGGAAACGTCGTTGCCGTTGACCAGTATCTGCCCTGAATCGAGGCTCAAGGCCCCGGAAATCGCATTGAGCATGCTGCTCTTGCCGGCGCCGTTGGAGCCGATGACGACCCCGAATTCGCCGGAGGCAAGCTTGAGGTTCAGCCCGTCGAGGGCGATCTTCTCGTCCGCTTGTCCACGATAGAATGTTTTTTGCGCCGACCGGATCTCCAGCACGGGCACCTCCCTTTATGGGGATGTGGCGGCGCGAACCGCGCCGCCACATCTGTCCTATGACGGCGACTTAGTCGACGAAGCAGTTGCAGTCTTCGAGCGAAGCCGGCAGCTCGGCGCCGAATTCCTTGAGGGTTGCCTTGTTGATCAGCGGGGCATGGTCCTCATAGGCCGGGCGGCTCGGAGCGATGGTCTTCGGATCGGCGCCCTTCAGGATCTGCGCGGCAATATTGCCGGCATTGATACCGACCTGCGTGTAGTTGACGGAGAAGCTGGCCGGCACGATGCCCTTGCGCACGGCGTCGTCGTCGGAGTTCACGATCGGGATGCCGGCCTGGCGTGCGGCGGCGGCAACGGCCGCGATCGCCGGCTGCAGCAGGTTCGAGGAAGGCGTGTAGATCACATCGGCCTTGCCGGCGAGCGAAGCGATGCGCTGCTGGATGTCATTGACGTTGTCAACGCCGACTGGAACGACCTCGAAACCGGCTGCCGGAGCGGCTTCCTGCACCTTCTCGAGCAGTGCCACGTCATTGGCTTCGCCCGGATTGTAGGGCTGGCCAAGACGCTTCGCATCGGGCAGCAGCTTGTGCGCGAAGGCCATGACCGCTGCGACGTCCTGCAGGTCGGTCGCGCCGGTGATGCCTTCGTCGCCGGCATCCCACGACGGAACCAGATTGGCCGCGACCGGATCGGTGACGGCGGTGAAGACGATCGGGATGCCCGAGCCGGCCAACGCCTTCTTGGCGATCTGCGAAACCGGCGTGGTGACGGTGTAGATCAGCTTCGGGTTTTCCGCCTGCAGCTTGGCTATCATCTGCGGCACCAGCGAAGCATCGAAATTGGTGTGGCTTTCAGTGTAGACCACGTCCGTGCCTTCGACGAAGCCGGCCTCGGTCAGTGCTTTTTTGAAGCCCGCGATCGAGGCGTTGAGCTGCGGATGCTCGCCGAAATTGGCGATGCCGATCTTGATCGGATCGGCGAGAGCCGAGCCGATGCCCGCCACGAAAACGCCAGCCGCAACAATGCCGCGCAGCCAGCCGGTCTTTGCCTTGTTCATGTCATTCCTCCCATATCCGAGACGTCCCCGCGACAACCGCGGACCGCAGCATGCGGCTGCGATTGGAGAGGATCATAACCGGCGCAAATGACCTGTCAAACATTATATATAATTCTTGCGAAGCCCCCACATGATATATAACCCTTGTTGCCGAAGCATCGCTTCAGCATGGACCAAGCCAGATGCAGAACGGCGAACATACAACGAAAACCGAAGCCGCCTACCAGACCCTCCGCAAGGATATTCTGGAGACGCGCCTCAGCCCCGGCCAGCACCTGAAGCTGGGCGTGCTGCGCAGTGCCTATGGCCTCGGCTGGACGCCTCTGCGCGAGGCCCTGTCGCGGCTGGAAGCGGAACGTCTGGTGACGGCCGTCAGCAATCGCGGCTTCGCCGTCGCGCCGGTCTCGCGCGCCGAGCTGGAGGACCTGACGCGGGCGCGGCAGGTGATAGAGGTGCCGCTCTTCATCGAGTCGATCCAGAACGGCGGCGCCGACTGGGAAGAAGCGGTCGTGACCGCGCACTACCGGCTCTCGCGCTGCAGGCTGGCTGTGGACGACCCGTCAGAGGCGACCGTCAACGAATGGGACGAGAAGCACCAGGCTTTCCACGCGGCACTGCTCAGCGCGGCCACCTCGCGCTGGCTGCTGCGCTTCCGCGACACCATTTCCGACCAGCTGCGCCGGCACCATCGCTTCCTCGGCCTCGCCCCCACCCTGCGCGCGGCGGCCGGCCTGAAACGCGGATATGAGGAGGCGGTCGCGGCGCTGCGCGAGGCGATGGCGCTGGAGCACCACACTGATCTCATGGAAGCAGCGCTCGACCGCGACATCGAGCGCGCCAGGAAACTGATGACGGAGCACATCGGCTACACGCTTCACGTCTATATCCAGGCCGAGGCGGAAGCGACGCAAGCCGCACCGGCTAAAGAGAAAACGCCAGCCGGAACATGACAGACACCGACCCTCGCCGCCCGACGCTCGACGAAATCCACGCCGCGCGGGAGCGGCTCGCGCCGCATCTCGCCCGCACGCCCCTCATCCATCTCGATCTGGGCCTGCCGGACCGAAAAATCTTCCTCAAGCTCGAAACGCTGTCGCCCATCGGCGCCTTCAAGATCCGGCCCGCGCTCAATGCGGTGCTGACGCGCGATGCCGCAGACTTGCGCAACGGCGTAGCCACCGTCTCCTCCGGCAACATGGCCTATGGCTTGGCCTGGGCCGCCCGCCACGCGGGCATTCCGATGGCCGCCTACATGTATGCCGACGCGCCGAAGGCCAAGATCGAAGGCGTGCAAAAACTCGGCGGCCAGGTGCGCTTCATCTCGCATGAGGCATGGTGGCAATACATCACCGATGCCGAGCGCCCGGATCTGACCGAACTTCTCATCAACCCGGTGACCGACCAGGCGGTGCTGACCGGCAACGGCACCATCGGCATGGAAATCGTCGAAGACCTGCCCGAGGTCGACTGCGTGCTGACGCCCTATGGCGGTGGCTCCCTGACCAGCGGTGTCGCCAGCGCGGTGAAGGCGCTGCGGCCCGAGGCAAAGGTCTTCGCGGTCGAGGGCGAGCATGCCGCGCCGGTCACGGCGGCACTCGCCGCCGGCCGCATCGTCGGTGTCGAAACCACGCCGGCCTTCATCAAGAGCATCGGCGGCCCTTCGCTGCTGCCGAAAATGTGGCCCTTGGTGCGCGATCTGATCGACGGCACGGCCGTGGTGACGCTGGCTCAGGTGGTCGAGGCGATGCGCTTGCTGTTCGCCAGCGCGAAGGTCGTCGCCGAAGGCGCAGGTGCTGCCGCACTCGCGGCTGCTATGTCGAACCCGCACGCGACCGGCAATGTCGTCTGCATCGTCTCCGGCGGCAATATCGACGCCGAAGATTACATGCAGGTGCTGCGCGGAGAAATTCCCTCGGCTTGAAAGCCTCGCAGGCTTACCTCGGCAAAGGGTGGGCCGTGGAAAAGCCGATCGCCTCTTCCAGCTTCGCCGCGCAGTCGAGCAGGAAGCGGTCCTCGTGCCAGCGCCCAACCAGTTGGAGGCCGATCGGCAGGCCGGCGGACGAAAGCCCGGACGGGATGGACAGTGCCGGGTGTCCCGTCAGATTGAACGGGAAGGTGTAGGGATACCACGCGCCGCGAATGGTGCCGGCGTCTTGACCCGCGATCTCGACCGTGCCGAGCGGGTCGAGCCCGACCGGTAGCGCCGGAGCCGAAAGCGTCGGCGAGGCGATGACATCGCAGCGCTCAAACACCTCCTGCACCTTGGCGAAGCAAGCGGTGCGCGCAAACTGCGCCTCGTAGAGATCGGCCGCCGTGTAGTTCATGCCGGCCTTGATGGTCTCGATCAGCGTCGGGTCGAGCTTTTCCGGCGTCTTTCCCATCGCCTTGCCGACGCGCGCCCACAGCAGCGAACGCAGCACGACCAGGAACGGCTCTTCCATCGACACGAAATCGAGCTCGATGGGTTCGACCTTCATGCCGAGCGCTTCGGCCTTGCGCATCGCCGCCACGGTCGCGGCCTCGACCTCCGGGTCAAGGATATTGCCGCACTTCAGCAGGAAGCCCACACGCACCGGCTTGCCGGCATCGCGCTCGACCAGCGCGGGCGCTGCCTGCCCGAACGGGTCGCGGCGGTCCGGCCCGGCCAGAACCTCGAACATCATCGCCGTGTCGGCGACGTTGCGGGCCATCGGCCCGACATAAGAGTTCGCGCCGAAGAGATCGGGCGCCTGCAGGTTGGGGATGACGCCGAGCGTCGCCTTCAGGCCCACCACGCCGCAGCACGCGGCGGGAATGCGGATCGAGCCGCCGCCATCGGTGCCGAGCGCCAGCGGCCCCATGCCGGCCGCCACCGCCACGGCCGCGCCCCCGCTCGAGCCGCCGCAGGTGTAGTCCGCGTTCCAGGGGTTGAGCGTGCGGCCGAAGAATGGGCCTTCCGTAAAAGGCTTGTGCCCGAATTCCGGCGTCGTCGTCTTGCCGATCACGATAGCGCCCGTCGCCCGCGCGCGGGCCACGCCAACCGCATCGGCCGCCGGCACCTGATTTGCATAAAGCGCCGAGCCTTGCGTGGTGGCAATGCCTTCGGTGGTGGTCAGGTCCTTCGCCGAAAACGTCAGGCCGTGCAGCGGCCCAAGCTCGTCGCCGCGCATGACGGCGGCCTCGGCGGCCGTGGCTTCCGAGCGCGCGCGGTCATGCGCCAGCGCCATGAAGGCGTTGAGGTCGGAGCGCTCCTCGATGCGCGCGAAGGCGGCCTCCACTGCCTCCACCGGCGAGATCTCCTTCGCACGGATTGCGGCGGCCAAGGCTACGGCGGAAAGTTCGGCAATCTCGGTCATGGCGGTCTCCGGCGAAAAGATTCGGTCAGATCATCCAGCGGCCGCCGTCGATCAGCAGCGTCTGGCCGGTGATGAATCGGGCGTCCTGGCTGGCGAGGAAGCAGACCACGCCAGCCACGTCCTCCGGCTCGCCGACGAAGCCGGCCGGCGTCGCGGCCTTGATGCGGTCCAGCACCTCGGCCGGCATCTTGTCATGCGCGCGGGTGCGGATGGCGCCGGGTGCGACCGCATTCACGGTGACGCCATGGGGCGCAAGCTCGCGTGCCAGCGATCGGGTGAAGCCGACAATGCCCATCTTGGCCGTCGCATAGTCGACCAGCCCGGCGTCGCCGACGAAGGCAGCATCGCTCGACATGTTGACGATACGGCCGCCGCGCTCGCGCATGGCAGGCGCAACGAGCCGCGACAAGCGCATGGTGCTTAGCAGCGAGACTTCGAAGACAAACCGCCAGACATCTTCCTGCGAGGCATGGAAGGGCGCGGAGCGCTCGCGGCCGCTCTGGCCGACATTGTTGAAGAGGATGTCGACCGGCCCGAACCTTTCCGTCGCGGCCGCATGGAAGGCTTCCAGCATGGCGGCATCGGTGCAGTCGCCGGCCACGGTCAGCACGCGGTCCTGCGGCAGGTCGCCAAGACCTTCAGCCAAGCCGGCGGCATCGAGATCGATCGCGGCGACGCGTGCGCCCTCCGCAATGAAGCGCCGGGCGGTCGCCGCGCCGATGCCGTTGCCGGCGCCGGTGACCATGGCAAGCTTACCCTCGAAACGACCTGTCGCTGCGCTCATGCGTTCAAACCTCGGTGGCCCCAATCAATGGAACGTACGGCCGCCGTCAACGGCCATGGCCGTGCCGGTGACGTAGGACGACTCCGGCCCCGACAGCCAGAAGATCGCCGCCGCGATCTCGTCCGGCGAGGCGATGCGGCCGAGCGCATAGCGGTTGCGGATGGCAGCAAGGGCTGCCTCGGCGTCCTCGGTGATGCTGGAATGCAGCAGCGCCGTTTCCACCGCGCCCGGGCACACCGTGTTGACGCGGATGCCGAACTCGGCCGCTTCCATGGAGAGCGATTTGGAGAACATCTGCAGCGCGGCCTTGGAGGCCGAATAGGCGCTGCGATGGCGCAAAGGCTGCAGCCCCGCCCCGGACGAGACATTGACGATGGTGCCGCCGCCGGCCGCACGCAGATGCGGGAAGGCCGCGCGGCAGACATGCATTGGGCCGCTGAGATTGACGGCCATGATGCGCGTCCAGGCCTCGTCGCTCATCTCCTCGATCGGCTTGACCAGATCGACGCCGGCCGAATTGACCACGCCGTCGATGCCGCCAAGTGCCGCCGCGCAGGCTTCGATGGCCTTCGCCACCTCAGCCGAAACGGCTACGTCACAAACTGCAGTGTGGATGGTTTCGGCCTCGAAACGTTCGGCCAAGGCCGCCAGCGCTTGCGCATCGCGATCAAGGCAGCCGACTCTCGCGCCCGCGGCTACAAAGCGCTCGACGGTCGCAAGCCCGATGCCCTGGGCCGCGCCCGTCACGACGATGCGGCGGCCTGCAAAACCTTTGCTCACAGCCCGGCCGCCTTCAGCTTCGGGCGCATGTCGTCGACGATCTCATCACAGCGGCCGATCCAGACATTGGGGTGGTTCAGCGCATGCTCGATCAGCGCTTCCAGCGCCTTCAGGCGCGACGGCTGGCCGATGAGCTGCGGGTGCATGCCCACCATCATCATGCGGCCTTCGGCATAGAGCGTGTCGAATTCCGATTTCCACACCTCGGCCACGGCCGAGGGCGCCTGCATGGTGCGGCCGGGCAGCACGATGGAATACTGGAAGAACGGCGCGTCATCGAGCACCCAGCGGAAGGGCAGCTCGACGATGTCGGTCTTCTTGCCCTCCACCGTGTGCAGATAGGGCGAGTCGTCGTCGAAGAAGTTGGACGAATAGTCAAAGCCATATTCCACCAGCATCGGCATGGTGACGGCGCTGATCTCGGCCGCCGGCGAACGCCAGCCGCGCGGCTTGCGGCCGGTGACACGCTGGATCGCCTCGATGCCCTTCTCCATCTCCTCTCGCTCCTGCTCGGGCGTGAGGCTGAGGATCCAGGCATGGCTGTAACTGTGGTGGGCGATCTCGTGGCCGGCCTTCAGGATCTGTTCCATCAGCTCCGGTCGCTGGTCGATGACGAGACCCGGCACGAAGAAGGTGGAGGTGACGCCGTAGCGCGCCAGAAGCTCCAGCACGCGGCCCGTGCCGACCTTCCATCCATAGGCGCCCTGCGACATCAGGATCGGCCGCGAAGCATAGGACGGGTCGCGCGCCGTCCACATGGTCTCTGCGTCGAGATCAAAGGTGAGGAACAGCGGAAAGCCCTTGCTGGTCAAGCTCATGTCGGTACCCGTATTTTCAGATGAAGCGGTGGAAGCCGGTCCAGCGCTCGGCCAGCCACAGCACGAAGACCGTGGCGACGATCAGCAGCGTCGAAACCGCGGCGATGCTTGGGTCGACGCCCATTTCCACCGAGGAGAAGATGAGGATCGGCAGCGTCGTCTGCTTGGCGCTGGCGACGAAGATGGTGACCGGCACGTTCTCCATCGACGTCACGAAGGCGAACAGCGCACCGGCGACTAGGCCGGGCTTGATCAGCGGCAGCGTGACCAGCCGGAAGGCAGTGAAGCCGTTGGCCCCCAGCACGCGCGCCGCCTCCTCCACCGACGTATCGACGCCGGCGAGGCTGGCGAGCGCGGAGCGCACGATATAGGGCACGGTGATGATGACATGCGCCAGAAGGAGTGCCGCGAAGCTGCCGCGCCAGCCGATCAGGCTGTAATATTGCAGCAGCGCCACGCCGATGACGACCGATGGCAGGATCAGCGGCGCCATCAGGAACGAGGTCAGCGCCTCCGTGCCCGGCAGCATGCGCTTGAACAGCGCATAGGCCGCCGCCACGCCCAGCACCAGCGAGATCGCCGTGGAGCCGACCGCCAGCATCAGGCTGATGCGGATCGCGTCGAGATAGACGGGGTCGCTCAGAACCTTGGCGAACCATTTCAGGGTCAGCCCCTGCGGCGGGATCGTCAGATAGGAAGTCGTGCTGAAGGCCGCGAGCACCACCACGATGACCGGCAGCTGCAGGAACAATATGACCAGCAGCGCAATCGAGGTGATGGTGAGACCGGGTTTGCTCTCGTTCATGCCATGCCCGCCCAGCATTTGGTGATGCGGCTGGAAGCCCAGATGATGGCAATGGCGATGACCGTCAGCGAGAACGACAGCGCCGAGCCGCTCGGCCAATCGAGAAGCTGCATGTATTCGTCATAGATCAGCGTCGCCATGACCTTGTAGGTCGGTCCGCCCAGCATGCGCGGCGTCACCAGCGCGCTGATGGTCAGCACGAAAACCAGTATGGAGCCGG
Organism: Mesorhizobium sp. KR1-2; assembly: GCF_040045035.1. Classification (NCBI taxonomy): domain Bacteria; kingdom Pseudomonadati; phylum Pseudomonadota; class Alphaproteobacteria; order Hyphomicrobiales; family Phyllobacteriaceae; genus Mesorhizobium; species Mesorhizobium sp. KR1-2. The sequence continues at coordinate 33,741 of NZ_JBDZDS010000004.1, read as the reverse complement.
AGATGATGCCCGGCGCCGTCAGCGGCAGCGTCACCGAGGTGAAGACATGCGTGCGGCTGGAGCCGAGCGTGGCGGCAGCCGCCTCGACATCGCGCGGCACGTTCTGCAGCGCCGCCACCAGCATCAGCACCATGAACGGCAGGTAGATATGCGTCATGCCGATCATCAGGCCGGTGAGGTTGAACATCAGCTTCAGCGGCGCGCCGATCAGCCCGGTCTGGATGAGGAAGTTGTTGACCAGCCCGCGGTTGGACAGAAGCGCGATCCAGCCGAAGGAGCGCACGACGAGGTTGAGCATCAGCGGGAAGATGACCAGCAGCGTCAGCGGCAGGCGCAGCCGCGCCGGCCCGCGCACGATGAGATAGGCCACCGGATAGCCGAGCAGCAGGCAGGAGACGGTGACGCCGAGCCCCAGATAGAGGGTGCGCCACACCACCTCGCGATAATAGTCGTCGGTGACGATACGGGCATAGTTTTCGAGCGTCCAGGAATTGGCGACGATGCCCACGCCCGGCGAATATTCATGAAAACTGGTCGGCGCCAAAAGCAGCACCGGAACCAGAAAAACGCCGAACAGCAATAGCGCCAGCGGCCCGAAAAGCAGCACGCCCGCCTTCCAGTTGCTCACGAGCGCGCTCCCTTGGCCGCGAGCGCGAAGACATTGGCCGGAGCGACGGCCAGGAATACCGAAGCATCCTTTTCGAGGTTGCTCGCCGCGCCGCTCGACGGCGCCTCGACCACGATTTCGGTGCCCGCGCCGATGCGCACGACATATTGCACATGCGCGCCCGAGAAAGAGCGCAGCTGGACCGTGCCGGGAATGGAGTTCGCCGGCGCCTCGGCGGGCGTCGTGCGCAGCTCGATCGCTTCCTGCCGCAGGAACAGTTCGACCTCACCGCCAGCGGCGACATCGAGCCGGTCGGCGTTCAGCGTCAGCCCGCAGCCGATCTCGACGGTACCCCCTGCCCCGTTGCGGCTCGCGACCTTGCCAGGCAGGCGGTTCGGCTTGCCGATGAAGCTCGCCACAAAGGCGGTGGCCGGGCGATGATAGATGTCCTCGGGCACAGCGAACTGCTCGATATTGCCATGGGCCATGACGCACACACGATCCGAAAGCGACAGCGCCTCGGCCTGGTCGTGGGTGACGAAAAGCGTGGTGATGCCGAGTTCTCGCTGCAGGCGCTTCAGCTCGATCTGCATCTCGTCGCGCAGCTTGGCGTCGAGATTCGACAGCGGCTCGTCAAACAGAAGCACGTCGGGGCGCGGCGCGATCGCACGCGCCATGGCGACGCGCTGCTGCTGGCCGCCCGACATCTGCCGCGGATAACGATCGCCGAAGGCATCGAGCCGCACCAGCGCCAGCGCGTCCTTCACGCGCTTTTCAAGCTCGACGCCCTTCACGCCCTGTCGGCGCAGGCCGAAGGCGACGTTCTCGAACACGGTGAGATGCGGGAACAGAGCATAGGACTGGAACACCAGCCCGATCCGTCGCTTGTTCGGCGGCAGCACGGTGATCTCGCGCTCGCCGATGGTGATCTTGCCGCCCGTCGGCGCAATCAGCCCGGCGACCATGCGCAGCACCGTCGTCTTGCCGCAGCCGGAGGGGCCGAGCAGCGACACGAACTCGCCATTGGCGATCTCCAACGAGAGGTCGCGCACGATGACGGCCTCGCCGTAGTGCTTCGAGAGATGGTCGAGTTTCAGGCTGCTCACGATCTACCTCGGAGGTTCCACGGCGGGCGCTTCAAATGCCCGCCGCCGATGAAGCTTGTCAGCGCGCGACTTCGCGCTGCCACTGGCGCGTCCACTCGGGCAGCTTCTGCGACATGACGTTGGGGTCCAGGAACAGGAGCTTTTCGACGACCTCGCCGGTGGGCACGATCTTCGAAACCTCGTCAGAGAGCTTCACGTTCTTGTTGACCGAGCCGATGAAGGCGGCCTCCGAGAAGCACTTCTGGCTCTCGGCCGACAGCACCTGGTCGATGAACTTCAGCGCGAGATCGCTCTTCTGCGTGCCCTTGGGCATGACCACGCTCGGCTTGATGGCGACTGCGCCTTCCTGCGGATAGGCGACCGCCACCGGCAGGCCCTTCTGCGCAGCAACGCCGGCGCGGTCCGGATACCAGACGGCGATGTCCACTTCGCCGCGCTCGAACAGCGACACGACCTGATCGGCCTGCGTGTAGAGCACCACCGAATTCTCGGCCAGCGGCTTGATGGCCTTCAGGCCGGGCGTGATGTCGTCGAGCGAGCCGCCTTCCATCTTGTTGACGGCCATCAGGAACTGCCAGCCGGTGGTGCCGGAAATGTCGCCGATGGTGACGCGGCCTGCATATTTCGGATCGAACAGGTCCTTCCACGAGGTCGGCGGCGTGGTCACGGTCTGCGGGTTGTAGACGATGGTGGTCGCGCTCAGCATTGCCACGACATAGGCATCGTCCGCGCCCCAGGCGTCGGGAACGATCTCGTCGGCGTGGGTCAGCTTGGAGCGGTCGAGCTTCTCGGTCAGGCCCTCGTTCTTGAGCTGGGCGGCGAAGGCATCGTCCATGAAAACGACGTCCATGTCGGATTCGCCCGCCGTGGCGCGAACGGAGGCTGCGTGCTGGGAGGAGTTCGCCAGCTTCAGCGTGACCGTCGCGCCGGTCGCCTTCTCGAAGGGCTCGACATAGCAGGCCTTGGCATTGTCGGCGAAGGAGCCGCCGAAGGCGCCGACGACCAGCTCCTCGGCGCCGGCGGCGGCCGGGAACAGGACAGCGCCGGCAAGCGCGGCGGCTTTGGCAATTCGGGTGGTGATGTTCATGTGCGCTCCCATTCGGTGCGTAGCGGCCAATTCAGGGCTTTTTATCGTTCCTGGCGCACGCGCATTGGTGCGCCTACGCCGGGCCGGACGCCTAACATGGAAGAATATGTCTTTCAAGAAAGAAAAATGGAAGATAAATTGCCTGAACAGAAGCCTGCCGCAACGATGTGTCCGTTGCATGGCTTGCCGTGCGAAATTGGGTATGATGGATGCTGAACGAGACTGCCGAGAATGCGATGAAAGCTGAGAATGCCGAGATCTGGGCCAACGACAGGGTCGCGCGCGGTATGGCGCAGTGGCGGAGCGAGCGCCCGGACCTGGACTGTTCGGGCAAGGCCGTGGTCGGGCGCATCCTGCATCTGCACGACGTGATCCTGCGCGCGGTCGACCGCGCCTTGGCCCGCCACGGGCTGAAATATCCCACCTACGCCGTGCTGGCCACCTTGCGCGTGGCCGGCAGCCCCTACCGCATGTCGCCGGGCGAACTGCTGGACACGCTGCTGCTCTCCTCCGGCGGGCTGTCGAACCTGCTGCGCCGCATGGAGAAGGATGGGCTGGTGCGCCGCATGGCTGACGAGCGCGACGGCCGCGGCGTCATCGTGGAACTGACGGAACAAGGGCTGAAAGTCGCCGATACGGCGATGGCGGACCATGCCCAGATCGAACTCAAGTTGGTCTCGGTGCTTTCGGACGATGCGCGCGACATGACCGCCGACGCGCTCGGCATGATGATCGCCGCTTTCGAACGCTGACGCGGCGACCCATCGAAAGGCTACGGCGGCGCAACCTGTCGCGCCGCCGGTCAGAAAAGCATCAGCTCCAGACCAGGTGTCCGGCGCCCATGTCCTGCATCACCAGCTTCGGAGGCACGTAGTCTAGCCCGTGGACCGGGCTTGGCAGGTCACCGTCGGTGCGCACGAAGGGCTTGCGGTGACGATCCGGATCGGCGACCGGCACGGCTTCCATCAGCTTCTTGGTATAGGCGTGCTGCGGGTTCTCGAACACCTGCGCGCGCGTGCCGGTTTCGACGAAGCGGCCCATATACATCACCGCCACGCGGTGGCTGATCTGCTCCACCACCGCCATGTCGTGCGAGATGAACAGATAGGATATGCCGGTCTCGTTCTGGATGTCCTGCAACAGGTCCAGCACCTGCGCCTGGATCGACACGTCGAGCGCGGCCACGCTTTCGTCGGCCACGATGACCTTGGGCGACAGCGAAAGCGCGCGCGCAATGCAGATGCGCTGCCGCTGCCCGCCGGAGAATTCGTGCGGATAGCGCTTCATCTGGTCGGCCGAGAGGCCGGTTCGCCGGAACAGATATTCGACGCGGTCGTCGAGTTCCGAGCCCGAAGCCAGCCCGTGGATCACCAGCGGTTCAGCCACCAGGTCGCCCACCCGCATGCGCGGATCGAGCGAGGCGTAGGGATCCTGGAAGATCATCTGGATGTCGCGCAGAACCTGCTTGCGCTCGGGCCGCGTCAGGTCCGCAGTTTCCTTGCCACCGACACGGATGCTGCCGCTCCACGGAATGAGATTGAGCAACGCCTTGCCGGTGGTCGACTTGCCGCAGCCGGACTCGCCGACCAGCGACAGCGTCTCGCCAGGCTTGATCTGGAACGACACGCCTTCCACAGCGTGCACGCGCTTGACCGGGCGCTGCAGGATGCCGCCCTTGATGTCGAAGCGCACCACCAGGTTGTCGACTTCCACGACCGGCGCCTCGGCGGCGGCCTGCGCCGGCTCGGATTCTTCGCCCTTTGGCTGCGCAGGCGCCCGCTTGGGCTGCGTCGTGCCGGTCATCTCGCCGAGCCGCGGCACGGCGGCCAGCAGCGAGCGGGTATATTGATCGGCGGGCTGGGTGAAGATCTGCTTCAGCGGGCCGCTTTCGACTTCCTTGCCGCGGTTCATCACCAGAACGCGGTCGGCCATCTCGGCCACCACGCCCATGTCGTGGGTGATGAGCATGACGGAAATGCCGTTCTGGGCCTGGAGTTCGCGGATCAGCGCCAGGATCTGCGCCTGGACGGTCACGTCGAGCGCGGTCGTCGGTTCGTCGGCGATGAGGATCTCGGGCTTCTGCGCGAGCGCAATGGCGATCATCACGCGCTGGCGCATGCCGCCGGAAAGCTCATGCGGATACTGGTCGAGGCGGCGCTCCGCGTCGGAAATCTGGACCTGGTCGAGAAGATCTTTCGCGGCCTTCCTGGCCTCGGCCGCGGAAACTGGCTTGTGCGCCACGATCGCTTCGGCAAGCTGCCGGCCGATGGTCAGCACCGGGTTGAGCGAAGTCATCGGCTCCTGGAAGATCATGCCGATGTGCTTGCCGCGCACATGGCGCATCTGGCCTTCGGAAAGCGCAAGAATGTTCTGGCCGTTGAGCATGGCCGTGCCGGAGGCGACCCGCGCCATCGGCTTGGGCAGAAGCTGCATCAGCGACAGCGCCGTCATCGACTTGCCGGAGCCGCTTTCGCCGGCGATGCACAGCGTCTCGCCGCGTGCCAGGTCGAACGACAGCCGATCCACGACGATCTTTGCGCCCTCGGGCGTTGCCACCTGGGTTACGAGATCTCTGACGCTGAGAAGCGTGTCCTGCGTTGGCTTGTTCATACTGCCTGGATAGCTCCGAGAGAGGGGAGAGGGACGCGGGACCGTTGGCCCGCGTCCCACGATTTCATTCGAATACGACGCGCGGGAAATAGAACGACACGACCCAGTTAGGCATGTCGACGATTTCACTGATCCTCAGATCGCCGCAGACCGAGCACAGCATGTAGGCGTCTTCCGCCGACAGGCCGTGCTGCTTGCCCAGCAGGTCGATCATGTTGGACAGCGCAGCCTTGGCGCCGCTCATCAGGTCCGGACCGATGCCGGTGGTGACCTCGTAGCCCTTGGCATCGAGATGGCGCGTGACCGGCCCCGGCGTGGTGAAGCGCGGCATGGAAAGGTTGGCGTCCTTCACCACATCGAGCGTCAGCCCCACGTTCATGGCGCTTTCGATCGCCGTACCGCAGACTTCGCCGTCGCCCTGGGCGGCGTGCGTGTCGCCGATGGAGAACAGCGCGCCTTCCACCTCGACCGGCAGATAGAGCGTCGTTCCCGCGGCGATGTCGCGGATGTCGAGGTTGCCGCCCACACGCCGCGGCGGAACCACGGAGTGCAGTCCCTCCTCGGCAAGCGCGCAGCCGATGGTGCCCGCGAAAGGCTTCAGCGGCACGCGCGCATGCTTACCGAACAGCGCCGGCTCGAGCGTTGCAGCGTCATACTTCCACAGCGCCAGCGCCGGGTCCTTGAACTGGTCGGCGAGCAGGCCGAAGCCCGGAATGTTCGCCGTCCAGCCGAAGCCCGAAGGCTCGAACTGATGGATCGTGATCTTCAGCGCGTCGCCCGGCTTGGCCCCATCGACATAGATGGGACCAGTGACCGGATTGACCTTCGAGAAGTCCAGCGTCGAGACGTCGGCAACCGTGCTTTCCGGCTTGAAGTGGCCGGAGCCGCTGTCGACGCACTCGAACTTCAGGCTCGAGCCTGGCGCCACCGTCGCCACGGGCGGGATCGAACGATCCCACCCATAGTGATGGTGCCTGCCGTGGATGGTGTAGTCGCAGTTACTGCACATCTTTTGCGTAGACCTGATCGTAGTTGACGGGGATGTGGACCGGGTCGACGAAGAGATTGTCGGCACCGCCAATGCGCGAAGAGCGGATGGTGAAGCGCTCTTCGTTGAACACCGGCGCCCACGGGGCGTCTTCCATGATCTTCACGTAGATGTCGCGCCACATGGCTTCGCGCTCGCCCTGCTTGGCCGGATCGACGATGGAGTCGGCCTCGGTGGCCTTCTTCTCGAGATCCTCGTTGCAGTACCACGACCAGTTCCAGCCGCCCTGCACCGCGCCGCCGCAGCCCAGGATCGGGCCGTAGAAGTTGGACGGATCCGGGAAGTCGGCGATCCAGCCCATGCCGCCCGACCAGATCATCGGAGCGCCGTCCGGCTCGCCGCCGGCCGCGATCACGTTGGCCTGTGCCAGCGCCTTGATCGAGGCCTTGATGCCGATCGCGGCGAGATCCTGCTGGATCGCCTGAGCGATGCGCGGCTGCGGGTCGGTGTTGGCGACGAACAGCTCGGTCTCGAAGCCATCCGGCAGGCCGGCCTCGGCCAGCAGCGCCTTGGCCTTCTCAACGTCATACTGGTAGCCCTGGTAGTCCTTGGCATAGCCCGGCATGGACGGCGGCAGCGGCTGGTTGGCGGGAATCGCGCGGCCGTTGATGATGCGCACGATGCGATCCTTGTTGATCGCCATGTTGACCGCCTGGCGCACCTTCACGTTGTCGAAGGGAGCGATCTTGACGTTCATGGTGACGTAGCCGGTGTGCAACTGGCCGCCCTGGATGATCAGGTCCTTGAACGCCGGGTCTTCCTTGACCTCGATGAACTTCGCCGGCGGGATGCCGTCGCCCGGAATGTCGACCTCGCCCTTCTGCAGGCGCAGCAGCGCCACGACCGGCTCCTGGCCGACCTCGAAGGTGATCTGGTCGAGCTTGGGCAGGTCCGCGTTCCAGTAATCGGCGAAGCGCTCGAAGACCAGCTTCTGGCCGAGCGACCATTCGGCCAGCTTGAAGGCGCCGGAGCCGACCGGGTGCTTGCCGAAGTCCGCGCCCCACTTCTCCACTTCTTCCTTCGGCACGACGAGCGAGAAGTTGATCGCCATCACGTGCAGGAAGGTGGCGTCCGGGCGCGATAGCTCGAACTTGATGGTGTAGGGATCGACGACCGTGATGCCGGAGAGGCCGTCGGCCTTGCCTTCGGAAGCTTCCTCAAAGCCGACGATGGAGCCGAAGAAGCCGGCGCCCGGGCTCTGCGTCTTGGGGTTGACGACGCGATCGATGGAGTACTTCACGTCCTCGGCGGTCAGCTCGCGGCCGTTCTGGAACTTCACGCCCTTGCGCAGGGTGAAGGTGAAGGTCTTGCCGTCTTCCGAGATCGTATAGTCTTCGGCGAGGGCCTTCTTGAGGTCCGTCGTACCCGGCTCATAGTCCATCAGGCCACTGAACAGCGACTTGATCATCGACCAGTTCTGCCAGTCGTAGCCGATCGCCGGGTCGAGCGTGGAGACGTCGTCCTTGTAGGTGACGATCATCGAGCCGCCCTTCTTGATGTCGTCGGCCACGGCCGGACCGGCGATGGCGATTGCCAGAGCGAGCGCCGCAACGCCCTTGAGAAGCTTTGTCTTCATTTTCTGTTCCTTTACTCCAGGGTTCTTGTTGTCATGGAATGCACTTCAACGAAGCTTGATGCGCGGGTCGACCCACGGCGCGATCAGGTCGGCGAGCAGGTTGCCCAACACGATGGCGAAGGCCGAGATCATGGTGACGCCCATGATGATCGGAATGTCGATGCGCTGGATGGCCTGCCAGGCAAGCTGCCCGATGCCCGGCCAGCCGAACACGCTCTCCACCACCACGATGCCCGACATGAACAGGCCGATGTCGATGCCGATCATGGCGATGATGGGCAGGATGGCATTGGGGATGGCGTGCCCGAACAGGATCTTGGCGCGTGTCAGGCCCTTGGCGCGCGCGGTGCGGATGTAGTCCTGCCGAAGCACGTCCAGCAGCGACGACCGCATCATGCGCGAATACCAGCCGGCGCCCAGGAAGCCGAGCGTGATCGACGGCAGCACGAGATGCGCGAAGGTGCCGTAGCCGCCGATGGGGAACCAGCCGAGCTGCACCGCGAAGACGTAGAGCAGCAGGATGCCGATCACGAACTGCGGCGCCGAGACGCCGAGGAAGGAAACGATCATCAGGCCGTTGTCGATCTTGCTGCCGCGCTTCAGCGCCGCCACCACACCCATGGTCAGGCCCATCAACAGTTCGCAGAAGATGGCGCCGCACATCAGCAGAAGGCTCGCCGGCAGGCGCGACCAGATCAGTTCCGCAACTTCCGTCTTCTGCAGGTAGGAGCGGCCGAGATCGCCGTGCAGCAGCCCGCTCAGATAGCGCAGATACTGCTGGTAGAACGGCAGGTTCAGGCCGAGCTGCTCGCGGATGTTGGCGACCGTCTGTGCGGTGGCGCTGCGCCCGGCGATCTGGCGGGCCGGATCGGCAGGCACCAGATAGAGCAGGACGAAGGTGACCAGGCTGATCCCCAGCAGGATCAGCACCGTCTGCAGCAGGCGGCGGGCGATATAGGCAAGCATCAGTGGTGTCCCTGCTGCGTCGGGTCGAGGATGTCGCGCAGGGCGTCACCGACGAGGTTAAAGGCCAGCGCGAGCAGCAGGATCGCCGCACCCGGAATGAACACCAGCCAGGGCGCGCTGGTGAAATAGGTCTGGTTCTCGAAGATGATGTTGCCCCACGACGGGATCGGCGGCTGCACGCCGATGCCGAGGAAGGACAGCGTCGCCTCGAGCAGCACTGTGGTGGCAATGCCGAGCGTGGCCCACACGATGATGGTGGACAGCTGGTGCGGCAGGATGTGGCGCAGCATGATGCGCATGTGCCCTGCCCCCATCGCGCGCTCGGCGTCAATGAAGTCACGCTCCGACAGCGACCGGGTCTCGGTGTAGATGACGCGGGCGATCTGCACCCAGTTCACCATGGCGATCACCATGGCGACGATCCACAGGCTCGGCTTGAAGATCGCGGCGAGCACGATGGCCAGCAGCAGCGCCGGGAACGCCATCATCAGGTCGGTGAAGCGCATCAGGATCGTCTCGACCCAGCCGCGGAAATAGCCGGCGCAGATGCCGACGACGGCGCCGGTCAACACGGCCGTGCCATTGGCCACGATGCCGATGATGAGCGAGGTGCGCGCGCCATAGATGAGACGGCTAAATAGATCGCGGCCGACCAGATCAGTGCCGAACCAGAACTGCGGGTCCGGCGGCAGCGGCGCGCCCTCAAGGCTCAGCCCTTCGAAGAACTGCTCGTAGGGATCGTGGGGCACGACCCAGGGGCCGAAGACCGCCGCGAAAACGGCGATGGCAATGATGACCAGCCCGAAGACCGCGAGCGGCCGCCGGATGAGCCGGCCCAGCACGCCCCTTTGCGGGGCCGCCGGCACGGCAGGAGAAGCTTCAGCTGCACTCATAGGGCCGTCCGCATGTCGTTGATGGTTTCCACGAGGCGCGCGGCCATGACTTCCAGCGTCACCCGTTCGGCCATTGCCGTCAGCCGCAGCTTCTGGAACGCGGCCTTGGCGCTGATATTGTCGCGCACCATGAGAATGGCGGTCGCCTCCGCAAGCAGCTCGCGATTTTCGAGACGCGAGCGCAGCGAGGCGATTTCCGCCGTCAATGCCTGCCGGTGTGCGAAGCCGTGCGCGGCAGCCACCAGCGCGCTGTAGAGGCCAGCGCTGCCGATAGGCTTCAGCATCTGCGCGTCTGCCCCCTGGCGCATGGCCCAGGACACGCGGCCCGGCGCCTCGGAGCCGATCAGCGCGATCACCGGGATCGGCGCTTCGCCCGGCTTCCAGGGAAACTGGTCGTCATAGCCCATGTCGGCGTCGATCAGCACGACGTTGAAGCGATCGAGATCCGGCAGGTCGGTGATCTCGGGCCAGTAGTGCGACGCCGCCACGCCGATGCGTTCGAACTGCGTGAGCAGCGCGTCGACATTGGGGTGCGGCTGGTGAACCACCAGCGCGCGCCAGCCAATGAGGGACGGGGTCGGTCTCATGTCGTTCATTGAACAACCCTCAGATGTGGAGCCTTGGCGGACGGCAAAGCCTCCCCGCCGGGAATGCCGAGGCGCGAGCGGGTCAGGAACGGATCAGGCTCGATCGCTCCGCCTGCTTCGAAGACGACATCGAAGCCGCCATCGGCGCGCGCCCGGCCAATATGTGCCGGCATCAGCACGTGATTGGTCCGCGCGTCAACGATGCTCTTGCCGAACGGCGCCGAGAACGGATGCGCCTTGGCCTGCGCCAGCACCTCGGTGATCGCGTCCGTTCCAGCCTGCCGGATCGCATTGGCGATCATGAATACGCTGGTGTAGCTCTGGGCGAAAAAGCTGGTCACCTGCTCGGTGCCGGGCTGGCCTGCGACAGCGTTCAGGAAGGCCTGGTTTGCCGGCGTCCGCAGCGACTGGAAGTAGCAGCTCACCGTGAAGTGCCCGGCGATGGCCTCTCCGAGCAAGGAGCCCTCGCCCTCGTAGAGATTGCAGCTCAGCACCGGCCGCACTGCCGACGCGAAGCTTGGATCGGCAAGCCCGAGCTCGTGATAGGTCTTCAGGAAGGCATAGGACGACGGGCCGATCAGGTTGTTGAGGATGAAGTCCGGCTTCTTGGCCTTGATCTCGGCCACGATGTGATGGATCTCGACATCGCCGATCGGCACATAGCGCTCGCCCAGCACGCTGCCGCCCGAATGGTGCAGCACCTCGCGGGCGATGCGGTTCATCTCCCAGCCCCAGATGTAGTTCGAGCCGGTCAGGAAGGCGTTCCGGCCGAAGCGCGGCACGACGTAGTCGAGCAGCGGCAACAGGTGCTGGTTGGGGCTGGCAGCGATGTAGACGACGTTCTCGCTCGCCTCGAAGCCTTCGTAGACGCATGGATACCAGAGCAGCGCGTCGGCCTTCTCGACGACCGGAATGACTTCCTTGCGGCTCCAGGAGGTGGTGCAGCCGACGACGTGGCGCAGCCCCGTGCGCCTGATCATGTCGCGGCACAGGCCGGCATAGCGACCGGTGTTGCCTTCGGGATCGGCATCATGGGCAACGAGTTCGAACGGATATTCGCCGCTGGCGTTCACCGCCTCGATCGCTGCCAGGGCGCCATAGAATCCCTGCTGGCCGGGCGCCCAATAGGGCCCGGACCGCGAAAACAGCAAACCGATCGGTATCGAGTTCCCCATGCCTTGCGGCTTTCCCCAAAAAACGCCAACGACCCCATTCCGGAACGTCGATTCCGAAATGAGGCCCAAATGCCCAGAAAAATCTGATTGTCCCTTTAGTCTTCCGGCCTCTTTACTCCCTGTCAAGCGGATTCTGGCCGAGGCCGGTCACGAGCCGCAATTTAACGGGTGCGAATTGCCGCAGTTAGGTAATTAACATTCGCCCGGCCGTGATCGCGAGAAAGAAAGCGAAAGCGAGCTTCAGATAGCGTGCGTTCAGCGCGTGGGCGAGGCGCGCACCCCATGGCGCGACGAGATAGCTGATCGGCGCGATGATCAGCACGGCCGGCAGGCTGACGAAGCCGAGGCTCAGCGGTGGCCGCCCGGCAACGCCAAGCCCCGCCCAGATGAAGCCGGCTACACCCGGGATGGCGATGAGCAGGCCGAGCGCCGCGGACGTGCCGACCGCACGGTGGACCGGGAAGGAAAGGCTGGTCAGCGTCGGCACCGAGAGCGTGCCGCCGCCAATTCCCATCAGCGAGGAGATGAAGCCGATGACGGTCGCGACGGCGCGATTGACCCAGGCGCTTTTCGGCAGGTGATCGGAAACGACCAGATGCCTGGGGATCGACATGTTGACGGCAACCAGCAGGCCGACCACGCCGAACACCAGGCGCAGTCCGCCGCCGGGGATGAACTTCGACATGATGCCGCCGATCAGCGCGCCGACGAACGCCGCTGGTCCCCAAAGATCGAGGAGCGCGCGGTCGACATTGCCGCGTTTGGCGTGTGCCTGCATCGACGAAATGGAGGTGGGGATGATGATCGCCAGCGACGTGGCCACCGCCAGATGGCTGGTGATCGACGGCGGGAAGTGAAACAGCGTCAGCACCCAGAACAGCACCGGCACGATGACAATGCCGCCGCCGACGCCGAGCAGACCGGCGAGGAGGCCGGAAATGACGCCAGTGGCCGCAAGCCCGGCAATGAGCGCGGCGATGGTCGGGCCGTCGAGCGTCGACGGATCAAATGTCAGTTCCAACCGATGTTTCCTTCACATTCGCAATAGAGGGACCGCGCCACCTGGCGCAGTCGGACGGCGGCCCGCGCTACCACAGGCATGACAGACAGTGCCCCGCTTTATGAAACCTCCGCGTCGATGACCGCAAGTGCGGCCTCGATGCCCCTGCCGACGTCAAGCTTCTGCCCGAGCGCATTGAGCGCGCCGCCCAGAGCCGTCAGCGCCACGATCGCATAGATCGGTTGCGCGGTCGGCCCCATATGCCCGATGCGCGTCAGCTTGCCGAGCGTCTCGCCGCGCCCGGCGGATAACACGACGCCATAGCGTTCGCGCGCGGCCTTACGCAACGCCACCTCTTCGACGCCCTCCGGCGTTCGGATGGCCGTGGTTGTGGGCGAAGCAATCCTCTCGTTCGCCGCCCACAGCGAAAGCCCCATGGCGATCGCGCCCGCGCGCGCGGCCTTGGCCGTCAGGGCGTGGCGCGCCCAGACGGCCTCAGCTCCCTCCTTGAGGTAGAGATCGAGAGCCACGTCCAGGCCGTTCATCTCGGCCACTGACGGCGTGAACGGGAAAGGCCGGTCCTTCGACCACGCGTTTTCCCAGTCGAGGATGCTGAGCACCGATCCGCGCGGCGCGGCCGGATTGTCCTTCATCTTGGCCCAGGCCCGTTCGCTCACCGCCATCAGCGTCAGGCCGGGCGGCGTACCCAGACACTTGTTCGCGCCGGTCACGTAGATATCCGCGTGGCAATCCTCAGGGTGCGTCTTCATGCCTCCGAAGGAGGAGACCGCATCGACGATGAGATAGGCGCCATGCGCCGAGACGATCGCGCCGATCTCGTCGATCGGATTGATCGTGCCGGAAGGCGTGTCGTGATGGCAGACCGAAACGACGCTGATTTCCGGATGCGCCTTGAGCATGTCCGCCACCGCCTGCGGGTCGATCGCCTCGTTGTAGGCCGTCTCGATCTCGATCAGCTTGGGCGAATGCCGTTTCGCCCAGCGGCCGAAGCCCTTGCCGTAGACGCCCGAGACGAGATTGAGCACGACGTCGTCGGCAGCGATGAGCGAGGCGGCCGCGGCTTCCAAGCCCATGACCGGCTCGCCCTGCAGGATGACCGGCTTGGTCGACAGTCGCATCGCGGCCTGCGCCTTGGCCACGGTTTTCTCGTAAAAGAGCTGGAAGGCCGGATCATGGTCATAGAGTACCACGCGGCTGAGCCCGCGCAGCACCTCCGCATAGGCATTGACCGGGCCGGTCGTGAGCGTGATCACCGGGTCCGCGTGGTCGAGATATCGCATTTCCCATCTCCGAATTACCGGGTGTCCGCCCCAGGTCCTCGCGCGAGGCAGAATCGCACTGCCTCGTTTTTTTCGGATCGATATGGAAGCCCGACCGCCAGCAGTCTCAAGGTATTTTTTGCGCCATGTTGCAGCCCCGGCGAAATGGATTGGCTTGTGCTTTGCGGCGTCCCCCTCCCGCGGAGTACGTTGGCCTAAAGCCGCACGACACCATGGGAGACAAACTGCCGCGAGATTTGTACAACTGGGCGCTGTACAAGAAGCCATCATTGTTGAGATCAGGCGATCGAGATGAATGTCAGGCAAGATATCCATAATTCCGACATTCCGGTGCTCTGCCGGGCTTGCGAGGCCCGGCACCGCGGCGTCTGCGGCGCTCTGACCTCCGAACAACTGCTGGTGCTGAGCAAGCAGTCCTCCAAGCACAAGGTCGAGCCCGGCACCGAGCTGGTGAGCGACAGCGAGCCGATCACTGGTTTCTCGAACATGCTGTCGGGTGTGGTCAAGCTCACCAAGATGCTCGAGGACGGGCGCCAGCAGATCGTCGGGCTGCAATTCGCGCCGGATTTCCTCGGCCGTCCGTTCAAGTCCGAAAGCGCCCTCAACGCGGTGGCCGCGACACCGGTTTCGCTCTGCTCCTTCCCCAAATCCGCGGTCGACCGGATGATCAAGGAGGCGCCCGAACTCGAGCACCGGCTCTTGAAGCAGAAGCTGAAGGAGCTCGACGAGGCGCGCGACTGGATGCTTACGCTCGGCCGCAAGACGGCCTCGGAGAAGGTCGCCAGTTTCCTTCATCTGGTCGCGACTCACATCGACCCGGAAGCCTTCGTCGCGAACGGAACGGTCAGCTTCGAACTGCCGCTGACGCGCGCCGACATCGCCGACTTCCTCGGCCTGACCATCGAAACCGTCAGCCGCCAGATGACCAAGCTGCGCAAGGACGGCGTGATCGATATCGAAAACAACCGGCACATCACGATTCCCGATATCGCCCGCCTCGAGAGGCGCGCGAAGATCTGAGGTCGCCGCCGCGACGCTCAGCCGGTTTCGGACAGGAACCCAGCCATCGCCTCGCGCTCATTGGCGATGTGGCGCCGCATGGCGGCAAAGAAACCGCGCAACATATAGCCCACCGCCTCGACATTGGCCGCCTCGGCTCCCTCGCCGAGTCGGCGCAGCCCGTCCGCCAGTTCGGTGGCGAAGTCCGCGTCCTCGATATGCTCGGCCTTCAGCCGCGCTACGATCTCGACCGCCGACCGAGTGTTGCCCTGCGCACGGACATAGGCCGGAAACAGCATCCCCTCCTCATAGGTGTGAGCTTCGCGCAGAAGCGGCTCCAGCTTGCCGGAAGCAGCCAGGCATTGGTCGCGGTCAAGCGCCTGCGGCAATGAGTCCGCGATCTCCTCGAGCAGGTCGCACAGCGCCAGCTTTTCGGCATGGAGCCGGCTAAGGGTGCGCTGCCGCACGCCGATACAAAACAGCGGATCGGCCTCGCCACTGTCGTCTCCCGTTGCGAGAGGCGGCCGGTCGCACCCGTCCCCTGCTCTCATCGACATCGCATGAACCTCCTCCTGCACAACTAGCTGCGTCGTTTTTGACGCATGGTTGGGCACCAGAAATGCACGCCATGCCTGGCCGCTCTTTGATCCAGATCAAGGAGCCCCGACCTGCCCCCGGCCAAAGTCCCGGCGCGCGTTGCCCGTCTCGACGGGAGATTCGCAGCCGTTTTTGCCTCATAGGGGGACCGTTCATGAAATTTGGTGTCGAAATCGTCGGCGTCACCGTCGCCGCCTTTCTGGCGCTGCTAGGGGCCGCCTTTGCAGGCGACGACCTCTTCCGCGCGCATATGTGGGTGCTGTTCTTCGCCCTCACGGCTGGCGCCATCCTGCTGATGCGCAACACGCGCTTCGGCGCCCAGGCCGTCACGGCCGACACGTCGGGCTATCTCGACGGCCCGATCCGCTACGGCGTCGTCGCCACCGTATTTTGGGGTGTGGTAGGCTTCCTGGTCGGTGTCATCATCGCCGCGCAGCTTGCCTTTCCCGATCTCAACTTCGAGCCCTGGTTGAATTTCGGGCGCGTTCGTCCGCTGCACACCTCGGCGGTCATCTTCGCCTTCGGCGGCAACGCGCTGATCGCAACGTCCTTCTATGTCGTGCAGCGCACTTCCCGCGCGCGGCTGTTCGGCGGCGACCTCGCCTGGTTCGTGTTCTGGGGCTACCAGCTCTTCATCGTCATGGCGGCCACCGGCTACCTCCTGGGCATCACCCAGAGCCGCGAATATGCGGAACCGGAATGGTATCTCGACATCTGGCTGACCATCGTCTGGGTCGCCTATCTCATCGTGTTCCTCGGCACCATCCTGAAGCGCAAGGAACCGCACATCTACGTCGCCAACTGGTTCTACCTGTCCTTCATCGTGACGGTCGCGATGCTGCACATCGTCAACAACCTGGCGGTGCCGGTCTCGTTCCTCAGCTCCAAGAGCTACTCGGCCTTTGCGGGCGTGCAGGACGCCCTGACGCAGTGGTGGTACGGCCATAACGCGGTCGGCTTCTTCCTCACCGCCGGCTTCCTGGGCATGATGTACTACTTCATCCCCAAGCAGGTGGATCGCCCGGTCTATTCCTACCGGCTGTCGATCATCCACTTCTGGGCGCTGATCTTCCTCTACATCTGGGCCGGTCCCCACCACCTGCACTACACCGCGCTGCCCGACTGGGCGCAGACGCTGGGCATGGTCTTCTCGATCATGCTGTGGATGCCCTCCTGGGGCGGCATGATCAACGGCCTGATGACGCTCTCGGGCGCCTGGGACAAGATCCGCACAGATCCCATCATCCGCATGATGGTCATGGCCGTGGCCTTCTACGGCATGGCGACCTTCGAGGGTCCGATGATGTCGATCAAGACGGTCAACTCGCTTAGCCATTACACCGACTGGACTATCGGCCACGTGCACTCCGGTGCCCTCGGCTGGAACGGCCTCATCACCTTCGGCGCGGTCTACTTCCTGGTGCCCAGGCTGTGGAACCGCGAGCGGCTCTACTCGATGCGCATGGTGACCTGGCACTTCTGGCTCGCCACGCTCGGCATCGTCATCTACGCGGCCGCCATGTGGGTCGCCGGCATCCAGCAGGGCCTGATGTGGCGCGAATACGACGAGCAGGGCTTCCTGGTCTACTCCTTCGCCGAATCCGTCGCCGCCATGCTGCCCTACTACGTGCTGCGCATGCTGGGCGGTGCCCTCTATCTCGCCGGCGGGCTGGTGATGGCCTGGAACGTCTTCATGACCATTCGCGGCCACGAGCGCCAGGAAAAGCCGATCCCCGGCGCGACGCCCGCACTGCAGCCGGCCGAATAGGAGCTTCAAATGTCATTGCTCGACAAACATTCCATCATCGAGAAGAACGCGACGCTCCTGCTGGTCGGCTCGTTCCTGGTGGTCACCATCGGCGGCATCGTCGAGATCGCCCCGCTCTTCTACCTCGACAACACCATCGAGAAGGTGGAGGGCATGCGGCCCTACTCGCCGCTGGAGCTCGTCGGCCGCAACATCTACGTCCGTGAAGGCTGCTATCTGTGCCACAGCCAGATGATCCGGCCTTTCCGCGACGAGGTGGAGCGTTACGGCCACTACAGCCTGGCGGCGGAGTCGATGTACGACCATCCGTTCCAGTGGGGCTCCAAGCGCACCGGGCCTGACCTCGCCCGCGTCGGCGACCGCTACTCCAACGAATGGCACGTCCAGCACCTGAGCGATCCGCGCTCGGTGGTGCCGGAATCGATCATGCCCTCCTACGCCTTCCTCAAGACCAACCGGCTTGAGGTGAAGGACATCAAGTATCACCTCGAGGCCAACAAGGCCGTGGGCGTGCCCTATACGCAGGAAATGATCGACAACGCCGAGGCCGACCTCAAGGCCCAGGCCGATCCGAATGCCAGCACCTCGGACCTGCTGGCGCGCTACCCCAAGGCCAAGGTCGGAGACTTCGACGGCAACCCGCAGGCGCTGACCGAGATGGATGCACTGGTCGCCTATCTGCAGATGCTCGGCACGCTGGTCGACTTCTCCACCTATGACGACGCCGCCGGTTACCGCTGAAGGAGGGCACGATGGAAACCTACACCGCAATGCGGCACTTCGCCGACAGCTGGGGGCTGTTGTTCATGGTGCTGTTCTTCACCGGGGTCGTTCTTTTCGCCTTCCGGCCCGGCAGCCGCAAGCAGGCCGAAGAGGCCGCCCGTATCCCGCTCAAGGATGACTGACAATGACGAAGAGAGAGATCGACCAAATTTCCGGTGTCGAGACCACCGGTCATGAGTGGGACGGCATCAAGGAACTCAACAACCCGATGCCGCGCTGGTGGGTGTTGACCTTCTACGTCACCATCGTCTGGGCGCTCGGCTACACCATCGCCTATCCGGCCTGGCCGATGATCAGTTCGGCCACCTCCGGCGTGCTCGGCTTCTCCAGTCGCGGCGAACTGAAGAACGCGATGGCGGCGGCGGACACGGCCAAGCAGAGCTTCGCCGAAGCCATCGCCGCCAAGTCGGTTGACGAGATCATCGTCGACGACAAGCTGCGCGAATTCGCCACCGCAGCCGGTGCCGCCGCCTTCAAGGTGAACTGCATCCAGTGCCACGGCTCGGGCGCTGAAGGCTCGCCGGGCTTCCCGAACCTCAACGATGACGACTGGCTGTGGGGCGGCAGCGCCGATGCGATCCACCAGACCATCGCGCATGGTATCCGCTATGCCGGCGATCCCGAGACACGCAGCTCCGAAATGCCGGCCTTCGGCGAAATCCTCGAGAAGGAGCAGATCCGGCAGGTGGCTGCCTATGTCTACGGCCTGACCGGCACTCCGAGCGATGCCGCGGCGGCCGCCGCAGGCAAGCAGGTGTTTGCCGACAATTGCGCCGCCTGCCACGGCGACGATGCCAAGGGCAATCGCGAGCTGGGCGCCCCGAACCTCGCCGACGCCATCTGGCTCTACGGTTCGAGCGAAGCCGACATCGCCCGCCAGGTGCGCACGCCCCGGCACGGCGTGATGCCGGCCTGGTCCGCCCGTCTGGGCGATACGACGGTGAAGGAGCTCACCGTCTATGTTCACTCGCTAGGCGGAGGAGAGTGACCTTGGAAGCGCGGATTCTGGAGCAGCCCGAGGTCGAGAGACTCGAGGCCGAACCGGTCAACTCAGCCAAGAGCCGGCAGCCGCTCTACGCGCCGCGCAAGAAAATCTTCCCGAAGCGTGCTTCGGGAAGTTTTCGCCGTTTCAAATGGCTGGTCATGGTGGTGACGCTCGGCATCTACTACCTGACGCCGTGGCTGCGCTGGGATCGGGGGCCCTATGCTCCCGATCAGGCGGTGCTGCTCGATCTCGCCAACCGCCGCTTCTATTTCTTCCCGATCGAGATCTGGCCGCAGGAGTTCTTCTTCGTCGCCGGCCTGCTGGTCATGGCCGGCATCGGCCTGTTCCTCATCACCTCGACCGTCGGCCGCGCCTGGTGCGGCTACACTTGCCCGCAGACCGTGTGGGTCGACCTGTTCCTGGTGGTCGAGCGCGCCATCGAGGGCGACCGCAATGCCCGCATCAAGCTCGATTCCGCGCCCTGGTCGCTCGGCAAGCTCTGGAAGCGGGGGACAAAACACCTCATCTGGCTGCTGATCGCGGTGGCCACCGGCGGCGCCTGGATCTTCTACTTCGCCGACGCCCCGACGCTGCTGAAGGACCTCTTCACACTGCGGGCCGAGCCCGTCGCCTACATCACCGTCGCGATCCTCACCGCCACCACCTACACCTTCGGCGGTCTGATGCGCGAGCAGGTCTGCACCTATATGTGCCCGTGGCCGCGCATCCAGGCAGCCATGCTCGACGAGAACTCGCTGACCGTCACCTATAACGACTGGCGCGGCGAGCCGCGTTCGCGCCACGCCAAGAAGGCGGCCGCCGCCGGCGAGACGGTGGGCGATTGCGTCGACTGCAACGCCTGCGTCGCCGTCTGTCCCATGGGCATCGACATCCGCGACGGCCAGCAGCTCGAATGCATCACCTGCGCGCTGTGCATAGATGCCTGCGACAGCGTCATGGACAAGATCGGCAAGGAACGCGGCCTGATCTCCTACGCCACGCTGAACGACTACCAGGCCAACATGACGCTGGCGACCGGCAACGGCACGCACGCCATCGACCCGAGCAAGGTCCGCACCCCGTCGGGAACGCTTTCCGACAAGGTGGCGACTTTCCATCTCCGCAAGCTCGTCCGGCCGCGCACTTTGGCCTATTTCGCCGCATGGTCCCTGGTCGGAATAGGTCTCTTTTATGCCCTGCTCAGCCGCGACCGGCTTGAGCTCAACGTCGCGCATGACCGCAACCCGCAGTTCGTCACCCTTTCCGACGGCTCGTTCCGCAACGGCTACACGGTCAAGCTGCTGAACATGATCCCCGAGCCGCGCACGGTCGTGCTCTCGCTGGAGGGGCTGGAGGGCGGCACCATGGCGGTCGTCGGCATGGAGCAGCAGCCTGAAGATCGGTCGGTCGAGATCGCGCTCGAGCCCGACCGGCTCAAGACGATCAAGGTCTTCGTCCGCCTGCCGAAGAACCGTGTCCCAGGAGCCGCGACTTCCTTCAAGTTCACCGTCGAGGACCAGGCGAGCGGCGAGCACGACGCCTATGTCGCGACCTTCAACGCACCGGAGAAGAGATGATGTTTGCACGCGCCCAAAAGCAGTTCACCGGCTGGCATATGCTGGCCGTCATGGTGCTCTTCTTCGGCACCGTCATCTCGGTGAATATCGTCATGGCGATCTATGCCAATACGAGCTGGACCGGGCTCGTGGTCCAGAACACCTATGTCGCCAGCCAGGAGTTCAACAGCAGGGCCGAGGCGGGCCGCGTGCAGGCCGCGAAAGGATGGAAGACCACGCTCGAGCTGCAGCCCGGCCTGGTACGCTTCGCCCTCACCGACGCGACCGGCGCGGCGATCCATCCCAAGGGCGTCACCGCCACCTTCCGCCGCCCCGCCTATGAGGCGGAGGACCAGACCATCACGCTGAAGCCCCTGGCCGACGGTGCCTATGGCGCCGAACAGACGATCCGCGACGGAATCTGGATCGTGGAAGTCGACGCCGACATCGGGGAAGCCCTGCCCTATCGCGATGTCCGGCGCATCATCGTGAAGGAGGGGGCTTTCAAATGAGTTGCTGCGCCCCCACCGAAATCATCTCCGACCTCGAGCGCGCCGAGCACGCCGGCCCCTCGCCCGAGGAAATGCTGCTGGCCAGC
The DNA here is from genome assembly GCF_040045035.1 of Mesorhizobium sp. KR1-2. Classification (NCBI taxonomy): domain Bacteria; kingdom Pseudomonadati; phylum Pseudomonadota; class Alphaproteobacteria; order Hyphomicrobiales; family Phyllobacteriaceae; genus Mesorhizobium; species Mesorhizobium sp. KR1-2. The sequence continues at coordinate 12,499 of NZ_JBDZDS010000004.1, read as the reverse complement.
CGCGCGGTCGGCAACGGGCTTCGCCAGAGCGACCTGGCGGTGCCCGGCATCCATTGCGGCGCCTGCATCCAGAAGATCGAAAGCGCCCTTTCGCGCCTCGACGGCGTCGAAAACGCCCGCGTGAACCTGTCGACGCGGCGCGTCAGCGTGCGCTGGCACGAAGAGAGGATGCCGCCGATCGTTCCGGCCATCGAGGGCCTCGGCTACGAAACGCATCTGTTCGATCCGGACGCCGGCACGAAGGACCAGACGCTGGCCGAGTTGATCCGGGCGCTGGGTATTTCGGGCTTCGCATCCGCCAACGTCATGCTGCTTTCGGTCTCGGTGTGGTCGGGTGCGGAAGGCTCGACGCGCGACCTGTTCCACTGGATTTCGGCGCTGATCGCCATCCCCGCGCTCGCCTTCGCCGGGCGCATCTTCTTCCGCTCCGCCTGGAACGGCCTGAAGCACGGTCGCATGAACATGGACGTGCCGATATCGCTCGGCATCCTGCTTGCCTACGGCATGAGCATCTACGGGACCATCCACCACGGCCAGCACGCCTATTTCGACGCCTCGGTGACGCTGCTGTTCTTCCTGCTCATCGGCCGCACGCTCGACCACGTCATGCGCGAACGCGCCCGCGAGGCGGTGAAGGGGCTGGCGCGGCTTGCCGCGCGCGGCGCCATGGTGCTGCGCCCCGACGGTTCGCGCGACTATCTGCCGGTCGAGGAGATCGAGCCCGAGATGCGCATCCTGCTTGCCGCAGGCGAGCGCGTGCCGGTCGACGCCAGCGTCGAGGACGGCGCCTCCGATCTCGACTGCTCGCTGGTGTCGGGCGAGAGCGAGCCGCAGCGCGTGACGCCGGGCGCGGTGATCCGTGCCGGCACGCTCAACCTCACCGGCCCGCTCACAATCCGCGCCCTGGCGGCTGCGAAGGATTCCTTCTTCGCCGAAATGGTGCGGATGATGGAGGCGGCCGAGGGCGGTCGCAACGTCTATCGCCGCATCGCCGACCGCGCCTCCGCGCTCTACTCGCCGGTCGTGCATCTCACCGCCTTCCTCACCTTCCTGGGCTGGGTGACGCTCTCAGGCGACTTCCACCGCGCCATCACCATCGCCATCTCGGTGCTGATCATCACCTGCCCCTGCGCGCTCGCGCTGGCGGTGCCAATTGTCCAGGTCGTGGCGGCTCGCCGGCTGTTCGAGAGCGGCATCATGGTCAAGGACGGCTCGGCGATGGAACGCCTGGCCATCATCGACACGGTCGTCTTCGACAAGACGGGCACGCTGACCGTCGGCACGCCGCGGCTGGTAGATCCCGGCGCTGTCAATCCGAAGGCGCTTGGCATAGCGGCCGCCATGGCCGCGCATTCGCGCCACCCGCTGTCGAAGGCACTGGCGCAAACCGGCGCCGCCGCGCCAGGCCTGGCCCTCGCTGAGGTCCGCGAGCTTCCCGGCTACGGCATCGAAGCGCAGGCGCGCGGCGATCTCTACCGGCTCGGCCGCGCCGATTGGGCGCTGGCCGACGGGGAAGCCTCGTCCGAGGCCGGCACCGTGCTTGCCAAAAACGGCAAGCTGCTCGCGCAGTTCACCTTCGAGGACCGTCTTCGCGATGGCGCGGGCGACACGGTCAGACAGCTTGCCGCCAAGGGCCTGAAGATGGAGGTCCTCTCCGGCGACCGGCCAGCAGCCGTGGCCAGGCTAAGCCGCACGCTCGGCATAGAAGCCTTCCGCGCCGGCGTGCTGCCCGGCGACAAGGCGGGCCGCGTGGCCGAACTTGCAGCCGAGGGGCGCAAGGTGCTGATGGTCGGCGACGGCCTCAACGACGCGCCGGCGCTCGTGGCCGCGCATGTCTCCATGGCGCCCGCCACCGCCGCCGATGTCGGCCGCAACGCAGCCGACTTCGTCTTCCTGCGCGAAAGCCTGGCCGCAGTGCCGCTGGCGCTTCGCATCTCCAGGGATTCCGGCCGGCTGATCCGGCAGAACCTCGCCATTGCCGGCATTTACAACGTCATCGCTGTGCCGATCGCGATCATGGGTTATGTTACCCCTCTCGTGGCAGCGCTTTCCATGTCGTTGTCCTCGGTGCTCGTGGTGTCCAACGCGCTTCGACTCAAGGGCGCGGAAAAATCCGCCGCCAAAGCAGAACGCGAGGAAGGCGGAGCGCGCCACGCGATGGGCACGATGGAGCCGGCCAAATGACAATCCTCGTCTACCTGATCCCGATCGCCCTCCTTCTGGGCGGCCTTGGCTTGGCCGCCTTCCTCTGGTCGCTCAAAAGCGGCCAGTACGAGGATCTCGACGGAGCCGCCTCTCGAATTCTGATCGATGAAGACGACAGACCTGCCTGAAAGGCGGATGCCTCCGACACAAGGCTGAAACAAGGTTTGTATTGAATACAAGCGCTTATCGCGCGATAACTTTGCCACGGAAATTTTCCGGACGGCCTTGGCCCGTTTTCTCAAGGCCAGACCATTTTCGCGCCGCCGGCGCCTGGGTCCCATGGCTTCCGGTCCGCATTTCGAGCCGCATTCGCATTCATTCAGGGTTCCCCCGACGAAGGAATAGGGCGATGGCTGCAAAGGAAGTGAAATTCCATTCCGACGCGCGCGAGCGCATGCTGCGCGGGGTGAACATCCTGGCCGATGTGGTCAGGGTCACGCTCGGCCCCAAGGGTCGCAACGTCGTGATCGACCGCGCGTTCGGCGCCCCCCGCATCACCAAGGACGGCGTCACCGTCGCCAAGGAAGTCGAACTCGCCGACAAATTCGAGAACATGGGCGCGCAACTGGTCCGCGAGGTCGCGTCCAGGACCAGCGACGCCGCCGGCGACGGCACCACCACCGCGACCGTGCTCGCGCAGGCGATCCTGACGGAAGGTGCCAAGGCAGTCGCGGCCGGCATGAACCCGATGGACCTGAAGCGCGGCATCGATGCCGCGATCGACGCGGTCGTGGCCGAGCTGAAGCAGAATGCGCGCAAGGTGACCCACAACGACGAGATCGCCCAGGTCGGCGCCATATCGGCCAACAACGATCCCGAGATCGGCCACCTGCTGGCCGAAGCCATGGAGAGGGTTGGCAACGAAGGCGTCATCACCGTCGAGGAGGCCAAGACCGCCACCACCGAACTCGAGGTGGTCGAGGGCATGCAGTTCGACCGCGGCTATCTCTCCCCCTACTTCATAACCAACCAGGACAAGATGCGCGTCGAGTTCGAGGACTGCTACATCCTGATCCACGAGAAGAAGCTTTCCAACCTGCAGGCCATGCTGCCCATCCTCGAAGCGGTGATCCAGTCGGCCAAGCCGCTGCTCATCGTCGCCGAGGATGTGGAGGGCGAGGCGCTGGCCACGCTGGTGGTCAACAAGCTGCGCGGCGGGCTCAAGGTCGCGGCCGTCAAGGCGCCCGGTTTCGGCGATCGCCGCAAGGGCATGCTCGAGGACCTCGCCATCTTGACCGGCGGTACGGCGATTTCCGAAGAGCTCGGCGTGAAGCTGGAGCATGTCACCGTGCAGATGCTCGGCCGCGCCCACAAGGTGATGATCGACCGGGAGAACACCACCATCGTCGGCGGCGCCGGCAAGAAGGCCGAGATCGAAAGCCGGGTCCACCAGATCAAGCAGCAGATCGAGGAGAGCACTTCGGACTACGACAAGGAGAAGCTGCAGGAGCGGCTGGCCAAGCTGGCTGGCGGCGTCGCCGTCATCCGTGTCGGCGGTTCGACCGAGGTCGAGGTCAGGGAACGGCGGGACCGCGTGGACGATGCCCTGCATGCCACCCGCGCCGCCGTCGCCGAAGGCATCCTGCCGGGTGGCGGCGTGGCCCTGCTGCTGGCGGCCAGCGCGCTCGACGGGCTCAAGACGGAGAACCAGGACCAAAGCGTCGGCGTCGACATCGTTCGCCGCGCGCTCGAGGCACCGGTGCGCCAGATCGCGGAGAACGCAGGGGCCGAGGGCTCCATCGTAGTCGGCAAGCTGCGCGAGCATTCCCGGCCCGCCTATGGCTGGAATGCCCAGACCGGCGAATATGGCGACTTCTTCAAGCAGGGCATCATCGACCCGGTGAAGGTGGTGCGGACGGCGCTGGAAGGCGCCGGCTCGGTTGCCGGCCTTTTGGTCACCACCGAGGCGATGGTCGCCGAGAAGCCGAAGAAGGAAGCTGCCGCGCCGGCCATGCCCGGCGGCATGGAGTTCTGATCCCGGTCGGCGAAGGGGCGGCAACGTGCCCCGCCCCCGGCGGCATCCCTTTGCTTGACTCCGGGGGACCTTCGGCTACTTTGCGCCACCATGATGTGTCTTATTCCGAACCTGTTCCGGCGAGAGCCGCAACGCATCAAAGCGGGCATCTAGCCCGGACGCGGTCGAAGCCTGGCTCGCGTTCGGGGGTGCCAGGGTTATCCAGTTCCGAGAGATGCAAAAGCTGCATCCTTGAAGCCGCAGAAGAACTTCGACACCGAACCGTTTCCGTGAGCCGCCGGGCATTCCGGCACCTTTGGGTCCAAAACGCTTGAGATTGCGGCCGGCAGTTCCTAAAAGGGCCCGGAAAATCTCCCACACCGCTTGACCGATCTCAGGACGCCTGACCGGCGAGCGACAGATATTTGAACCGACAGCCAGCGCCGAGCCGATGATCCAGACGCCTTACTACCTCATCGATAAGTCCCGCCTCCTGCCGAACATGAAGAAGATCGCCTATGTGCGCGAGCATTCCGGCGCCAAGCTGCTTCTGGCGCTGAAGTGCTTCGCCACCTGGTCGGTGTTCGACCTGATGCGCGACTACATGGACGGCACCACCTCCTCCTCGCTCAACGAGGTGCGGCTCGGCCGCGAGAAATTTGGCGGCGAGACGCACGCCTATTCGGTTGCCTATGCCGATCACGAGATCGACGAGGTGATCGCCAATGCCGACAAGATCATCTTCAACTCCATCGGTCAGCTGGAGCGCTTCGCTGACAAGGCGAGTGGCCTGGCGCGCGGCCTGCGCCTCAACCCGCAGATCAGCTCCTCGAGCTTCGATCTCGCCGATCCGGCGCGACCCTTCAGCCGCCTGGGCGAATGGGACGTGGCTAGGATCGAGACCGTGATGGACCGCGTCAACGGCTTCATGATCCACAACAACTGCGAGAACAAGGACTTTGGGCTGTTCGACCGCATGCTCTCGCAGATCGAGGAAAGGTTCGGCTCGCTGCTCGGCCGCGTCGAGTGGGTGAGCCTCGGCGGCGGCATCCACTTCACCGGCGAGGGCTATCCGCTCGATGCCTTCTGCGCACGGCTCAAGGAATTCGCCGAGCGCCACGGCGTGCAGGTCTATCTCGAGCCGGGTGAGGCATCGATCACCAAGAGCACCACGCTGGAGGTGACCGTCCTCGACACGCTCGACAACGGCAAGAACCTCGCCATCGTCGACAGCTCGATCGAGGCGCATATGCTCGACCTCTTGATTTACCGCGAAAACGCCAAGGTCGAGCCCAATGCCGGCGCACACAGCTACATGATCTGCGGCAAGTCCTGCCTGGCGGGAGACATTTTCGGCGAGTTCCGCTTCGACAAGGAGCTCAAGGTCGGCGACCGAATCTCGATCCAGGACGCCGCCGGCTACACAATGGTCAAAAAGAACTGGTTCAACGGCGTGCGCATGCCGTCGATTGCGGTGCGCGAGCTGGACGGCACCGTGCGCGTGGTGCGCGAGTTCGGTTTCGAGGATTACGTCGCGAGCCTCTCGTGAGGCTCGTCGGGTTTGGCTGACGGGAAAAGGAGACAAACGCCCGAAATGAAGAAGAACGTACTGATCATCGGCGCGGGCGGCGTGGCCCAGGTTGTGGCCCACAAATGCGCGCAACACAACGATCTGCTCGGCGATATCCATGTCGCTTCACGCACGGTCGCGAAATGTCGCGCGATCGTCGAGTCGGTCCGGGAAAAGAAGAGCCTGAAGAACCCGAACGGCGTGCTGGAAGCGCATGCGCTCGACGCGCTCGACATCGAGGCCACCAAGGCGCTGATCGAGAAGACGAACAGCCAGATCGTCCTCAATGTCGGCTCGGCCTTCCTCAACATGTCGGTTCTCTCGGCCTGTATCGCGACGGGCGCGGCCTATATCGACACGGCGATCCACGAAGACCCGATGAAGATCTGCGAGACCCCGCCGTGGTATGCCAACTACGAGTGGAAGCGCCGCGAGGAATGCGAGAAGGCGGGCATCACCGCCATTCTCGGTGCCGGCTTCGACCCCGGCATGGTGAACGCCTATGCCAAGCTCGCTTTCGATGAATATTTCGACCGCGTCGATTCCATCGACATCGTCGACATCAATGCCGGCAGCCACGGCAAGTATTTCGCGACCAACTTCGATCCGGAGATCAACTTCCGCGAGTTCACCGGCCAGGTCTGGTCGTGGCAGGACAGCAAGTGGGTCTCGAACAAGATGTTCGAAGTCGGCAAGGAATGGGACCTGCCGGTGGTCGGCAAGCAGAAGGCCTACATGACCGGCCATGACGAGGTGCATTCGCTCTCGCAGCGCCTCGGCGTGCCGAACGTCCGCTTCTGGATGGGCTTTGGCGACCACTACATCAACGTCTTCACCGTGCTGAAGAACCTCGGCCTTTTGTCCGAGAAGCCGGTCAAGACCGCTGAAGGCCTGGAAGTCGTGCCGCTCAAGGTGGTCAAGGCAGTCCTGCCCGATCCGTCGTCGCTCGCGCCGAACTACGCCGGCAAGACCTGCATCGGCGATCTGGTGAAGGGCGTGAAGGACGGCAAGGAGCACGAGGTCTTCATCTACAACGTCGCCGATCACAAGGAAGCCTACGAGGAAGTCGGCAGCCAGGGCATCTCCTACACCGCCGGCGTGCCGGCCGTGGCCGCCGCGATGCTGGTCGCCCGCGGCGACTGGGACGTGAAGAAGATGGCCAACGTGGAAGACCTGCCGCCGCGGCCCTTCCTCGGCCTGCTCAACCGGATCGGCCTGCCCACGCGCATCAAGGACGCTGACGGCGACCGGGCGCTCGAATTCGATACCCCGGCCCTCGCCGCCGCCAGCTGACGCTCAGCGGTTCCAAACCGCGTCTTATATCTTGCAGCTTAAGCGCCCCCTCCCACACCGGAGGGGGCGTTTTCGTTTGCGAAGAGGCTGTTCTCAAGCGGCTTGGGCGGTGTCGCGTCGGCCTCCGTCCGTATCCAGTTCAGGAAGGACGCAACCGAGGCCTTCGGGGCCCCGTGCTTCAGCACGACATAATAGGCCGAGCGCGGCCGCAACGTTTCCACCGACACCCGTACGAGCTGGCCGCGCTGCAGCAGGTCGTCGACCAGCCGGTGCCAGCCCAGCGCGATGCCTTCGCCGCGCATCGCCGCGTACAGCGCGTCGGTGTAGAAATTGCAGCTCAGCGTGATGTTCTTGCGCTCGCCGCCGTGCCCGAACGCGCCCAGCCAATGATCCCAGTCGACCCAGGTCGGCTCATGCGCGTCGCTGGCGATGAGATTGTGGCGGGCAAGGTCGGCGACGCAATCGGGCGCGCTGCGCTGGGCGAGATAGTCAGGGCTGCACACCGGAAAAACATCGTCGCCGAACAGCAGGATCGCCCTGCCATCCGGCCAGTTGCCGTCGCCGTAGCGGATCGCCACGTCGATCTCGTCGCGCAACAGGTCGACGCTGGGGTCCTGCGTCACAATCTTGAGCTTGATATCGGGGTCGGTGCGCCGGAAGCTCGAAACCTTCGGCAGCAGCCAGAAATGCGAGAACGCCACCGTGGCCGAGATGGTCAGTTCGCCGGCATCCCTGCCGCTGGTGATGGTGCGCACCGTCTGCGCCACGATGCCGAGCGCTTCCGACATCGAGGCGGCCAGCGCCCTGCCCGGCTCCGTCAGCTCGATCGCGCGATGCATGCGGCGAAACAGCGGAAAGCCGAGGCTGCTTTCCAGCGCCTGCACCTGCCGGCTCACCGCCGCCTGGGTAATGCCCAGCTCGACCGCTGCGCGGGTAAAACTCTGCTGCCGCGCCGCCGCCTCGAACACCACCAGAGCCGTCATCGAAGGCAATTGCCGGCGAAAGCCTGACATTACAAAACCTCATGCAAGGCGTTCCAAAAAATGCCGTTGACGCCTTATCGCATAATGACCGCTTATGCACTGTCGATATCCGCAGGCCCTGCTTCGCGGCGGAGTTTCCTGCGGGAGGAGATCGCAATCGAAACATGAGGCCACCGACGCGGAACGCCGGGGCGTCATGTTCGCGCAGCAGCTGAGAAACGGAATTCGAGACCATGACCACCCCTGCCACGCCCACCCAAGAACAGAGATCGGGCGGACGCGAAGCGCGCCGGCGCGCCCGCATGAGCCGTTCGCCGAGCGGCCTGCACCGGCCCTACATCGTGCGCGGCATTCCCACCTACGACGTGATGTCGGAGGAGAACCTGCTGCGCATCGAGGCGACCGCAGATCGCATCCTTGCCGAGATCGGCATCGAGTTCCGTGACGATCCGGTCGCGCTCGACCACTGGAAGCGGGCCGGTGCCAAGGTCGAGGGCGTGCTGGTGAAGTTCGAGCCCGGCATGCTGCGCGAGATCCTCAAGACCGCGCCGGCCGAATTCACCCAGCACGCCCGCAACCCCGCCAATTCGGTGCGCATCGGCGGCAAGAGCGTCGTGTTCTCGCCGGCCTATGGCTCGCCCTTCGTCATGGATCTCGACAAGGGCCGCCGCTACGGCACCATCGAGGATTTTGAGAACTTCGTGAAGCTCGCCCAGTCCTCGCCCTGGCTGCACCACTCCGGCGGCACGGTGTGCGAGCCGGTCGACGTACCGGTCAACAAGCGCCATCTCGACATGGTCTATGCCCATATCCGCTATTCGGATCGCGGCTTCATGGGCTCGGTAACGGCCGAAAGCCGGGCCGAGGACTCCATCGACATGGCCCGCCTCGTCTTCGGCGAGCAATTCACCGACGAAAACTGCGTCATCCTTGGCAACGTCAACGTCAACTCGCCGCTGGTGTGGGACGCCACCATGACCACGGCGCTGCGCGCCTATGCCCGCGCCAACCAGGCCGCTGTCGTGGTACCTTTCATCCTCGGCGGTGCCATGGGGCCCGTCACCAATGCAGGCGCCATCGCCCAGTCGCTGGCCGAGACCATGGCGGGCTGCGCGCTCACCCAATTGGAACGCCCGGGCGCGCCGGTGATCTTCGGCAATTTCCTGTCCTCGATGTCCCTGCGCTCCGGTTCGCCCACCTTCGGCACGCCGGAACCGGCGGTCGGCTCGATGGTGGTCGGCCAGCTCGCGCGCAGGCTTGGCCTGCCGCTCAGGTGCTCCGGCAACTTCACCACCTCGAAGCTGCCCGACGCCCAGGCCATGAACGAGGGCACCGTGTCGATGCTGGCGGCCGTGCATTGCGGCGCCAATTTCATCCTGCACTCGGCCGGTTTCCTCGACGGGCTGTTGTCCATGTCCTACGAAAAATTCGTCATGGACACCGACTTCTGCGGCGCACTGCACAGCTATCTCGACGGCGTGAAGGTGGATGACAACCAGCTTGCGCTTGATGCCTTCCAGGAGGTCGGCCCCGGCAACCACTTCTTCGGCTGCGCCCACACCATGGGCAACTACGAGACCGCCTTCTGGGATTCGGAGATCGCCGACAACGAGGCCTTCGAGAAGTGGGAGGCCGCCGGCTCCGAGGATGCGGCTACCCGCGCCAACAAGCGCTGGAAGAAGGCGCTGGCCGAGTACGAGGCGCCGCCGCTCGACGAAGGCACCGACGAGGCCCTTAAGGATTTTGTCGCGCGCCGCAAGGCATCGATGGACGACGCCTGGTATTGATGTGAGAAAGGCTTCCGCCGGTCTCGGCGGAAGCCTTTTTCTTCTCAGTCACCTTCCGACCATCCGCGCGGCCAGGTTCGATCAATGAGCGGCGTGGCAAGGATGGAGCCGCCGCCACCGACCAGGCGGAGCATGAAGCCGACCAGACTGCCCGCAGCGATGGCGCTCAGCATTATCCCGGTCATGACTGGATCTTCCGATAGCCACGGTCATGGATCACCATGCCCGTCACCATCGCGGCTACGAAAAGCATCGTCGGCTACAGGCCCAGCGAAAGCGAGGCAACGGCCGAAGCCGCCACCCCCAGCCCAGGCCGAAGACCGTCGAGCCCAGGATCTGCCGGCCGTCGATCCGGTTGGTCTCCGGCAGGCGGAAGGTCGTTTCTAAGGCGAGACGGCTCATGCGCCGGGCAAGCGCCACGCCGCCGATGCCACGGTGACGGCTCCGCCCAGCATGAAGGCCAGGCTCGGATCCCAGTTGCCGAATATGTCTAGAAAACCCTGCACGCGCGCCGGGTTCACGTCCGTGGCGCGCGCTCCCATTTCGGTCAGGGATTTCTCCCCTGGCCGAAGTTTTTCCATCACGCTCACCACTTGGCTCCTTTCAACGCGTCGAGCGCGGAAAATCAGATCCGAACGCTGGATACGTTCTAGGACCCTTGCGACCGGGCGACCATGATGATGCCGACCAGCGAAACCGCCAGTCCGGCCGCCATTGCCCATGACAAGGGTTCGCCGAACATGATCCAGGCCCAGATCATCGTTACGGGCGGGCTCAGATACAGGATCGCCGTGACCCGGGCCGGAGACGATTTGCGGAGGGCGATGTAATAGAGGCTCCAGGCCCCGAAGGTCGCGACGAAGACGAGCCACAGAATACCGCCGATGAACCCTGTTTCGAGCACGGGAAGCACACCACCTTCATGCCAGGCGAACAGGGCGAAGATCACCGACGCCGAGAGACATTGGATGCACAGGCTCTGGTGCACGGGCATGGAACTGGTCGGGCTGCGTTTCTGGAGGAGTGTCGCCATCGCCAGGGAAAGCGTTCCCAACACAGGTAGACCGTAGGCCCAGAGCGGGACGTCGCCCATCTGGAGTGACCAACCCGATGCGATCAAGACGCCGGCGAGGCCGATGAAAGAGCCCAGCCACTGACGCCAGGTGAGCGCCTGCCCGAGCACGGGCCACGACAACACTGCCACCGCCAAGGGCAGCATATCCGTGATCAGGGCGACGAGGCCCGTCGGAACGCCGTACGAGATCGCCAGCGCAAATCCCGCCAGATAGCCGGACATGGCCAGCGCTCCGAACAGCATCTGTGGCAGGGCATCCTTCCAGCGGAGCGCGGGACCGATCGTCAGTGCGAACGGAAGAAGTACCATCCCGGAGACCAGGCTGCGCCAAAGCAGGATCAGAAAGATCGGCGCATGATCGATCGCAAAGCGAATGCCGACGAACCCGGCGCTCCAGGAAATCACCAAAGCAGCTTCAAGAATGACCAGAACGGCGACCGCCGAGATGCCGCTCCTCTGCCGATAGGAAGCGGTGACCAATTCGCTCATCTGTTCTGATTTCCGATCTCTGTGAATGCTGGTAAAGGGTCCGCGCACGCCCGTGTCCTGATGCGCGCCGCAGGCGGCTCGATCTCAAAGCTTGTCGAGGATGGAAATCGCGATCTTGCGCGCCTTCTTCAGGCTTGCGTCGTGCCCGTCGAGTCCTGCGCGAGCCATCGCGCCCTCCAGAAGAAAGGACAGGTGTTCCGCAGCCTCGTCGACGGCCGTGCCAGCACTCGGCCGAATGTCGCGGAGGTGTTCCCTGAACAGTCTCTCCGCCTCTTCCTTCTGGGCGGCAACCGACGCCCGACCGGGGCCGCCCATGGGAAGCTCTGCGGCCGCGTTAAGCAGCCCGCATCCGCGAAATCCCCATTCATAGGCACAGGCCGCGTGGTCCACATAGGAATCGAACACGGCGAGCACCCGCTCCCGCGGCGTAGTGGCGTGACTGAGCCGTTCCCGGTAAAGCTCCATCCATTCGTCATGGCGCCCTTGAATGTAGGCGTCGACCAGATCAGCCTTGGACGAGAAATTGTTGTAGAGGCTCATTTTTGCAACGCCCGCACGCGCGGTGATCGCGTCGATGCCAGTGGCCCCCACCCCGTCGCGATAAAACAACTCCGCCGCCGCCTTCAGCAGGCGCTCCCTCACTTTCATCTTGTCGCTCACGATCGCCCCTCGACAACTATGTAGACCGATCTACCTATTTCTGGATCCTCGCGCCTTACCTCGACGCGACCGTTCCTGGCGCGGATGCGATACTGGGCGGCGGTGGCTAAATCCGCGGGGGCCCCGCGCTTCGCCGAAGCCCACGTCCGCTCAGCCGAGGTGGCGATCGACCCCACCGGCGATACTGTTGCTGGTCTTGCGGTTCATGCTCTCGCCGTAGGAATCGCACCATTGTCGATAAGATGCTACCGGCAACACGGTTGTCGGCACGCTTCGTCCCGGCCTGGTCCTCGCCACTCTCTCGCCCAGCCATATTGCGACAAGCTTGAACCGACCAGGTATTGGTGTGCCCTGACGTTGCCCCAGGTTTTATCCAGTTTTGAGTTCGTTTCCGGCGTTGGTTTTGCCCTGATGGGCGGGTGAAGCGGCGGGCGTTGGCGCGGAGCTTTTCGCATTGCGCAGCGCCAAGGCCCGAGGCGTGTG